>NZ_JAEKDC010000004.1:0-356709 GCF_016405645.1 Pseudomonas sp. MF5691
ACGATCAGGTCGGCTGTCAGGCCGCCTCGCTTTGCTTGTGATTTTGATCTTAGGCGCCCCGTTAAACCACGCTGGCCGTCATCCGATATTGATTTGGGGGGTAACCCGGCAGGACGCCGGGTTAGCCACGCTGGGCCATGGATGGCCCATCGCGGCGGCCCCCCAAATCAATGTCGGATGACGGGCACACCGAGCCTAGGCGAGGTGCCGAGTGGTGGGGCAAAAGCCCTTTGCTTACTTTGGGGCTTTTCCAAAGTGAGCCGCTGTAAGAGCGGAACCCTAAGTGGCCATGACCGCAGCAACGGATATGTACACAAACCTAAGAATCACTAAAGAGATGTGTAGCCCATCGCAGGCAAGCCCGCTCCCACATTTGCTTGTGTTCAGCCAGCAACAACCTGCGCATCCATCTTCTGGCGCAAGCTCAGCGGGCGCATATCAGTCCAGACCTCTTCGATGTAAGCCAGGCACTCTTTCTTCATCCCGCTTTTACCCACGGTGCGCCAGCCCTCTGGCACGGCCTTGTAGTCAGGCCAGATGGAATACTGTTCTTCATGGTTGACCACCACCTGGAACAGGATGTCTTCGCGGTCAAATACTGAGGTCATTGCGGTTCTCCGTCACTCAAAGGCTGCCACGCACTGCGCGTGGCTGATGTATGTAGGAACGTATAGCGGCGCAGGAAAATTAGAGGCTGGCCACGGCCGCCGCCAAAGCCCGGCCGAAGATCTCTGCCACGCGGTCGATTTCTGCGGCGGTGATGACCAGCGGCGGCAGGAAACGCACCACGCTGCCATGGCGCCCGCCCAGCTCCAGAATCAACCCGCGCTTGAGGCACTCGCGCTGTACCAGCGGCGCCAATTGTCGATGGACCGGCGGGTGCCCCTGGACATCCGGCGCGCCGCTCGGGTTCACCAGTTCCACGCCCAGCATCAGGCCGCGCCCGCGGATATCCCCCAGTTGTGGAAAGTCCCGCTGCAGGATGCGCAGATGTTCACTCAAGCGCTCACCCATGGCGGCGGCGTGGTCGGCCACGTTGTGCTGCTTGAGGTAGCGCATCACCGCCGACCCCGCCGCCATGGCCATCTGATTGCCCCGGAAGGTGCCGGCATGGGCGCCCGGCAGCCAGGTGTCGAGCCACTCGCGATAGACCACCACCGCCAGCGGCAGGCTGCCGCCAATGGCTTTGGACAACACCACCACATCCGGAACAATGCCGGCATGTTCAAAGGCAAACATCTTGCCGGTGCGCCCGAAACCGCTCTGGATCTCATCCACGATCAGCGCCACCCCGGCCTGCTCGGTAATCCGCCGCAGGCCGCGCAGCCAGTCGAGGTCGGCCGGGATCACGCCGCCCTCGCCCTGCACCACTTCGACGATCACCGCCGCCGGTAGCAATACGCCGGCCTCCGGGTCGTTGAGCAGGTTTTCCAGGTAATGCAGGTTGACCTTGACCCCCTCTGCCCCACCCAGACCGAACGGGCACCGGTAATCATAGGGGAAAGGCAGGAACTGCACGCCGTTGGCCAGCAAGGCACCCAATGGTTTTTTCGGCCCCAGGCTGCCCATCAGGCTCAACGCGCCCTGGCTCATGCCGTGATAACCGCCCTGGAACGACAACACCGTGCTGCGCCCCGTGGCGGTGCGTACCAGCTTCAGCGCGGCTTCCACTGCATCGGTGCCGGTGGGCCCGCAAAACTGGATCTTCGCCTCCCGCGCCAGTTCCGCAGGCAGCAGGCCGAACAGGTCCTGCACAAACTGATCCTTGACCGGCGTGGTCAAGTCCAGGGTATGCAGGGGCAACTCGTCCTGCAGCACCTGCTGGATCGCCTCGATCACCACCGGGTGGTTATGCCCCAGGGCCAACGTACCGGCCCCGGCCAGGCAGTCGATAAAACTGCGCCCCTCGACGTCCTCGACATAAATGCCCTTGGCCCGCTTGAGTGCCAGGGGGATACGCCGTGGGTAACTGCGGGCATTGGACTCCTGCAGGCGCTGGCGGGCCAGCAGCGGTGATTCATCGAACTGGTAAAGCGTTTCCGCCGGCGTCGGGCTGGCCGACACCTGCAAATCGTCAATGCGACTGGTAGCGACTGACATCTCTAGATCCCTCAATACGCGGATGATGGTGACCAAACTGCCAACCCGTTGACGTCTGGCCCCCAAAGGGCATGCGCACGGATTTCCTGTTCTGGAAACGCTTCAGCGGCGTGAGGATTTACACCTGGGTCGTTGAAAAAACGGCGAATGGCTCACTCGCCGGCACTGCTGTACCTTTCGTTCAACGCATAGAGAATCGCGCAGGTGTCGATATCCAGTTGCCCACGATAGTCGGCTGGCCGGAAGTGCATCTGGAACGCACGCACCCGTTGCTGGAACGCCTGGCGGTTTCGTGCCGGGGCGTAGCCGTAGCGCTGAAAGGCCCGTTCGATCTCCACCTCCTGGGGCAAGCCCATGCGAAAGCGGCGCACATAGGCGTTTTTGACCTCTTCATCGAACCAGGCGCCAATGCCCGCCTCGAACAAGCCGTGCCAGGGCAGCCGTGGACCCGGGTCACTTTTGCGCCAGAACGCCACATCCGAATGGCCGACGATATCGGTGGCGCCGATCTGCGGATGACGGGCGCAAATGTCGTGGATCAGCGCGATCAGTACCTCGATTTGCTCCGCCCCGTAGGCAGGAAAGGTAAAAACCCCACCATCGTCGCGAGCCAGATTGACGATCTCGATGCCGATGGAGCGGGTGTTGACGTTATCGCGGCCCGCCCAATGACTGGCCCCCGCATGCCAGGCGCGCTGATGTTCATCCACGAGTTGGAATACCCGCAACTCGTCGTAGCCGGCGTCTCGATAACCCGCCTCGAGGGGGTCGGGCAGCAGGTAATGGGCACTGACACCCTGCTGCGTCAGGGTGCGCAGGGAAGAGGCGAAGGGCGCGGCGGTGTAATGCACCACCAACTGGCGCACGGCTTCGCCATTGCGTTGATTAAAATCCTGGGCGGGATAAGTGGAGTCGATGACCAACATAGGCGCTGTCCTTTTCAATACAGGCTGAGTCATTCAGCCGGCAAACCTGCAAACACAAAAATTAACGCCATCCTGAAGCGTCGGGCCTGAGGATGGCGGTAGTTATGTGGGTGCAAGGAAAGATCAGCGTCGCAGCGGCATCCCTAGGTCGACCCGCAGGCCGTCGGGCTGGCTGTCGAACGCCAGGGAACAGGAACAGCGCTGGACAATCGCCTGCACGATGGCCAGGCCCAGGCCACAACCACCGCTGTTGCCATTGCGCCAGAAACGTTGAGTCAGATGTTGCAGGTCTTCGCTGGAGATCGGCGCGCCATGGTCGCGCACGCGGAACACCACCTGATTGCCCTGGGTAAACACACTCAGTTCCACCCGCGTATCGGCCGGGGTATGGCTCAGGGCGTTATCCAGCAGGTTACGCAAGGCGGCAACCGCCAGGCCCACGGGCATTTCCACCGGGTTATCGGGCAGGTTGTCCGGCAAGATCAGGTCGATGCGCCGGTTGTCGCCGGCGTTGGCGTCCTGGATCGCCAGGCGCGCCACCTGCTCGGCACTGGACTGCAAGCCGTCATCAAACGACAGGCTGCCCTCGACCCGCGCCAGCAACAGCAATTGCTCAAGGGTGCGATGCAGGCGGTCGGCGCCCTCCTCGGCATGGGCCAGGGATTGGTCGCGGGCCGCGCCGTCGGTCATGCGTGCCACTTGCAGGTGGGTCTTGATCGCCGTAAGGGGGCTGCGCAGTTCGTGGGCGGCATCGCCCGTCAGCCGGCGCTCGCGCTCAATGGCCTTGGCGATGCGTTGCAACAGCTGGTTCTGAGTGTCGAGCAACGGCTTGAGCTCGCTGGGCAACGGGTGAATCTGCAAGGGCTCGAGGGAGTCGGCGCTGCGGCGCATCAAGGCATCGCGCATGCGGTTGAGCGGCACCAGGCTCTGGCCGATCCCCAGCCACAACAGGCACAGGCAGCCCAGCAGGGCCACGCCCACCGGCACCGAGGCCGCCAGCAGGATCGACATATTCAGCGCCTCGCGCTCCACCTGGCGGTCGGCGGTGGTGATAAACAAATCGCCCCGGGCCAGGGTAAAGCTGCGCCAGGCGGCGCCGTCGATGATCTGGTCGCGAAAGCCGCTCTGCCGGGATTCCAGGCCCTGATCCGGGGTGGTATGGCTGCGCGCGAGGACTTCGCCACGCAGCGAACTGACCTGGCACGCCATGCCCCCCGGCACATTCAATTGCTCGGCGCCAAAGCGTTTGCCCTCGCCCACACTGGCCAGGCCGGGCATCTGCTCCATCAGCCCGGCCACCATGCGCGCCGACGCCACCAGCCGCTGATCCAGGGAAAACATCATCTGGTTACGCAGGTCGTTGAGCATCCAGGTCGCTGCCAGCACCCAGATCAGCACAAAAGCGGCGCCCAGCTTGAACGTCAGGCGCAGACGCAGACTCATCACGAAGCGTCCTCTCCACCGTCCGCCGGGCCCAGGCGGTAGCCCAGGCCACGCACGGTCTCGACAATGCCATTGCCCAATTTGCGGCGCAGGTGGTGGATATGCACGTTGAGGGCGTTGCTTTCCAACTCGTCGTTAAAGCCGTAGACGCTGTCTTTGAGCTGCTCGCTGGACAGCACCCGGCCACGGTTGTGCAGCAGTGCCTGCAACAACGCCTGTTCACGGCGGGACAAGTCCACCGATTGGCCGCCCAACAGGGTTTCCCGGCTGCTGGGGTTGTAGGTCAGCCGGCCATGCTCGATCAGGTTGACGCTACGCCCGGCCACCCGGCGCAGCAGGGTTTGCAGGCGGGCCGCCAGTTCACGCAAGTCGAAGGGCTTGAGCAGGTAATCGTCGGCGCCGGCCTGCAGGCCGTCGACCCGATTGGTCACCGAATCCCGCGCGGTGAGGATCAGCACCGGAATCTCCAGGCCTGCACTGCGCTGTTGTTGCAGCAGTTTCAGGCCGTCTTCATCCGGCAGGCCGAGGTCGAGCACCATGATGTCAAACTCCGCCGCCTTGAGCATCGCCCGCGCGGCTGCGGCCGTGGCTACGCGCTCGACCGTAAAGCCCTGGGCGCCGAGACCGGCAACGATGCCACTGGCAATCAGGTCATCGTCTTCACAGACCAGTACGTGCATGCTGAACCCTTTGCAAAAATGCTGATTTAAAGGAGGGCGGATTAAGCGCGCATTATGCCGGCAAAAGAGGCGCGCCTCGAAAATCCCTACACTCTAGAATAGCCCGGTTAATCATCGGTTAATCAGCACCCCACATTGTGTGCCCCACTTGCATCGAACTAAGGCTTGACCATGCGGCATCTGTTTATCTTCCTGTTGGTGTTGTTCACCGGATTGGCCCAGGCCGCGCCTGGCAACAATCCGTTCGAGACCAAGGCCGAGTTCCTCCCGGTAGGCAAGGCCTTCACCTTTACCTCCGAGCGCCTGGCTTCCGGTGAAACCCAGCTGTATTGGCAGGTTGCCGACGGTTATTACCTGTACCAGCAACGCATGAAGTTCGAAGGCCTGGCCGAACAACCCGTGCTGCCCCAGGGCGAAGCCCATAGCGACGAGTTCTTCGGCGAGCAACAGGTGTACCGCCAGGGCCTGGAAGTGAAGCTTCCGGCCGGTGCCACCGGCAAGGTCAAGCTGGGCTGGCAGGGCTGTGCCGATGCCGGCCTGTGCTACCCACCGCAATCGCTCACCGTGGACCTGGGTGGTAACCCCGCCGTGGCCGCCACCGCCGAGGCCCAGGATGAAAGCCTGGCCAGTGGCCTGCAGCAACGCAGCCTGGGCTGGAGCCTGCTGGTGTTCTTCGGCCTGGGCCTGCTGCTGGCGTTCGCCCCGTGCTCGCTGCCGATGCTGCCAATCCTTGCTGGCCTGGTGGTAGGCAGCGGTGCCAGCCCACGCCGTGGTTTTGCCCTGGCCAGCAGTTATGTGGTGTGCATGGCTCTGGTGTATGCCGCCCTCGGCGTGCTGGCCGCGCTGGCCGGCAGCAACCTCGCCGCGCTGCTGCAAACCCCGTGGATCCTCGGCAGTTTCGCCGGGTTGTTTGTGATCCTCGCCCTGCCGATGTTCGGTTTCTTTGAACTGCAACTGCCGACCTTCCTGCGCGATCGCCTGGATAACGCCAGCCGCCAGCAAAACGGCGGCAGCCTGGTCGGCGCCGGGGTGCTCGGCGCCTTGTCCGGTCTGCTGGTGGGCCCGTGCATGACCGCGCCCCTGGCCGGCGCCCTGCTGTATATCGCGCAAAGCGGCAATGCCCTGCACGGCGGCCTGATCCTGTTTGCCATGGGCATCGGTATCGGCGTGCCCTTGCTGTTGCTGGTGACCGTGGGCAATCGCTTCCTGCCCAAGCCGGGCACCTGGATGAACGTGCTGAAGGGCGTGTTTGGCTTCCTGTTCCTCGCGACCGCCGTGTTGATGATTCGCCCGGTCGTCGACGAAAGCCTGTGGCTCGGCCTGTGGGGTGTACTGGCGCTGGTCATGGCCTACTGTGGCTGGAGCCTGGCCCGTGAGTACGGGCTGATCGCCAAGGCACTGGGTGCCGGCTCCCTGGTCCTGGGGCTGTGGGGCGCGATCCTGGTGATCGGCGCCGCCGCTGGCAGCGACGACCTGTGGCAGCCGCTCAAGGTCTTCGGTGGCTCGACGGTGGCCGGCGCGCCGACTGCCCATGACAGCTTTATCACCCTCAACGACCCGGTAGCCCTGCAAGCCCAGCTCGACAGCGCCAAGGCCCAGGGCCAATGGGTGCTGCTGGACTACTACGCCGACTGGTGTGTGTCGTGCAAAATCATGGAAAAACAGGTGTTCGGCAAACCCGAAGTGATGGACGCCCTGAAGGACGTGCGCCTGCTGCGCCTGGACGTTACCGCCGACAACGCCGCCAGCCGTGAGCTGCTCGGTCGCTACAAAGTCCCTGGCCCACCGAGCTTCGTCTGGATCGGCCCCGACGGTGCAGAGCGCCGCGCCCAACGCATCACCGGCGAAGTGGATGCCGCAGCCTTCCTGCAACGCTGGACCCAGACCCGGGAAGCACTCTGATGCTGACCTTGACCATCGGCACCTTTGCCATTGCCTTGAACCATCTGCTGCTGATCAGTGCGCTGATCCTCGCCACAGTCGTGGGCTGGCGCGTGGCCAAGCGGGGCGGCGAGAACCCCGAATCGGTGCTGTTCAGCCTGTTCCTGCTGGGCATGCTCAGTGCGCGTATCGGCTTTGTCTTGATGTACTGGTCGTACTACCGCGACGACCCGTTGCAGATCGTCGACCTGCGCGACGGCGGTTTCCTGGCCTGGCCTGGGGTGATCGTGCTGATCATCGCCGCCCTACTGTGGAGCTGGCGCCGCCCGGCCCTGCGCAAACCGCTTAGCGCCGGTGTGGTCAGCGGCCTGGCCTTCTGGGCACTGGCCAGTTTCTCGTTGAACATCTACGAAAAAGGTACGCGCCTGCCGGACATCGCCCTGCGCAATGCCGATGGCGAAACCGTGCAACTGGCTGACTACCAGGGCGGCCCGCTGGTGATCAACCTCTGGGCCACCTGGTGCCCGCCCTGCCGGCGGGAAATGCCAGTGCTGGAAAACGCCCAGAAGCAGCGGCCGGACGTGACCTTCCTGTTCGTCAACCAGGCCGAAAGCATGCAAAGCGTCAGCACCTACCTGGCTACCCAAGGCCTGAACCTGGACAACGTGCTGTTCGACGCCAGTGGCCGCCTGGGCCAGGCCGTGGGGTCCATGGCCCTGCCGACCACCCTCTTCTATCAAGCCGATGGCCGGCTGATCAACAGCCACCTGGGCGAACTGTCCCAGGCCAGCCTGGCCCGCGCCATGGAATATTTCGACCCCATGGACAAGACTGCCGCCAAGACGGCCCCTGCAAGGAAACCCTTATGCCCCGCCTCCGCCACCTGCTAACCCTGCTGCCCCTGACCCTGGCTGCCAGCCTCGTCCACGCCGAAGAATGGCCGGCGCCGATCAAACAGATCGAAGCCAAGGGCGCCAAGATCATCGGCAGCTTCGACGCGCCGGGCGGGCTCAAGGGCTATGCCGCGCAATACCAGAACCGCGGCATGGCGCTGTACCTGACCGCCGACGGCCAACACGTGATCGCCGGCAATCTGTATGACGCCAAGGGCAATGACCTGAGCACCGCGCCCCTGGAAAAACTGGTCTACGCCCCAATGGCCAAGGAAATCTGGGCCAAGATGGAACAGAGCAGCTGGATCCAGGACGGCGATAAAAACGCGCCGCGCACCGTCTACCTGTTCAGCGACCCCAACTGCCCGTACTGCAACATGTTCTGGGAACAGGCACGGCCCTGGGTCAAGGCGGGCAAGGTACAGTTGCGCCACATCATGGTCGGGATTATTCGCGAAGACAGCCCGGGCAAATCGGCGGCGCTGCTGGCAAGCAAGGACACAGCCCAGGCCCTGGAAGAACATGAGTCTGCCGGCAAAGCCAGCAAGCTCAAGGCCCTGACCAAGATTCCGGCCCAGATCCAGGCCAAGCTCGATGCCAATATGAAGTTGATGGAAGAGCTGGAGTTGTCGGCCACGCCGGCGATTTTCTATCTGGATGACAAGGGCCAGTTGCAGCAACAGCAGGGGGCGCCGTCGCCGGATAAGTTGGGGAAAATCCTCGGGCCCAAGTGACTCGGATTAACCACACGCCACTAACAAGAATGCCCGCACAAAGCGGGCATTCTTGTATCTCGTTGGTCCAATACCTAACGGCCGAACCCGAGCGTTTGCTCACCCCTTTTCTGCAGGGCGGGCATTAGCTCAATGACGATAAGTCTCGCCACCATGCCAGATGGTTAGCGAATCAATCGCTCCATGCACAAGACACAAAACGTCAATACGGACTATTTTTGCTCCGTTTTCAGCTTCGAAATCGACCCAGGTCCTAGTCGCTGCCTCACGTGTCCCAAGTAGCTGATTATTTTCACCAAAGAACCTGAACGTCGCGATATCGGTGCCGGTATTTGCATAACCGAATCTCACCCGTGCGCATCTGAACTTAAACTTCAGACGTGATAGCTGCATTGTATTAGCGCTACCGCAGCGCACTGCCAATGCCTTGCCCTCAATCATTCCCGGCACCAGTTCTCCGGCAGTTCTGACTGGATGAAGTCCAATTCCAGGGGGAGATGAGGCTGGTAATTCAAAATCCAATAAGCGCGTATTGATGATAGTCCCTGCCCCCAGATACTCCTGGCTCGGATAACTCTCAAAATCATCAAAATCGGTTAAGAAATTGGCCCGGATAATCAGCTCCAGAATCGGAAACGCCAGCGCTTCACTTTCACGGGTACTGCCATCGGCGGTCACCTTACAGGTAAACATCAGGCGGCTGAGGTCCTTCAAGAGCTCAAGTTCGAAACGCTGTAACGCCTTTTTCAAACCTGTACTCGCTTCACCTGCTGTCACCCCCTGACCCAAGTAAACGTTGATCGTATAAGGGTTGCCATTCTTTTGGGTACCGACGCCCCGCAACCATACTTTCTGGTCCGGCAAGATAAACCACCAGGGTTCAACGGTGATATCCGCGTTCCCATTAAAGGTGCGCAAGTCCAGAATATTGTTGGTTGCCTGCGGCACCACCGGCACCGGCAAATGTATCGGATCGCTGATTTGCAGATCGAGGTCCGGGGAAGTCGCCACTTTGCACAGGCTGGTAACGGTGTAGTTGATCTTCACCGTCTTGCCAATCCCAC
Organism: Pseudomonas sp. MF5691; assembly: GCF_016405645.1. NCBI lineage: Bacteria > Pseudomonadati > Pseudomonadota > Gammaproteobacteria > Pseudomonadales > Pseudomonadaceae > Pseudomonas > Pseudomonas sp. MF5691. The sequence goes on from NZ_JAEKDC010000004.1 coordinate 9,722, forward strand.
GAATCACCGCCTCCCGGGGGATATGGAAATCCACGTAATCCGGGTCATTGCTGCCAGGCTTCGAGGCCAGCGGCAGGCAGGTACCGTCTGCGCGTTTCCAGCACACGCTGATTGCATGGCCGGGGCTGATCAGGTCATAGGCCACTTGCACCGTCACGCCATCGCGGCCGTTGTATACCGTGAGCTGCGAGCCTACCGCTTCGCGCACCGTGGGCGCTTCGAGTACCAGGTCCTCCTGGGCGATTTCGAGGGTCAGCGATGCAAATTCCTTGGCGCTGGCCTTGTCGGACTCGCCATTGAAGTTCACCGCGAAATGCACTTCAAACGCACTGCAATCCGCCAGTTTTTGCAGTTCGTTGCGCGCCAGTGCCGCGGTGACGCCACCGGCCAGCCATTCCTCGGTTACCGCCTGACCTTCCAGCACCTCAAAACGGTAGGGGCTGCCATCCTCCAACTCACCCGTCACCCACAGCCAGCAAGGTTGGCCCAGGGCCAGATAGAACCAGGTAGCCACCATCGCCGTGGCATCACCCCCGAAGGTATTAAGGTCCAACGTGCTGCCCGTGGCCTGTTCCACCGCAGGCGCGGGCAGGCCGCTGAGATCCAGGACCTGCACCTCTTTCACCGGCGACTCCCAGAAGCCACCGCAGGCACGCGATACATTGTAAGAAACCGATATTTTCTGACACAGGTTGGCGCTGATCGCAGAGGCCGGAATCGGGAACACCATGTTTCGCTCATCTACACCGACAGTACGACACTCCAACGCCGGCGAACCGAGCCCTGGTGTGCCGGTAAACGTCGGGCACACCCAATCCCCCGGACACATATGCCCGTACGCTACCTGAAGATGCGCGCCCTCCACCGTGTTCACCGGGTTGAGTAGCCAGCCGTCGGCGCCGCAGTCTACGGACTCAACGAGATGGGGGGCCGTCAACTCCAAGTGGGGCTCGGTGAGCAGATTCACCAGCAGTGAAGGAAAAGACCTGTAGACCGGCCTTGAATCCTTACGCGGAAGAAACTCGACACTAAAGAGAACATACAACTGGCTGTCATGTTTGAGCGCCGCCAGTTGGGCCCGAGACAAGGTTCTGGTCCAACCGCTACGCACGTCTTCTTCAGTAATCGGCGCGTCATCAAAAGGGAGCAGCCGGGCTTTCGAGCCATCCGGGTAAACACCACCGATAAACAACTGAATAACCTGGCTGGTGCCGATAAACGGCCAAGGCGCGACATGAACAGTCACCGGGTCATCACAGCACATCCCTCCAAGGTCCAGGGTGTTGAACGGCGCTTCGAAAATCTGCGGCTGGGGCAGGTTGGCCGGCAGTGGGATCCTGACCACACCTTCAGGCGACGTGTACGGCTCCCCATCCCGGGTCACGGTATAGGAGAAATGCGCGAAGTTATCCAGGCGCATGCCCACGTATTCCGGCGGCACATGGAAGTCGATGCACCCCTCCTCTACGCCATACTGCGGTGCAATCGGCGCGCAATCACCGAAGGTGGATTCCCAGCACAGGGCAATATGGTCCGTGCTCTGCATATCCTCGTAACAAACACGTACCGTGGCCCCCTCCAACAACTTGAGGGGATCAACCTGGCCCTGGCCTTGCGCCTCGACCAATGTCGGGGCTTGCAAATGCAGGGAGGTATCGACAAACAACAGCGCCGTGTTGCGAGGATGAAATTCGTGGGCGTTTTCGGGCAGTCGGGTTTCGTAGATCGGATCGACCGGTACCGGCGGCTTGGGATCGGTGCCATCAAAGATCACGGCGATATGAAGGGTCAGTGCCGAATAGTCTTCCCGTCGCGCCATCCAGCCCCGTGACAGCTTGAACTCAAAGACATGATCGTCATGGGCTTCGGCCTCCATGACCACATGGTCCCGCGCCACCCAGCTAAACGCGAACGGCGGCTTGTGCTGATCACCGGCCACATTGATAAACAGGCGCTGCCCGGCCTGAATCATGGGCCAGGCGTTAAGGCGGATGGTCTCATCGCCCCTGAATGTCTTCATATCCAGTTGCCAGGTGCTATGGACATACTGGGCATGCTCAAACTTCGGCAGCGACTCCTTGAGGTCCGCCTCCCTGATCTGCTGGACCTCCAACTCCAGCACCAGCGATTCCTTCAACTGGCCCGCCACCCGCGCGGTGTACCAGACCAAAACCGTATGCCCAATGCTGGTGCTGACCGATTGCCAGGGAACCGGAATATCAATACTGCCGCTGGTACTGCCCGGTTGCACAACAGGTTCAAACACCGGCTCGTCCTGGCCCTTGATCGCCCAGTACAAGGTGATAGGACCCGTGCCCATCCCCGTAAAAGCGACGGTCGCGACAGTGCCGTTTTTCGCCTTGATGGGGTCCAGGGTGTTGTTATTGACGGCGTAGCGAATCTGCGGATAGGGCAATTCGACAGCAACCTCGGCAGGTGCCTGGGTAGCCGCCAACGGCGGGTTTTGGGGGGTGGTTTTTTTGACCATGATGCGACCTCCTGTCTGGGAAAGATAACCAGCAAGCCTGCTGGGCAGGCCCAAATCTGCAGTTATCTAGCCCCGGAAACAGGAGGTTTGCCTACTGTCAGAATTGACAGTAGGCACCCCAAAAATGTGCAAAACCGACCAATGGCGTGCCGCCTGTATGGCGACCCGTTCGCCGACTCAAAGCCCCTCCAGCTCCGCCATCAAATCGCTCAGGCGGTCCACCGTGCCGGCACTGATGTCACTGGCGGCCAAGCCCTCGATGTACGTCGCCAACTCCGCCACCGTGCTGCATTCGAACATCGCCCGCAGCGGCACATCCCGTTGCAGGCTCTTTTGCACCCGCGAGGCGATTTGCGTGGCCAGCAACGAATGCCCGCCCAGCTCGAAGAAGTTATCCAGCACGCCCACCTGCTCGACCTTCAGCACCTCGGCCCAGATTGTGGCCAGGGTCTGCTCCAGCTCGCTGCGCGGCGCCAGGTAATCCTGGCTGTGCAACTGACCGATCTCCAGAGCCGGCAAGGCCTTGCGGTCGAGCTTGCCGTTGGCATTCAACGGCAGGCGCTCCAGCCACAGCCAGTGCAACGGCACCATGTACTCCGGCAGTTCGCTGCGCAGGCGCTGCTTGATGCGGTCCAGGCGTTCGCCAGGGTTAAGGCTGGTATCGCTCGCCACCAGGTAACCCACCAAGTGCTTGCCATTCACGCCCTCCTGCACACCCACCGCCGCGTCGCGCACCTCGGGTTGCTCATGCAGGCGCGCCTCGATTTCACCGAGCTCGATGCGGTAGCCGCGAATCTTCACCTGATGGTCGATGCGCCCGACGTACTCCAGCACCCCATCGCTGCGCCGCCGCGCCAGGTCGCCGGTGCGATACAGGCGTTCTCCCGGCGCACCAAATGGATCCGCCACAAACACTTGCGCAGTACGCAGCGGGTCGCTGACGTACCCGCGCCCTACCCCGGTGCCCGCCACACACAACTCACCCACCGCCCCTTGCGGCACCAACTCCAGCGCGCCGTCGAGCAGGTACAAACGGTTGTTGTCGGTCGGCGTGCCGATCGGCAGGTAGGTGCCACGGGTCGAGGCCAGGTCGACGCAAAAGAACGCCACGTCATCCGAGCATTCCGCCGGGCCATAGGCGTTGACCAGGCCGATATCCGGGTAACGCAGCAGCCATTGGTGCGCCAACTCTGGCGGCATGGCCTCCCCCGTCGGCAGCATCCAGCGCAGGCCCTGCAGGCTGATGCGCTCCTGGGCAAGCATGCCCTGGATCAGCGATGGCACGCTTTCCAGCACCGTGATGCCCTGGGCCTGGACATGGGCCAGCAGGCCCTGCGGATCATGGGCAATGGTGTTGGGCACAATGTCCACCCGTGCGCCAAACAACGGCGCGGCGAGGAATTGCCACACCGAAATATCGAAGCTTTGCGACGCGGTCTGGGCGATCACATCCTGCTCGCTCAACTGCAGGTACGGCACCTTGCTCAACTGGTTATTGAGCATGCCGCGCTGCTCGACCATCACGCCCTTGGGCAGCCCGGTGGAGCCGGAGGTGTAGATCACATAGGCGAGGTTGTCCGGGGCACTGTAGATCCCCGGATTGCTATCCGCGCCCACCAACTCCTCCCACACCAGCAACTTCGGCCGCGCGCCGCAGGCAAAGTCTTCGAGCAACACCTGCGCCTGTTCAAGGCAGGCTGCCGTGCACACCAGCAGCGGCGTGCGGCTCAGGTCGATGATCCGGCTCAGGCGCTGGGCCGGCAGGCCGGGATCCAGCGGCAAATAACCGGCACCGGCCTTGAAGCTGCCGATGATCATGCCCAGCAGTTCCAGGCCGCGCTCGGCCAGCAGCGCCACCGGCTGATCCAGGCCGACACCTGCCGCGACCAGGGCATGGCCCAGGCGGTTGCTGTGCTGGTTCAGCTCGGCATAGCTCCATTGCCGCTCCAGGCAACTGGCGGCAATGCGCTGCCCATGCTGCGCCACCTGCGCTTCAAACAGTTCAACGTAGCTGCTTTGCAGCGGGTAGTCGTGGGCGCTCTGGTTGCAAGCGTGCACCAGGAACTCACGCTCCTGCTCGCCAATCAGCGGCAGGTCGGCCATATCGCCATGGAAGCCCTGCACCAGCGCCAGCAGCAGGCGCTTGAACTCAGCAAGCATGCCCTGCACGGTGCTTTCATCGAAATAACGCTGGTCGTAGGACAGGTGCAGGCCCAGGTCATCCCCCGGGTAACACACGGCGGTCAGCGGGAAGTTGGTGTGGGTACGGCCCGAGTCCGAGGTGGCGTTCAGGCTTTGCGCACGGTCCAGCACCGAGACTTCCACCGGAGCGTTTTCAAATACAAACAGGCTGTCGAACAGCGGCTGGCCCTTGGGCAGTTCGCTGTGTTCCTGGATTGTCACCAGCGGCAGGTATTCGTACTCGCGCAGCTGCATATTGCTGTCGAGCAAGGCGCTCAACCAGTGGCGCACGCTGCACGGCTGATCGTCCTCGGGCAACTTGACCCGCAGGGCGATGCTGTTGATAAACAGGCCGACGGTACGCTGCATGTGCGGCATGTCCACCGGGCGCCCGGCCACCGTGACGCCGAACAACACGTCACGCTCGCCGCTCAAGCGCCGCAGCACCAAGGCCCACGCCGCCTGGGCGAAGGTATTGACGGTCAGTTGATGAGCCTGGGCCAGCTCGCGCAATTGCGCACCATCACGGGCATCCAGACGGGTATAGCAATCCCCCACCACCATGCCGCCACTGTGGCCGGCGTGTTCACGCAGGAATGGCCGGTCGCTGGGGATCGGCGTGGTGCGCTCAAACCCTTGCAGGTTCTGCTGCCACCACTGCCGCGCCTCGGCCAGGTTCTGACGTTGCAGCCAGGCGATGTAATCGCGATAGCGTGGCGGCACAGCCAGTTGTGCTTCGCGACCTTCACCCAGGGCGGTGTAGATATCGAAGAAATCATTCATCAACAACGAACGGCACCAGGCATCAATCAGGATGTGGTGGTTGCTCATCATGAACCAGTAACGGGCCTCGCCGACGCGGATCAGGCGCAGGTGGAACGGCGCCTGATTGAGCAGATCGAAACCGGCCTCGCGCTCGCTTTTGAGCAACGCTTGCAGGCGCGGCTCCTGTTGCTCGGCCGGGGTGCCGGTCCAGTCCAGGTATTCGATCGGCGTGCTGCCGGGCTTGTGGATCACCTGCAACATCGCTTCGCCGACGTTCCAGCAGAACGACGCACGCAAGGCTTCATGCCGGGCGATCACGGCTTTCCAGGCCAGGGCAAAGCGCTCGGGGTTGAGCTCGCTGTTGATGCGGTAGCGGTCCTGCATGTAATAGAGGCCGGTGCCCGGCTCCAGCAGGGTATGCAACAGCAGGCCTTCCTGCATGGGCGTCAGCGGATACACATCCTCGATGGCGCTGGCCGGCACCGGCAACGCGTCCAGTTGCACCTGGGTCAGGTGCGCCAGGGGGAAGTCGGACGGCGTCAGGCCGCCGGCATCATCGCGCAGGCAATGGGCGATCAGGCTCTGCAACTCACTCAGGTAGGCCTCGGCCAGTTCGCTGATGGTCTGGTGGTCGTGACGCTCGCGGCTGAAGGTCCAGCGCAGCAGCAGTTCGCCGCCGTACACCTGGCTGTCCACACTCAAGGCGTTGGGCAGTGGCGCATCCGGGTCATGGGCCGGGCCGGCAGACACGTCCAGCGGGTGGAACAGCGCCTGGCTGTCGAAGCTCTGGTCGAACTGCCCGAGGTAGTTGAAGGTAATCGAGGCGTTCGGCAACGCCGCCATGGCCTGGCGACAGGTACTGTCGGCCAGGTAGCGCAGCACGCCATAGCCCAGGCCTTTGTGCGGCACCGCGCGCAGTTGCTCCTTGATCGCCTTGATCGACGCGCCCTGGCCGCTGGCCTCCTCGATATCCAACGGGGTCAGGCGCAGCGGGTAAGCGCTGGTGAACCAACCGACACTGCGGGTCAGGTCGATCTCATCAAACAGGCTTTCGCGGCCGTGGCCTTCCAGCTGGATCAGGGTCGATGCGTGGCCGCTCCAACGGCACAGCACGCGGGCCAGTGCAGTCAGCAACAGGTCGTTGACCTGGGTGCGGTAGGCGCTCGGTGCCTGTTGCAGCAACTGCCGGGTGCGCTCGGCATCCAGGCGCACGCTGACAGTCTCGGCGTCGCGGTTGCGCAGGCTGCCGTCCGCCCGGTCCACCGGCAGTTCAACCGGCGGGCCAGCCAACTGTTGCTGCCATAGACTCAGTTCTTCACGCAGGGATTCGCTACTGGCATAGGCCTGCAAACGCGCGGCCCAGTCGCGCAAGGCGCTGGTCTTGGCGGGCAGGCTGACGGCCTGGCCGTCGCTCAATTGGCGATAGACGTTTTGCAGGTCTTCGAGCAATACGCGCCAGGACACGCCATCCACCACCAGGTGATGGATCGCGATCAGCAAGCGTTGCTGGCCAAGCGGCCCTTCCACCAGCAAGGCGCGCAGCAGCGGGCCGTGCTCCAGGTCGAGGCTGCGCTGGGCATCGGCGAACAGCGCCTCGCACTGCGCCATATCCGCCACCTGGGCCAGCCACAACACACCGCCTTCCGGCACGGCCAGATGCTCGGCGTGCCATTGCGCGTCGCGCTGGGTGAAGCTCAGGCACAAGGCGTCGTGGTGTTCCAGTACGGCCAGCAGCGCCTGTTCCAGGCGGTGCGGGTCCAGGGCCTGCACCGGCGCCAGCACCAATGCCTGGTTCCAGTGCTGACGCGCCGGGATTTCGCTGTCGAAGAACCAATGCTGGATCGGCGTCAGGCCCGAGGGGCCGGTCAACAGCCCTTGCTCGGCAGTGACCTGCTCACTGCACGTGGCCACTGCGGCCAGGGCCTGCACGGTCTGGTGCTGGAACAGGTCGCGGGGGCTGAAGTGAATCCCCGCCTGCCGCGCCCGGCTGACCACCTGGATCGACAGGATCGAGTCGCCACCCAGCTCGAAGAAGTTATCGTGCAGCCCGACCTGCTGCACATTGAGCACCGCACACCAGATCGCGGCCAGGCTCAGTTCCAGCGCATTGCTCGGCGCCACGTACTGCTGCCGATTGGCCTCGGGGTCCGGTTGCGGCAAGGCGCGGCGGTCGAGCTTGCCGTTGGCGGTCAGCGGCATGCTGTCGAGCACCATCAGGTGCGCCGGCACCATGTAGTCCGGCAGTTGCGCCTTGAGGTGGGTCTTGAGCGCCTCGCGCAAGGCGGCGTGATCGCGGGCATCGCTGACCAGGTACGCCGCCAGTTGCTTGCCACTCGGCGCATCCAGGGCCAGGACCACCGCTTCGCGGACCGCCTCATGCTCAAGCAGGCGGGTTTCGATCTCGCCCAGTTCGATGCGGAAACCACGGATTTTCACCTGATGGTCGATCCGCCCCAGGTACTCCACCAGGCCATCGGCACGCTGGCGCACCAGGTCGCCGGTACGATAGAGCCGCCCGCCATCGGCATACGGGTCGGCCACAAAACGTTCGGCGGTCATGCCCGCACGCTGGTGATAACCCTGGGCCAGGCCGGCACCGCCCACGTACAGCTCGCCAGTCGCGCCTTGGGGCACCAGCGCCAGGTCGGCATCCAGAATATAGGCGACCCGCGCGCCGATGATGCTGCCGATCGGCACGCTGCCGGCGCCCTCCTCCAACACCTCAGGGGCCAGGCTGGCCAGGGGCATGACCACCGTTTCGGTCGGCCCATAAGCATTGAAGAACAGCGCCGGCTGGAACGCCGCGCGGATGCGCTGCAGGTGCTCGCCAGTCAGCGCCTCGCCACCGGTGATGCACATGCGCACCGGCAGGGTCTGGTTTTGCGTGGCCAGCCATTGCGCCAACTGGCTGCCATAGCTAGGGGTGAAGCCGAGGATATTGATCCGATGCTCACGGATCAGCCCGCAAATTTCTTCGGCATCCCATTGCCCCTGGGCGCGCAACACCACCTGCGCACCACTGAGCAGCGGCACCAGCAGGCGCTCGGTGGCGGCGTCGAAATTGATCGAATAGAAGTGCAGCTCGCAATCGTCGGGGCGCATGCCAAAGCGCTCGATCACCGCCTGGCAATGCATGGCGATTTCACCGTGGGACACCACCACGCCCTTGGGCTTGCCGGTGGAGCCGGAGGTGTAGATCAGGTACGCCTGATGCTGCGCCAGGCTGATCGCCGGCAGGTCACTGGCCGGGTAGTTGGCGAGCACCGGCAAGTCATCTTCCAGGCACCAGCAACTGACGCTGGCGGGTAACTCACCAAGGGCGTCGAACATCGCCGCATCGCTGAGCAACAGGCCGATGCCGCTGTCTTCGATCATGTAGTGCAGACGGTCCAGCGGGTATTCCGGGTCCAACGGCACATAGGCGCCACCGGCCTTGAGGATCGCCAGCAGGCCGATGACCATTTCCAGTGAGCGTGGCAGCGCCAGGCCGACCCGCACCTGCGGGCCCACCCCACGCTCGCGCAGCATCCAGGCCAGGCGGTTGGCGCGGCTGTCCAGCTCGCGGTAACTCAGGGTTTGCCCGGCGAAGGTCAGCGCGGGCGCATCCGCACGGGCCTGCACCTGTGCGCTGAACAGCGAATGAATGCACTGGTCGAGACGGTGCTCGCCGGCCTCGATACCGAGGCCGTCTTGCAGGGCGCGTTGCTCATGTGCCTGGAGCATCGCCAACTCGCTCAAGCGCTGTTGCGGATCGGCAATCAGCGCCTCCAGCAGGTTGCGCCAATGGGCGGCCATGCGCGCAATGCGCGGCTCGTCGAACAAGTCGGTGCTGTAGGTCAGGCAGCAACCCAGGCGATGATCGAGGTCGGTGACTTCCAGGTTGAGGTCGAACTTGGTGGCACGCGCATCGTTGGCCAGGTACTCGACGGTCATCCCGGCCAGTTGCCGGCTTTGCTGGAATTCCCAGCGCTGCACGTTGCACATCACCTGGAACAGCGGGTTATACGCAGCACTGCGCGGCGGCTGCAGGGCTTCCACCAAGTGGTCGAACGGCAGGTCCTGATGGGACTGGCCTTCGATTACGGTGTGGCGCACGTGCTCAAACAGCTCAGCAACGCGCATCTGCCCGTCGAGCTGGCAACGCAGCACCTGGGTGTTGAGGAACGCGCCGATCAGCCCTTCGCTTTCCGGACGGATGCGGTTGGCCACCGGCGCACCGATGCGCAGGTCGGTCTGGCCGCTGTAGCGGTAGAGCAGCGTCGCCAGGGTTGCAGTCATGGTCATGAACAGGGTCAGGCCATGTTCGGCATTGAAGGCGCGCACCTTGGCGGCCAGTTCATCGCCAAGGTCAAAACGGTACAGCTCGCCCTGATGACTTTGCACCGCCGGGCGTGGCCGGTCGCTGGGCAGTTCCAGCAGCGGATGCTCGTTGCCCAGTTGCGTGGTCCAGTAATCGAGCTGGCGCTGGCGTTCACCGGCCTCCAGCCATTGGCGCTGCCACACGCTGTAGTCCAGGTATTGCACCGGCAACGGTTCCAGGGGCGATTCGCGCTCGTCGATAAAAGCTTCGTACAGCGCGCTGAGTTCACGGGCAAAGATGTCCATGGCCCAGCCTTCGGTGACGATGTGGTGCAGGGTCAGCACCAGGTAGTGTTCCTGCTCGCCGGCCTTGACCAGACAGGCGCGCAGCAACGGTCCGGTTTCCAGGTTGAACGGGCGGTGGGCTTCCTGGTCGGCCAATTGCTGCACGCGCAGTTGGCGCTCGGCTTCGGTAAACGCCGAGAAATCCTGCCAGTTCATGCGCACGCTGCTTTGCGCGGCGACGTTCTGCCGGGCCACACCATCGACACTCGGGAAGGTGGTGCGCAGGGTTTCGTGGCGCATGATCAAGGCTTGCAACGCCGCCTCGAAACGCCCCACATCCAGCACCCCGCGCAAGCGCGCCATGCCACCGACGTTATAGGCCGGGCTGTCCGGCTCCATTTGCCAGAGGAACCACATGCGCTGCTGGGAATAGGACAGCGGCACCGGCTGGCGACGATCCACCTTGCCGATCGCGCTCTGTTGGTTGCGTTGGCCGCTGGCCTGGATCAGGCGCACCTGTTCGGCAAACGCCCCCAGCTCACTGGCTTCGAACAAGGTACGCAGGGGCAGCTCCACATCACAGGCCTGGCGTGTGCGGGAGATGATTTGCGTGGCCAGCAGTGAATGGCCGCCAAGGGCGAAGAAATCGTCGCGCAGGCCGACACGCGGCAGGCCCAGCACTGTGCGCCAGATCGCGGCGATCTGCTGTTCCAGGGCGGTCTGCGGCTCGACATGCTCACGCACCTGCCACACCGGCTCCGGCAAGGCGCGGCGGTCGACTTTGCCGCTGGGGCTCAGGGGCATGACGTCGAGGCGGATCAGTTGCGCCGGCACCATATACTCCGGCAACTCGGCGGCCAGTGCGGCTTTCACGTCCAGCTCATCCAGCTCGCCGCTGGCCGTGTAGTAACCGATCAACTGCGCACCGCCGGCGGTCTCGCGAACCAACACCAGCGCCTGGGCGATGCCCTCCTGGGCCAGCAGCCGCGCCTGGATTTCTTCCGGCTCGACCCGAAACCCGCGCAGCTTGACCTGCTGATCCAGGCGTCCGAGGTACTCCAGCACGCCATCAGCCGTCCAGCGCACGCGGTCGCCGGTGCGGTACAAACGGGCGCCCGCCGCGCCCAGTGGGTCGGCAACAAAACGTTCGGCGGTCAGCCCGGCACGCCCCAGATAACCGCGGGCCAGGCCAATCCCGCCGATGCACAGCTCACCCGGCACCCCTGCGGGCAGCAGGTTGAACTGCTCGTCCAGCACCCGGCAAAGCACGTTGCCCAATGGGCGGCCGATTGGCGAGCGCTCGCCGTCGGTGCGCTGGCAGTGCCAATGGGTGACGTTGATTGCCGTTTCGGTCGGGCCATAACGGTTGTGCAACTGCACCGCCGGCAATTGCGTGAGGAGCCGATTGCGCAACTCGGCGGGCAAGGCTTCGCCCCCGGAAAATACCCGGCGCAGGCTGGTGCATTCGGCCGCCAGCGGCTCATCGACAAACAGCTGCAGTAGCGGCGGCACAAAATGCAGGGTGGTCACGCCATGCTCCTGCACCAACTGTGCAATGCGATGGGGGTCGCGATGCTCGCCGGGGCCGGCCAGTACCAGGCGGCAACCGCTGATCAGTGGCCAGAAACACTCCCACACCGACACGTCAAAACTGATCGGTGCCTTTTGCATCAGCACATCGCTTTCATCCAGCTGGTAAGTGGCCTGCATCCACTGCAAGCGCTCGGCCAGGGCGCCATGGGTATTACCCACGCCCTTGGGCTGGCCGGTGGAGCCGGAGGTGTAAATCACATAGGCGAGGTTGTCGGCATTCAAGTGCAGGCCCGGCGCCTGGGTCGGCCAGCTGTCAAGCTTGAGGCTGTCCATGGCGATCACCGAAACGCCCTCGGCCACCGGTAGCTGTTGCAGCAGAGGGGTCTGGGTCAGCAACAATTGCACGCCGCTGTCGGCCAGCATGTAGGCCAGGCGGTCGGCGGGGTAGTCCGGGTCCAGTGGCACATAGGCGCCGCCGGCCTTGAGGATCGCCAGTAAGCCGATCAGCAGTTGCGGCGAACGCTCGGCGGCAATCGCCACGCACACGTCCGGGCCGACGCCTTTGTCGCGCAGGTAATGGGCCAGGCGGTTGGCCTGGGTGTGCAGTTGGGCGAAGGTCAGGCTGGCGTCCTGCCAGACCAGGGCGGTGCGCTCGTCGCTGTGTTGGTTGAGTTGTTCCGGCACCAGGCGCTGCGCCGGGGCGCACGGGGCCTCGCTCCAGTTGCGTTGCTCGGTGTGCTCGGCGGCCTGCAGCAGCGCAAGGTCGCCCACCGCTTGGTGCGGTTGCGCACAGGCCGCTTGCAACAGGTTAATCAAATGCGTGGCCAGGCGCGCGATGGTGCTGGCGTCGAACAGCTCGTCAGCGTAGTCGAATGACAGGCTCAGGCGCCCGTTGCGGTCTTCTTCGCTGTGCAGTTGCAGGTCGAACTTGGCTTCGCGGCTGTGCCACGGCAGCTCTTCGGCCAGCAGGCCCGGCAGGCGGCGCAAGGCACTCAGGTCACGCTGCTGGTGGTTGAACATGACCTGGAACAGGCCTTGTTCCCGGGCTTGGGGGAAGGCTTCCAGCAGTTGTTCGAAGGGTAAGTCCTGATGGGCCTGGGCCTCGGTGGCGGCCAGGCGCGTCGCCGCCAGCAGCTCGCTGAAGGGCAGGCGCGCATCCACCTCGGCGCGCATCACCAGGGTATTGATAAAGAAGCCGATCAGGCCCTGGGTTTCGTGGCGTGTACGGTTGGCGTTGGGCACACCGATGCGGATATCGCGCTGGCCGCTGTAGCGGTACAGCAGGCTCTGGAACGCCGCCAGCAACAGCATGAACGGCGTAGCCTGGTGCGCTTGGGCGGTCTGGCGGATCGCTTCGCCCAGGCTGGCGTCCAGGCGCACGCTGTAGCGTGAAGCGCTGCGCCGTTGCTGGGCCGAGCGCGGGTGGTCGGTGGCCAGGCTCAAGATGGGATGTTCGTCACCCAGTTGCTGCTGCCAGTAGGCCAACTGGCGCTGGCCCTCGCCTGCGGCCAGCCATTGGCGCTGCCAACTGCCGTAGTCGGCGTACTGCACAGCCAGGGCCGGCAACTCGAGGCGCTGGCCCTGGGACGCAGCAGCGTAGAGGCGCGAGAACTCGTCGAGCAATACAGTCAGCGACCAGCCATCGGCGATGATGTGGTGCAGGGTCACCAGCAACTGGTGATCTTCATCGTCCAGGCGCAACAGCGTGACCCACAACAACGGGCCTTGCTTCAGATCGAACTGGGTGCGTGCCTCGTCCTCGCGGATCTGCGCGGCGCGGGCTTCACGCTCGGCCAGCGGCAGGTCACGCAGGTCGATGACTTGCACGGCAAACTCACGCTGCGCATCCACGCGCTGGTAGCCCTGGCCGTCGCGCTCATAGAACCGCGTACGCAGCGCTTCGTGGCGCTGGATCAGTTGCGCGAAGCTTGCGTGCAGCGCGTCTTCATCCAGCTCGCCGCGTAGGCGCAGGGCGCCGGGGATGGTGTAGGCGCTGCTCTGCGGGTCCAGTTGCCAGGTGATCCACAGGCGATTTTGCGCCAGGGATTGCGGCATATCCTGCTGGCGTGACAAGGCGCTGATTGCGCCCTGGGCCACGCCCCCGTCCGCCTGCAGTTGGCCGACACTGACGGCGAAATCGGCCAGCACCGGCGCCTCGAACAGCAGGCGCAGATTGAGTTCCAGGCCCAGGGTTTCGCGCAGGCGGGCAACCACTTGGGTGGCGCTGATGGAGTTGCCGCCGAGCAAGAAGAAGTGATCATCGCCAGCCACTTGCGCCACCTGCAACTGTTCGCACCAGATCGCGGCGATCTGCTGTTGTAGGTCTGACGCCAGTGCCCCATCGCCCGCCTGCGCGCGCTGATCGGGGAACTGCGCGTAGCTGTCGAGGCTGCCATCGGCCAGGCGGGTGCGGCAGGCCGAACGCTGGACCTTGCCACTGGAGGTTTTCGGCAACGCGCCGGGGTTGAGCAACACCACCACGCAGGGCGCTTCTTGATAGGCCTCGGCCACTGCCTGGCGAATGGCTTTGATCAGGGCTTCCGGCGGCAGGATCTTCTGCACGCTGCGGCTGATTTCTGCGGCGATGCCGATGCCTTCCAGGCCCTGGTCATTCACCGCAAATGCCGCGACACGCCCCTTGCGCACCACTTCCACTTCGCGTTCGACGGTTTGCTCGATGTCCTGCGGGTACAGGTTGTGCCCGCGCACGATCAGCAGGTCTTTCAGGCGCCCGGTGATAAACACCTCGCCGTCGCGGATAAAGCCCAGGTCACCGGTGCGCAACCAGGTGCGACCGGCGTGCTGTACAAACGTCTCGGCGGTGGCTTCGGGGTTGCGCCAGTAGCCGTGGGCAATGCTCGGGCCGGTGGCCCAGATTTCGCCGACGCAGTTGTCGTCCAGCTCGGCGAGAGTCTGCGGCTCGACGATCAGCACCGCGTGCTCGGGCTGGCTCGTGCCACAGCTCATGATCGCAGTGCCCTGCCCTGGTTCGGCACGGTTGGCGGCCAGCGCCTGTTCGTCCAGGCGCAACGCCGGGATGCCCTGGCCACGGGTGCCGCCGGCGACAAACAGGGTCGCTTCGGCCAAGCCATAGGAGGCGAAGAAGTTGTTCGGGGTAAAACCGCACGGGGCGAACTTCTCGGCGAAGCGCTCCAGGGTGTCGAGACGGATCGGCTCGGAACCGGAATAGGCCACGCGCCAATGGCTCAGGTCCAGGCGCTCAAGGGCCGAGTCGCTGACCCGCTCGCTGCACAGGCGGTAGGCGAAGTCCGGGCCACCGCTGATGGTCCCGCGGTATTGGCTGATCGCTTCCAGCCAGCGCAACGGGCGGCCAAGGAAGTACGCCGGCGACATCAACACGCAGGGCACGCCGCTGAAGATCGGTTGCAACAGGCCGCCAATCAAGCCCATGTCGTGGTACAGCGGCAGCCAGCTGACAATCACGTCATCGGGGTTGAGGTCGATGCCAAAGCCGCGACGGATCAGCAATTCGTTAGCCACCAGGTTGCCGTGGCTGACTTGCACACCTTTGGGCAAGGCGGTGGAGCCGGAGGTGTATTGCAGGAAGGCGATATCGTCGTCCTGCAGGTTTGGCGCGACCCAGCCGGCGGCGATTTCGCTGTGCAGTTCATCCACGCAGAGCAAGGGCGGCGCTTGCTCGATCTGCCCCAGGGCGTCGCGCAAACCACTGCTGGTCAGCAACAGCCTGGGCTCGGCATCGGCGATGATCGACAGCAACCGCTCCTGGTGATGCCGGCGAGTGGACTCCGGCGGATAGGCCGGCACCGCGATCACCCCCGCGTACAGGCAGCCAAAGAACGCCGCGACATAATCCGGGCCGCTGGGGAACAGCAGCACCGCACGCTCACCCAGCCCGGCCGAGGCCTGCAAGGCGGCAGCGATGGTGCGGGCGCGCAGGTCCAGGTCACGGTAGCTGAGCACCACGGTCTCGGCGGCAGACTCAGCCAGAAAGCGCAGGGCCACCTGGTCCGGGGTCTGCGCGGCGCGGCGCTGGAGAGACTGGACCAGGGTGCGGGGAAGTTCGAAGGCGTCCATCATGAGGGGTTCCTGCCTGAAATCGGCTTACGGGGAAATCGGGGATAGAGGGCATGGGCGCGCGGCGGCGTGTTCAGCCGGTCGCCAGGGCCGCCCGCCGTGCAGCGCTATGGCGCCAGCGGGTCAAGTGCTCGTCGGCGTAGCGGCGCAGGCAGCGCAACAGTGAGTTTTCCTGTTGCACCAGAAAGAAATGGTGCCCCTCGAACATGTCCAGGGAGAAACCACTGGCGGTGTCTTCCTGCCAGTCGAGCAATTCGTCGGCGCGCACGTCGTCCTGCTTGCCGCCAAACACATGGATCGGCATCGACAACGGCTCGCGCTCGCCGTACTGGAAACTGCCGCACAACAGGAAGTCGGCGCGCAGGATCGGCAGCGTCAATTGCATCAATTCGCGGTTGGTCAACGCGTCTTCGGGCGTGCCCTTGAGCTTGCGCAGGCGCTCGATCAGTTGGGTGTCGTCTTTTTCAATGGCGTATTCGCTGACATCCCGTCGCGCCGGGCCGGCGGTGGCCGAAGCAAACAGCGCCAGGGGTGCAGGCAGCCCGCGTTCGCGCAGGGCATGGGCCAGCTCGAAAGCCAGCAAACCGCCCAGGCTATGGCCAAACAAGGCGTAAGGGCCGTCGAGTTCGGCGCTGATCTCATCCGCCAACTGCGCGGCAAGCACCTTGATATCGCGCTGCAAGGGCTCGTCCATGCGCATGCCACGCCCCGGCAACTCCAGCGGGCGCACTTGCAACCACTCCGGCAGTGCCCGACGCCAGCGGCTGTAGAACATGGCGCTGGAGCCCGAATAGGGCAGGCAAAACAGGCGCAAGCGGGTCGACGTGCTCATCTCAGACCACCCCTGCCTGGATCGCTGGGTTCTCGCGATAGAAACGCATGTCGTCCTCCTCCGGGTGCAAATCCATGGCCGGCGTGTTGGCTGGCCTGTCACCAATGAGAACGGATGGCCCGGCAAAATAATTAGTCTGCCTGCCTGCCAGGGCCGGTACACAAAGAGAAGCGCCTCACAGTTTGTATTTCGGTATAAGATTAGTTCCACTTCTCATTTGACAATCATTATCATTAAGCATAATTTGTTGCCCGATGTGTAGGAGGCCTCAGCAGGGATGCCCTCCACTAACCATATTTGCAGCAAGGTGATTTCCATGACGGAACAAGTATCCACAAGCAGGTGCGATTCACCGTTACTCCAGGCGTTTGTCGATAATCGACTGACCCTGGTCAAGATCGCGGCGCGCATTACCGGCTGCCGTTCCCGTGCCGAAGACGTGGTGCAGGACGCCTACTTCAGACTGCAATCGGCCCCGCAGATCACCTCATCGTTCAAGGCTCAACTGAGCTACCTGTTCCAGATCGTGCGTAACCTGGCTATCGACCACTACCGTAAACAGGCCCTGGAACTGAAGTACTCCGGGACGGAAGAGGAAGGCTTGAATGTGGTTATTCATGGTGCTTCACCGGAAACCTCGCACATCAATTTTTCCACCCTGGAAAACATCGCCGACGCCCTGACCGAACTGCCCCAACGCACGCGCTACGCGTTCGAGATGTACCGTCTGCATGGCGTGCCGCAAAAGGACATCGCCAAGGAACTCGGGGTGTCGCCAACGCTGGTCAACTTTATGATCCGTGATGCGTTGGTGCACTGCCGTAAGGTTTCGGGGACCCATAGCGATACGTTTGCGCGACGGGTCTGAGCACCACGCCATTGCAATGAGGCATGAGCTTGTGTGGCAGCGGGCTTGCCCGCAATGGCATTGGATCAGCCAGTCAATCCAGTGGCTGACACACCGCTATCACGGGCAAGCCCGTTCCCACACAAGCCCCCACAGTTGATCTTCATTGCCCCCAAGGTCTCAGGCCAACCCACACCGCTCAAAAAAACGCTCCCGCCCCAGCATCATCAGCGCCGCGCGCTTGTGGGGGAAATCGAACTCCTTCTCGCAGTGGAAACACTGGTTCTGCATATACCCAATCATCTTCGCGTTGTCGGCCCTGGGCTCCGCCACCACCCGCTGGGTGCGCGGGTCGTCGAGAAACAGATAGTGCACCAGCGCCGCCAGCCAACTGGCCACCTTGTGCGGCCCGCGGTGGTGCTCCTCCCCCACCAGCATATGGATGCCCCGATCGTAATCGTCCACCTCATAGAACGGCGCAATGCGATCCTCCCTGGCCCAATACGCCTCGAAATAGGCAAACGGCTCATCGTCGAAACAACCGATCAGCGTCAAGGCATGTGGGTCAGCTGCAAGCTTCTCCAGATAGTCCCGATGCTGCTCCAGGCTGCCGCTTTCCTGCCAGAAACTGGCGACCCGCGCGCTGTTCTGCCAGCGATTGAAGCGGGCCAGGTCCACGTCGATCTCCAGCGTACGCAGTGAAATCCACGCGCCCAGACGTGCGTCGAAACGTCGGTAGACTTCGCCGCACGGTTTGGGCGCACGCACCGGATGGCGCTTGCCATTGCTGAGGATCATTTGCTGCGGATAAGCGCCACTCACCGGCTGGCCCAACCACGGCTGTGGCAATTGCCAGAACAGAGTGCGCTCGCAACGGAACCGCCCTGCCACATCCGTGGCCAGCAGCAGGCCGCTGCGCAGGGCCTCGTCAGGGGCGTGTTCGAGGTGCCAGACCAGTTGCTGGCGCTCAGGCTCACGGGCAAACAGCCAGTAACAGGCGGCCCACAAGGCCTGCACCGACGGCACCTCACCGGGGCTTTGCAACTGCAGGTGCAGCTCTTCGCCGCGCGCCAGGCGCAGGCGCACCAGCGGCTGGCCAGCGAGAGTCAGGGTCAGGCGGCCATCGCTTTCGTCTGCGTTAAGGGCAGGCCCTGCCGGGAGTGGCAGGACTGACAAGTCTTGGGGATTGGGCATGGAGGGGGCTCACGATAATCGTCGACAGTTAGACGAAGTGACGTGAACCAGCAGCAAAAATTTAAGCGGGCGTTGCCCAGATCAGGGTGCGTCAGCTACCGGCAGCACATCAATGCGGTACGGTTCAAAGATCTTCAACAGCTCGCCGCTGTCGCGCAGATCCTTGAGCAATGCGGCAAACGCCGGGCCGCTGATCGCCGCCTTGGGCCGCAGCAAGGCGTAGTGGTGGTACACCTGATCAATGCGCTCCGACACCAGGAACTGCCCGGCGGTGTCGGGATTGCGCACCATAAAGTCACTGAGGTAGGAACGCGTGACCAGGGCGATATCCGCGCGGCCACGGGTCACCATCAGCAAGTTGCTGTCATGGGAATAGGTCAAGGTGGCGTTGAACTGCGTGGCCATGGCCTTGGGGTCGGGGTTGAAGTTGGCGAAGGCGTAGTGATAACCGCTGAACACCGCCAGGCGCTTGCCCGCCAGATCGGTGAAATAGCCCTGGTCGCGGCCGGTCTGGCGCTGGGTGACGAATATCTCGGCGTCCTCCAGGCCCATGTCGACACTGGTATGGGGGATATCCTGCCACCCCCACTGCGGGTTCTCGAAGATGGCCATATCGACCCGGCCCTGCTGGAAATCACGAAAACGCCGGGGAATGGAGGTGGGTACCAGCACAAACTGGTACTCGCGCTGCGCACGGTTCAGCGCCTCCAGCAATTGCGGGAGCAGCCCGCTGTCGGCGCCCTGCTCCGGGCGCACCGTATACGGTGGAAAATGCGCAGCACCGACCCGTACCAATTGGGCCGCCGAAACCTGCGCCTGCCACAAGGTGCCCATTGCCAATACTGTTAATCCTGCAGCCAGCCGCAATGGCGAAAACATCAGGCACGCACCGTTCAAAATCTGGATCTCGCTAAGCTAGGCGTTTTTGTCCGGGGAGACAACTTCCGGCCCGACAATTAAATCGCTTGCTTTACCCGCCTAATCCGCCTTCAGCACCAGCAGCAATGCTTCATCGGCCAATTGCTCGAGGGTCATGCTGCCCTGGGCGCGGAACCAGGTCGTGGTCCACGACAGCGCCCCGGTCAGGAAACGCCGAGTGATAAATACATCACCCTTGATATACCCAGCCTGCTTGGCCTCCCCCAATACCTGCAACCAGATCTCTTCGTAGACATCGCGCAATGCCAGCACCTGGGCCTGCCCTTCTGCCGACAGCGAACGCCATTCATACACCAGCACCGCCATGGCCTCGCCGCTGCCGCCCATGATCGACTGCAACTCACAGCGAATCAGCGCCAGCACCCGTTCGCGCACGCTGCTCGCCTCGGCCAGGGAGGCGCGCATCATCGCGGTGTTGTAATGGATGGTTTCTTCCATCACCGCCCGCAGGATTTCATCCTTGCTCTTGAAGTGGTGGAAGATGCTGCCGGACTGGATTCCCACCGCACTGGCCAGGTCGCGCACGGTGGTGCGTTCATAGCCCTTGTTGCGAAACAGGTGAGCCGCGGTCTGCAGCAGCTTGCCCCGGGCGCTGTCGGGGTCGGTCAGTTGCCCGCCGTCCACCATGGTGCGCATCACCTCCAGGGCTTTTTGCTCATCCATGCTGCTCTCCTCAACTACTTTGATTGCGTCATGGCCGGCAATTTAGGCCGTGGCAGCCACCCAAGCAAGCGCTTGGGCATAAGTTGTGTACACAGTTTACAAACCAAGCGCTTGCTTGGTAGTCTCGACCCAGCGATTTTGCAGAGAAGGACGTCCCATGAACAAGACCGTTCGTATCGGCTGCGCCAGTGCATTCTGGGGCGACACCTGCACCGCCGCCGCGCAGTTGGTGCAAGGCGGCGCGCTGGACTACCTGGTGTTCGACTACCTGGCCGAAGTCACCCTGTCGATCCTCGCCGGGGCGCGCATGAAAGACCCCCAGGCCGGCTATGCCCCGGACTTCGTCGAAGTCCTGGCGCCCTTGCTCGGTGATATCCAGCGCCAGGGCATCCGGGTGATCAGCAACGCCGGCGGCATCCACCCCCAGGCCTGCGCCGCCGCCTTGCAGGCCGCCTGCGACCAGGCCGGGGTGCCGCTGAAAATCGCCGTAGTGCTGGGCGATGACCTGCAACCGCAGTTCAAACAACTGCAGGGCATCAGCGATATGTTCAGCGGCGCGCCTTTGCCGGCGATGTGCGTGTCGACCAATGCCTACCTCGGCGCGCCGGGCATCGTCCAGGCCCTGCAACTGGGCGCCGATATCGTTATCACCGGGCGCGTGGTGGACAGCGCAGTGGTCAGCGCGGCCCTGGTGCACGAATTCAACTGGGGGTGGCAGGACTACGACCACCTGGCCCAGGCCGCACTGGCCGGGCATATCATCGAATGTGGCGCGCAGTGCACTGGCGGCAACTTCACCGATTGGCGCGAGGTGCCGGACTACGAGCACATCGGTTTCCCGATTGTCGAGGTCAGTGCCGACGGCCAGTTCACCGTCAGCAAAGTGCCGGGCACAGGCGGCCTGATCAGCGAACTGAGCGTCGCCGAACAACTGCTGTATGAGATCGGCGACCCACGCGCCTACCTGCTGCCGGATGTGATCTGCGACTTCAGCCAGGTCACGCTGGAGCAACAAGGCGAAAACCGCGTGCGTCTGCGCGGTGCCAAAGGGCTGGCACCCACCGACCAGTACAAAGTCAGTGCCACCTACCCCGACGGTTTCCGCTGTACCGCCAGTTGCCTGCTGGCCGGTATCGACGCAGTGGCCAAGGCCGAACGGGTCGGCCAGGCGATCATCAACAAGACCTCGCAGTTGTTCAGCCAGCGCGGCTGGGCACCCTATACCGAGGTCTGCATCGAGTTGCTCGGCAGTGAGGCCACCTACGGCGCCCATGCCCGGCGCCAGGACTGTCGCGAAGTGGTGCTCAAGCTGACGGTGCGCCACCCAAGCAAACAGGCCCTGGTGCTGTTCGCCCGGGAAATCGCCCAGGCGGCCACCGGCATGACGCCGGGCCTGACCGGCATTGTCGGCGGCAGGCCCACGGTGTATCCACTGATCCGCCTGTTTTCGTTCCTGATCGACAAAAGCGCGTGCCGCCTGAGCGTCGACTTCCAGGGGCAATCCCACCCTTGCGAACTGCCTGCCACGGCCGCCCTGAGCACGCCCCACGCGCCCCTCGACCCGCCCAAACCCGAAGGCCGCGCCGAGGCCAGCGTGCCCCTGGTCAAGCTGGCCGTGGCGCGCTCCGGGGACAAGGGTAATCACAGCAATATTGGCGTGATCGCGCGCCGGCCCGAATACCTGCCATGGATTGCCGAAGCACTGACCCCAGAGGTGATCGTCGACTGGATGAGCCATGTACTCGACCCATTGCACGGGCGCGTCGAGCGCTGGTACCTGCCGGGCAGCCACAGCCTCAACTTCCTCCTCGAAAACGCCCTGGGCGGCGGCGGTATCGCCAGCCTGCGCATCGACCCTCAAGGCAAGGCTTTCGCCCAGCAACTGCTGGAAATCCCGATTGCCGTGCCCCGCCACATCGCCGATCAACTCACCTAAGGGACTCTCGCCGTGGCCTTCGACTCGATCTTCAAAGCCGACCTGTTCCAGGGGCAGACCCTTATCGTCACCGGTGGCGGCAGCGGCATTGGCCGTTGCACCGCCCATGAACTGGCGGCACTCGGCGCCCATGTGGTGCTGGTGGGGCGCAAGCCGGAAAAGCTGCAACGGGTCAGCCAGGAAATTACCGAAGACGGCGGCCACGCCAGCTGGCACGCCTGTGATATCCGCGATGAAGAAGCGGTGAAGGCGCTGGTCAGCCAGATCATCGAGGCACACGGGCCGATCCAGGGTCTGGTGAACAATGCCGGCGGCCAATACCCCTCGCCCCTGGCGTCGATCAATCAAAAAGGCTTTGAAACCGTAATGCGTACCAACCTGGTGGGCGGTTTCCTGATGGCGCGGGAAGTGTTCAATCAGTCAATGAGCAAGCACGGCGGTGCCATCGTCAACATGCTGGCCGACATGTGGGGCGGCATGCCCGGCATGGGCCACTCGGGCGCGGCGCGCGCGGGGATGGACAACTTCACCAAGACCGCCGCGTTCGAGTGGGGTTACGCCGGGGTGCGGGTCAACGCAGTGGCGCCGGGCTGGATCGCCTCCAGTGGCATGGACACCTACGAAGGCGCGTTCAAGGCGGTGATCCCGACCCTGCGCGAGCATGTGCCCCTCAAACGTATTGGCACCGAATCGGAAGTCAGTGCGGCGATTGTGTTCCTGCTCAGCCCCGCCGCCGCATTCGTCAGCGGCAGCACCTTGCGCATCGACGGCGCCGCCAGCCTGGGCAGCCGCGCCTGGCCGCTGCACAAGGCGCAGCCGCCGAGCCCGTCGTTCAATGGTTTTCACCGCGCCTACCTGCCGGATGTGCTCAAGGAGGGCCAATAAATCATGCCGGTCATCGACTCCCTACTCGACACCCACAACCCGCAGTTCGCACAGAACCGCGAGGCCATGCTCACCGCCATCCATCATCTGCGCCAACTGGAACAGAACCTGTTGGACAAGGCCGCCGAGGCCAAGGGCAAGTTCGACAAACGCGGCCAACTGCTGCCCCGTGAGCGCCTCAACCTGTTGCTCGACCCCGGTGCGCCCTTCCTCGAACTGGCAAGCCTGGCCGGTTACAAGCTGCACGATGACAAGGATGGCAGCGCGGCCGGCGGCGGGCTGATTGCCGGTATCGGCTATGTCAGCGGCGTGCGCCTGCTGGTGGTGGCCAACAACAGCGCAATCAAGGGCGGGACGATTTCCCCCAGCGGCTTGAAAAAATCCCTGCGCCTGCAACAGATCGCCATGGAGAACAAACTGCCGGTGGTGACCCTGGCCGAAAGCGGCGGCGCCAATCTTAATTACGCGGCGGAGATTTTCGTCGAAGGTGCGCGCAGCTTCGCCAACCAGGCGCGGATGTCAGCCATGGGCCTGCCGCAGATCACCGTGGTGCACGGCTCGGCCACCGCCGGCGGTGCCTATCAGCCGGGGCTTTCGGATTACGTGGTGGTGGTGCGCGGCAAGGCCAAGCTATTCCTGGCCGGCCCGCCGCTGCTCAAGGCCGCCACCGGCGAAGTGGCGACGGACGAGGAACTGGGCGGCGCCCAGATGCATGCGCAAACCGCCGGCACCGCCGAATACCTGGCGGAAAATGACGCCGACGGCGTGCGCATCGTGCGCGAGATTGTCAGCCTGCTGCCCTGGGACGACCGGCTGCCACCCCAGCCGGCGCGGGCCTATACAGAGCCGCTGTATCCGATTGAAGAGCTGCTGGGCCTGATCCCCTCGGACCCGAAAAAGCCCTATGACGTACGGGAAATCATCGCGCGTATCGCCGATGGCTCCAACTTCCTGGAGTTCAAGGGCGAGTTCGATCCCCACACCGTCTGCGGCCACCTGCACATCCAGGGCCGGGCCTGCGGGTTTATCGGCAACAACGGCCCGATCACGCCCAAGGGCGCGAGCAAGGCCGCGCAATTTATCCAGCTGTGCGACCAGAGCCAGACGCCGCTGCTGTTTTTCCACAACACCACCGGCTTTATGGTGGGCACCGAATCCGAGCAACAAGGCGTGATCAAGCACGGCGCGAAGATGATCCAGGCGGTGGCCAATGCCCGTGTGCCCAAGCTCACGGTAGTGGTCGGCGGTTCCTACGGCGCCGGCAACTATGCGATGTGCGGCCGTGGCCTGGACCCACGCTTTATCTTCGCCTGGCCCAATAGCCGCACCGCCGTGATGGGCGGCGCCCAGGCCGGCAAGGTGCTGCGTATTGTCACCGAGGCCAAGCAGTTGAAAGACGGCCTGGTGCCCGACCCCAAGGTGCTCGACATGCTCGAGCAGGTCACCGCGCAGAAACTCGATAGCCAGTCCACGGCCCTGTATGGCAGCGCCAACCTGTGGGACGACGGGCTGATTGACCCGCGGGACACCCGCACGCTGCTGGGCTACCTGTTGGATATCTGCCAGCAAGCCCAGGTGCGCCAATTGCAACCCAACAGCTTTGGCGCCGCGCGCTTTTAACGATCAGGAGAACAATAAAAATGATCTTCACCCAGGAACACGAAGAGCTGCGCCGTACCGTACGGGGTTTTGTCGAGCGCGAGATCAACCCCCACGTCGACGAATGGGAAAAAGCCGGGCGCTTTCCCATCCACGAGATCTTCCGCAAGGCCGGCGACCTCGGCCTGCTGGGCATTTCCAAGCCTGAAAAGTTCGGCGGCATGGGCCTGGACTACAGCTACTCGATTGTCGCCGCCGAAGAGTTCGGCACCATCCGCTGTGGCGGCATCCCGATGTCCATCGGCGTGCAGACTGATATGTGCACCCCGGCCCTCGCACGTTTTGGCTCCGATGAACTGCGCGACGAATTCCTGCGCCCGGCCATCAGCGGCGAACAGGTGGGTTGCATCGGCGTCTCGGAAACCGGCGCTGGCTCCGACGTGGCCGGCTTGAAAACCCACGCCCGCAAGGACGGCGACGACTACGTGATCAACGGCAGCAAGATGTGGATCACCAACTCCCCCAGCGCCGACTTTATCTGCCTGCTGGCCAACACCTCGGACGGCAAGCCGCATATCAACAAGTCACTGATCATGGTGCCGATGAACACCCCCGGGATCAGCGTCAGCCCGCCCCTGGAAAAGCTCGGCATGCACAGCTCGGAAACCGCCCAGGTGTTTTTCGATGATGTGCGCATCCCACAGCGCAACCGCATCGGCCACGAAGGCGCGGGCTTCATGATGCAGATGCTGCAGTTCCAGGAAGAACGGCTGTTTGGCGCGGCCAATATGATCAAGGGCCTGGAGGCCTGCGTCGACAGCACCATCGCCTACTGCAAGGAGCGCCAGACCTTCGGCAAGGCCCTGATCGACAACCAGGTGATCCACTTTCGCCTGGCCGAACTGTCCACCGAGATCGAGTGCCTACGCGCCCTGGTCTACCAGGCCACCGAGCAATACCTCAAGGGCCAGGACGTGACGCGGCTGGCCTCGATGGCCAAGCTCAAGGCCGGGCGCCTGGGCCGCGAAGTCAGCGACAGCTGCCTGCAGTACTGGGGCGGCATGGGCTTTATGTGGGACAACCCGGTGGCCCGCGCCTATCGTGATGTGCGCCTGGTGTCGATTGGCGGCGGCGCCGACGAGATCATGCTGGGGATCATCTGCAAACTGATGGGTACGCTGCCGGGGAAAAAGTCGTGAACGCCTGTGAAACCTTGCTGCTGGAGCCGCACAACGGCGTGCTGCACATCACCCTCAACCGCCCGCAGAACCGCAATGCCATGAGCGTGCAGATGGTCAGCGAACTGCGCGCCGTGCTGACGGATGTCGCCCGTGACGAGCAGGTGCGGGCATTGGTGATCAGTGGCGCGGGCGGGCACTTCTGTGCGGGCGCCGATGTTAAGGACATGAGCCGCGCGGGCAGCCGCGAAGGCTTGCGTGATTTGAACCGGGTGTTTGGCGCGCTGTTGCAAGAAGTCGAAGCCCTGCCCCAGGTGGTGATTGTGGTGTTGCAGGGCGCGGTGCTGGGCGGCGGTTTTGGCCTGGCGTGTGTCAGCGACATCGCCATTGCCGACCACCAGGCACAGTTCGGCTTGCCGGAAACCAGCCTCGGCGTGCTGCCGGCGCAGATCGCGCCGTTTGTGGTGCGGCGCATCGGCCTGACCCAGGCCCGGCGCCTGGCGCTGACTGCGGCGCGGTTTGACGGGGTCGAGGCGCAGCGCCTGGGGGTGGTGCATTTTGTCGAGCATGACCCCCAAGGATTGGCGCAGCGCCTGGATGAGGTGTTGGGGCAGGTATTGCGCTGTGCACCGCGCGCCAATGCGCGAACCAAGGCGTTGTTGCTCCAGAGCCTGGATCAGCCGTTGGAGCTGCTGCTGGATCAGGCTGCCGATTGGTTTGCCGAGGCGGTGACCGGGGAAGAAGGCATTGAGGGGACGCGGGCGTTTGTCGAGAAACGCAAGGCCAGGTGGGTGAGTTGATCTTGAAAACGCCACATCCCCTGTAGGAGCTGGCTTGCCTGCGATGCGGGCACCTGGGTCTGTCAGGGATACCGAGGTGATGCAATCGCAGGCAAGCCAGCGCCTGCGCAACCAATCAAACAGGGACCCAAAATGCCCAGTTTCAATAAAATACTGATCGCCAACCGCGGCGAAATCGCCTGCCGAATCCAGCGCACCGCCCAAGCCCTGGGCTACCGCACCGTGGCGGTTTATAGCGCAGCCGACGCCAACGCCCTGCACGTACAAATGGCCGACGAAGCGGTGAACATCGGCCCCGCCCCGGTGCAACAGTCCTACCTGAACATCCCGGCGATCCTCGATGCCGCACGCCTGACCGGCGCCGATGCGATCCACCCCGGCTACGGCTTTCTCTCGGAGAACCCCGAGTTCGCCAAGGCCTGCATTGCCGCCGGCCTGGTATTTATCGGCCCCAGCGCCGACGCCATCGCGTTGATGGGCAGCAAGCGCCTGTCAAAAATCGCCATGCTCGACGCCGGGGTGCCGTGCATCGCCGGCTACCAGGGCAGCGCGCAAGACGACGCCACCCTGCAGAGCGAAGCCGAGCGCATCGGCTACCCGCTGATGATCAAGGCCAGTGCCGGCGGCGGCGGACGCGGCATGCGCCTGGTACACGCGCCGGCGCAGTTGCTCGAACAACTGCACACCGCACGCTCCGAGGCCCTGAATGCCTTTGGCAGCGACGAACTGATTCTGGAGCAGGCGCTGATCGAACCGCGCCATGTGGAAATCCAGCTGTTCGGCGATGCCCACGGCAACCTGATCTACCTGGGCGAACGTGATTGCTCGGTCCAGCGCCGCCATCAGAAGGTCATCGAAGAAGCACCCTGCCCGGTCATGACTACCGAACTGCGCCAGGCCATGGGCGAAGCGGCGCTCAAGGCCGGACGCGCAGTGGCGTATGTCGGCGCGGGCACTGTGGAGTTCCTGCTGGACCGGAGCGGGCGGTTCTATTTCCTGGAAATGAACACCCGCCTGCAGGTGGAGCACCCGGTCACCGAACTGATCACCGGCCTGGACCTGGTGGACTGGCAACTGCAAATCGCCGCCGGCCAGCCCCTGCCCTTGCGCCAGGACCAGGTGACGCTGAGCGGGCATGCCATGGAAGTGCGCCTGTACGCCGAAGACCCGGCCCAGGGTTTCTTGCCACAAACTGGCGAGGTGTTGCGCTGGGAGCCGGCGGCCGGGGTGCGGGTCGATCATGGATTGCAAGCCCCGCAGCGCATCAGCCCGTTTTATGATCCGATGCTGGGCAAGATCATCGCCCATGGCGCTACCCGCGAAGAGGCACGGCGCAAGCTGCTGCGGGCGGTGCAGGACTGCGTGCTGCTGGGGATCCCCAGCAATCAGCGGTTACTGGTGGACCTGCTGAGGCATGCGCAATTTGTCGCGGCGGATTTCAGCACCGGATTTATTGCCGAACACTTCAGTGACATTGCCCGCCCTGCCGTCAGCGAAGAAGACCTGGCTCTGGCCGCCGCCCTGTTTTATCGGCACAGCGCGGCAGTGCATGGCCCGGCCCTGGCAGGCTGGCGCAACAATGCCAGCGTGCCCTGGACCTACCGCCTGGGCGTCGATGAGCACCGCCATGAGGTCAGCGCCCGCTTACTGGCGGAGGATCATCTGCAAGTCGGCAACATCGACATCCACCTCCTCGACAGCGACGGACGCTGGGCCAGCCTGGTCATCAACGGCATTCGGCGGCGGATTGCCTATCACCTGCAAGGCTCCCAGCTCTGGCTGTTGAATGCCGGCACCAGCCTGTGCGTGAGCAACCAGACGCAAACCGTGGCCAGTCGTGAAGCGCCCGTCAGCAGCGGCACGGTCAAGGCGCGGATGGACGGTGCCATTACCCTGCTGCAGGTGCGCGAAGGGGATGTGGTGAGCAAGGGCCAACTGCTGCTGGTGCTCGAAGCGATGAAAATGGAGCATCCGCTCAAAGCGGGCATCGACGGGGTGGTCAAGGCCATTCACGTCAGCGCCGGTGATCAAGTGCGCAATCGCCAGGTATTGCTGCAGATCGAGTAGCCCTGGGCGGAACTACCAGGCTTGGCTACGCTCTATCCCCATCAGAAAGGGATGAGTACGGGAACCTGCGATGCCTCATTGGCTGATTATTGATCTTGAAGCCACAACGGATGACGGCGGCTGGCCCGTGTCGGAGATGGAAATCATCGAAATCGGCGTGAGCCTGGTCAACCGCCAGGGCCGCGAGCTGGACCATTTCCAGCGCTTCGTGCGGCCCTTGCGCCGCCCGTTGTTGACGCCGTTCTGCCGCCAGCTGACGCACATCAGCCAGGCCAGTATCGACAGCGCAGCGCCCTTGACCGAGGTCTGGCCGCTGTTCGAACGCTGGCTGGGCCAGCATCATCCGCGCCTGGAAGGCTGGGCCAGCTGGGGCGACTATGATCGCCAGCAACTGGAGTTGGAGTGGCAGCGCCATGGCCTGGCCAGCGCGCTAAGCCAGACACCCCATGTGAACCTCAAGCAGCGCTTCGCCAAGGCCCGACGCCTGGACAAGCCGTTGGGGCTCAATGGCGCCTTGCAACTGGCGGGCATGCAGTTCAACGGCCAGCAACACCGGGCACTGGAAGATGCGCGCAATACCGCACGTTTGCTGCCGTTGATTTTGCCCGTGTAGAAGGCATACTGGCCGACCTTTCTTGCCCCTTTTTTCGAGGATTCGCCCATGTTCAAAGTCAATGAGTACTTCGACGGCACCGTCAAGTCGATCGCCTTCGGCACCCCTGAAGGTCCGGCGACCATCGGCGTGATGGCTCCGGGTGAATACGAATTCGGCACGGCCCAGCGTGAAATCATGCACGTGGTCTCGGGCGCGCTGACCGTCAAGTTGCCAGGCAGCGACGCGTGGGAAACCTTCGCCGCCGGCAGCCAGTTCAATGTGCCTGCCGACAGCAAGTTCCAGCTCAAGGTGGCCGTGGACACTGCCTACCTCTGCGAATACCGCGGCTAAGCTTTTCCCGCGCACAAAAAAATGCCCGCCTCCCAAGAGGCGGGCATTTTTCATGGGCGACGGTTATTCGAGGATCGTCACCGGCATGCCGACTTCCAGGCGGCCCGCGCCGTCATTGACCAGGTTCTGGCCGAACATCACGCCATCGGGCTGTTTGCGGTAGGTTTCCAGGGTCGCCAGCGGCTGGCGATCGGCACTGCGCTCCCCGGTCGCCGGGTCGATGGTGGTGAGGATGCACCGCGAGCAGGACTTGACCACCCGGAACTCCACCTCACCAATGCGCACGCGCTTCCAGCCATCCTCGGCAAAAGCCTCGCTGCCTTCGATCACCAGGTTGGGGCGAAAGCGCAGCATTTCCATGGGCCGGCCGACGCGTTGCGACAAGTCGTCGAGAGACGCCTGGCCTATCAGCAACAAGGGGAAACCGTCGGCGAACGCCACCTGGTCATCGTCCTTGCCGTAGCCGGCCGCCGTGGTGCGCGCGCGCTCCAGCGGGACTTGCACCAAACGTGTCGGTTTGCCGATGAACTGGCTGACCCAATCGGCGGCCTCTGCACCGGCGTCCGGGACCCGCAGGGTGTCGCGCCAGATGGTGACACCGCGCAGCTCGGCATCGGCGCCGGGCAACGCCACATCCAGGGTGGGCAGGCCAGCAGCGCTCAAGGTCAGGCCACCGGCGGCATTCCATAACGCCGACAGCTGGCTCATCTGCGCCACGGCACGCTGGGTCAGGAATCGCCCGCTGGCCTCGTCCACCAGCATCCA
Source organism: Pseudomonas sp. MF5691 (assembly GCF_016405645.1). Classification (NCBI taxonomy): domain Bacteria; kingdom Pseudomonadati; phylum Pseudomonadota; class Gammaproteobacteria; order Pseudomonadales; family Pseudomonadaceae; genus Pseudomonas; species Pseudomonas sp. MF5691. The sequence goes on from NZ_JAEKDC010000004.1 coordinate 39,980, forward strand.
GCGTCGGTCCCCGTCCAGCCCGAGTTTATCCAGGCCGATATGCGACAAGGTCTCTGCCTTGCCCGACTTCAAGGGGTACCGATACAACGCGCTGAGACGAAGCATGAGCGTGGGTTCCTGTGAGCAAAAGCGTCACCCTATACGAGCACGCCGACAGAATCAAAATTTCCCCAGGCCGGCAATTAGAGGCCCCCTCGTCACAGGCCGGAATCAGGCCGGCACTTCGTCCAGCATCAGGCGCTGGCGCACCACATCCACCAACTTGTCGGGCTGGAATTTGGAGAGGAAGTTGTCGCAACCGACCTTCTTCACCATCGAGTCGTTGAAGCTGCCCGACAAGGATGTGTGCAGCACCACATAGAGGCCGCGCAGGCGTGGGTCGTTGCGGATCTCGGTAGTCAGGCGGTAGCCGTCCATCTCGGGCATTTCGGCGTCGGTGAAGATCATCAACAGTTTGTCGGTCATCACCTGGCCGCTGTCCGCCCATGCCTTGAGCATGTTCAAGGCCTTGAGGCCGTCACTGGCGATATGCATCTTCACCCCCAGTTGCCCCAGGGTGTCGCGCAGTTGCGACAAGGCCACGTTGGAGTCATCCACCAACAGCACTTCGCGACCACGGGCACGTTCGAGCACCGGATCCTCGAGTTTTTCCCGGGAGACCTTGGCGTTGTAGGGCACGATCTCGGCGAGAACTTTTTCCACGTCGATGATTTCCACCAACTGCTCATCCACCTTGCTGATGGCCGTGAGGTAGTGCTGGCGGCCGGCGCTCGCCGGCGGTGGCAGGATCGACTCCCAGGTCATGTTGACGATGCGGTCGACGCCGCCCACCAGGAACGCCTGTACCGAGCGGTTGTACTCGGTAACGATAATGGTGCTGTTGGGCCCCGGTACCAGCGGACGCATGCCAATGGCCTGGGACAGGTCGATCACCGGCAGGGTCTGGCCGCGCAGGTTGACCACGCCGCAGACAAACGGGTGACGCTGGGGCATCAGGGTCAGCTTGGGCAACTGCAGGACTTCCTGCACCTTGAACACGTTGATTGCGAACAACTGGCGCCCTGCCAGGCGAAACATAAGGATCTCCAGGCGATTCTCACCCACCAGTTGCGTGCGTTGATCTACCGTGTCGAGAATGCCAGCCATTGAAGACTCCTGGGGTGTGCTGAAAGATTTGCTGCTTACTGGAGAAAGATATCGGCAGACAGTGCCAAACCTTGACCCCCCGGTAAAATGCCACGTAAATGCATTGATGTCACACTGACATCATGCTTTACTGGCCTCACCTTACCGTCCGGTCGTCAAGCCACGCCGCAGGACCCTCAAACGGGCATAAGGTTCCGCCGCGTAAGGGATTCCCCTAGTCGCAATCAGGTCCAACCTGATATTCCCGATATCCAATAGCCATTAATGTGACGCCATTCTCATTGCATGAACGGAGTCAGGCTTTTGTTTGCTATCGCAAGCCCACGGCCCAAGGGCCTTCCAGGCATTAACGCCTGGGCAATCGAAGTAATGCGAATGCCTCTGGTTGTTTCCACTGCAAGCAGCGCCAGCAGTCGCGACGCTGGTCATTCAAATAAAAGTACTACTCAAAATTCAGAAATGAACTACAGATCTCGGTCATATTTCGGCGCTAGTTTTAAGCCGTTGCTCCGGTATTACATCTCATTGTCTGACCGTACGTTGTGGAGACTTTCATGATGAACGACGGTAAAGAGTGGCAAGACGCACTTCCCGAGTTCCTCCTGGAGGCAGAAATGCTGCTGGCCAAGTCTGAGGAATGCCTGAGCCATCTGCATTTGATCCGCAACGATAACGATGCCATCGACTGCATGAAGAACAGCCTGGTCAAATTGGCGGAAAAGGCCGATGCCATGGCGCTGGAAGCCATTGGCAGCTTTTCCCGGCATATCCAGGACCTGATCAGCAACGCCCAAAGCCCGATGCAGCTTCACGATGCGGCACTTGCAGCCCTGCATGACTGCCTGACGCTGCTGGCCTGGCAACTGGAACTGATCGACATCAAGACCGGCAAACTGAGCCTGGATGACGCCGAGCAAACCACGTTGATTGAAACGGTTGTCCAGCAGATCCCCCAGAAGGATGTTGACGCTCACCATCGCCACTCCATGCCCTACGCTTCCTGAACCTGCCGTGCGGTTAACCAGGCCGCCGGCGGGCGCCCAACTAATACCCGTCAAATATTTAGCCAGCCAACTATCAATAACCCAATATGGGTAATAGCGATACAAAACCAAATTAATAGTACAACTAGACACCGCTGAACTAAGCCTTGTAGCAGGCGACCAACGGTAATTGTTGGTGGTACTATTAGCGCGCTCGAAGTGGCTGCCCGTGAAGACGTAATAAATCTGAGAAGCGCCTCGAACCAACACTAAACCCAATCGCTTTCCAAACAGAGCCCGGCCAGCGGTCATGACCGGTCTACCCGCAGCGAACACCCATCGGCTCCATCTGCTATGTACGCCAGCCCCAAGTCACTCATCACCAGGTTCGTCCTCTCGGGCAATACCCGTTGGATTACCCTGGGTCTTTGCCTGTGCGCGACTCTGGTCAGCCTCTGGGTCTATGCCCACAAAGCACCGCTGCCGCTGTTTTTGCTGTTGCTCAACCTCGCCGCCCTGACCGCCGCCGGCCTGCAGCGTTGGCGCTCGCGCAAGTCGATCAAGTTCCAGCCCCAGGAATTGGCCGACCGCCTGCTGCAAGTCCAGGAAAACGAGCGCCATCGTCTCAGCCGCGAGCTGCATGACGATATCGGCCAACTGCTGACCGCTGCCAAACTGCAAAGCGACTGGCTGCAACGCCGCTCGCCGGCAGAGTTGCAGGACCAGTGCGGCGTACTGTGCAACACCCTCAACGAAACCCTGGCCAAGGTGCGGGACGTATCGGCCATTCTCAATCCCCGGCAACTGACCAGCCTGGGCCTGGAGGCGAGCCTGCGCGCGCACCTGCTCAAGACCCTGGCAAACACCCCGGTGCATTGGAGCCTGGAATGCCAGCAACGCCTGACCGGGATTCCCGAAGAGATGGCGGTGGCGGCCTTTCGTATCACCCAGGAAGCCGTGACGAACATGTTGCGCCATGCCCAGGCGCGCAACCTGCTGGTGCGCCTGCAACGTTTGCCACAGGGGTTGTCGCTGTTTATCAGCGATGACGGCCGGGGGTTCTCCCCCGCCACCGACCCGGCCCTTGCGGGGCAACGGGGCATGTCAGGCATGTGCGAGCGCATTGATCAACTGGGCGGCATGCTGACGGTCAATAGCCAACCCGGCTTTGGCACGCGAATCGAAGCGCTGTTCCCCTGGGCGCCCCGTACCCTCGAACGGGCCAATTCCCCTGAGGTTCTAGAGTGACCTGCAATTTACTGCTGGTAGATGACCACGCCCTGATCCGCGCGGGTGTGCGCGCACTGATCCTGGATATCCCCGGCTATGCGGTGATTGGCGAGGCCACCGACGGCGCGCAGGTACTCGCACAATTCAATGCCCTGCAGCCCGATATCGTCCTGCTGGACCTGTCGATGAAGCACACCAGCGGCCTGGATGCGTTGCAGCAACTCAAGCACGCCTACCCCAAGAGCAAAGTGCTGATCCTGTCGATGCACACCGACCCGCAATTGATCATGCGTGCCCTGGAGGCAGGCGCCCACGGCTACCTGCTCAAGGACACCACCGCCAACGAGCTGGAACATGCGCTGCTGGCACTGCGCAACAACGAGCGCTACCTGAGCCCGGCCATCGCCCACACCGTGATCAACCAGGCCTTGATCCACAGCCAGTCCCACCCGGAGGCGCCCGTGCAGCGCCACAACCTGACGGCGCGCCAGCTGGAAATCCTGCGCCTGATCGTACGCGGCAAATCCACCCGGGAAATCGCCCACGGCCTGGGCCTGAGCATCAAGACTGTGGAAGCTCACCGCTCGCAGATCATGAAGCGCCTGCAGATTTTTGATGTGGCCGGCCTGGTCCTGTTCGCCGTGCGCGAACAGATCATCAGCCTGGACGATTAGCCAGCAACGGTGAATCCACCGGCAAGTGCACCTGCAAGGCATTGGGCAAGGCGCTGAAGCGCAGGTCACTGCCCTTGAGCGGTTCGCCATCCAGGTTGATATCCAGTCCTTCGGCCACCTTGATTTCCACCCACGGCAGGCGTGCCCGCACAAACAGGTTGTCCAGGCCCCAGCCGTCGGTCATCAGGCTGCGCAAGGTGCCGACCACTTCCTGAGGCGCCGGCAGGATGCTGATATCCAGCAAGCCATCATCGGCCATTGCCCCCGGGCACAGCTCGTGCCCGCCACCGGCCTGGCGACCGTTGCCGATGCCCAGGGCCAGTAACTCGCCGCGCCAGTGAAAGTCCGGCCCCACCAGCTCCCCATAAGCCGCCCGCAACTCGCTGAAACGCGACAAACCGGTAAACAGATAGGCCGCACCGCCCAGCACCTTTTTCAGATCCTCGGAAGTGTTGGCCGTAACCTGGCTGCCAAAACCGCCGGTGGCCATATTGAGAAACACCTGCCCGCCAACCTCCCCCAGGTCGATAGCGCGCGGCGCAACGTCCAGCAGCGCCAGGGCCTCACGCGGCTCCAACGGCACGCCGGCCGCACGGGCGAAGTCATTGGCAGTGCCCAGGGGCATCAGCACCAGGCTCGCGTCGGTCTTGGCGCGGGCCATGGCCTCGGCCACATCACGCAGCGTGCCGTCGCCGCCGCCCGCGATCAGGCGTGTGTAGCCGGCATCCAGGGCTTCACCCACCAGGCGTTGGGCATCGCCACCCTCCCAGGTGACGCGCACCGCCAGCTCCCACCCCTGCTCGCGCTTGCCTTGCACTGCCGCCCGCACGTCTTCGTTGAGGGCTTGCTTGCCGTGCAGAATCAACAGTGCCTTGGGTTTACTCATGGGGTGAAGCTCCTATTGTTGGAGGGGACCTGAGGGATGTTGACCTTCGGCAGTCAGAAAAAAGCCATTGGGCTGTAAATAAATTCTTCAGCCCAACACTTCACTCAGGGGAATGAAATTCACCCGATCACCGATGGCCAAGGTGCTGCCCTCCACGACTTCCACCAAACCCTCGGCCCAGGCGGCACTGCGCAATACACCGGAACTCTGGTTCGGGTAGATCACCGCCCGTCCTTGCTCCAGGCGCCCGCGCAGGTATTCGCGACGGTTGCCCGGCTTGGCCCACACGAACCCTGCCGGCACCTCGAAACGCAACGGCTGCACCACCGCGACACCCTGACGGCGCAACAGATATGGGCGCGCCAGCAAGGCGAACGTAACCAGGGTGGACGCCGGATTCCCCGGCAGGCCGATCACCGGTACGCCGCGGAAATGACCGAATGTCAAAGGTTTGCCAGGCTTGATCGCCAGCTTCCACAAGGTCAGCTCACCCTCCTCGCGCAATGCGATACCGAGGAAGTCCGCTTCCCCCACCGAGACTCCGCCGGTGGACAGGATCAAGTCCACCGAACCCAGTGCGCCCAGGCGGGTGCGGGTCAATTCCAGGTCATCGGGCAAGATACCGGCGTCGATCACCTCGCAGCCCAGGCGTTGCAACCAACTGCACAACACCCGCCGGTTGCTGTTGTAGATCTGTCCCGGCCCCAGTGGCAGGCCCGGTTCGATCAACTCGTCGCCCGTAGACAGCACCGCCACACGCACGCGGCGCACCACCGCCAACCGGTCGCGCCCCAGGGATGCCGCCAAGCCCAGTTCAATCGGGCCGAGCCGTGTACCGGCAGCCAGGACTTCCTCACCGACTGTAGTCTCCTGCCCCTTGGGGCGGATGTTTTGCCCTACGCGCAGCGCCTGGGTAAAGCTCACGCGCTGATCGGATTGCAGCTCGGCGTTTTCCTGCATTTCCACGCAGTCGGCCCCGTCGGGTACCGGAGCGCCGGTGAAGATCCGCGCACAGGTACCCGCCGCCAAGGGCTCAGGGGCCTGGCCGGCGAAAATACGCTGGCTCACCCGCAGCGGCTCGCCTGTCCAATCGGCAGTGCGCAGGGCGTAGCCGTCCATGGCACTGTTGGGCCACGGCGGCAGGTCGAGGGTGGAAACCAATGCCTCGGCCAATACACGCCCATCGCACGCGGCCAATGGCAGGTGTTCCTGCTCACGGATCGGCGCGGCCTCGGCCATGTTCAGCAGCCGTTCCAGGGCTTCTTCCACCGGCATCAGGGCGCCGGTCTTGCCCGGCTTATCCACGGGATTCACACGGCTCGGCCAGCTTGAGGTGCGGCACAAAATTGCATGGGCGATGGCGGGCATCCAGCTGTTCGGCGAGAATCCCGTCCCAACCGGTACGCACCGCATTGGTGGAACCCGGCAGGCAGCACACCAGGGTGCCATTGGCCAGGCCGGCCAGGGCACGGGACTGCACGGTAGAGGTGCCGATATCGGCGACCGAAATCTGCCGGAACAGCTCGCCAAAGCCGTCCACTTGCTTGTCCAGCAAGCAACTGACCGCTTCGGGGGTGCTGTCACGGCCAGTGAAGCCGGTGCCACCGGTAATCAGCACCACTTGCACCACATCCTCAGCAATCCAGTGGGCGACTTGCGCACGGATTTTGTAGAGGTCATCTTTGAGCAATACCCGTTCGGCCAGGCGATGCCCAGCAGCGAGCAGGCGGTCAACAAAGACCTGCCCGGAGGTGTCGGTTTCCAGGGTGCGGGTGTCGCTGACGGTCAGTACAGCAATATTAAGAGGTACGAAAGGCGCATCAGCCTTGGCTTTCATGGCTCGGTCCGGTTGTCGAAGGAACAGCCCGATGTTATATCACAGCCCCCTATTTCACTGCCGCTGCGGAGCCATCATGCCACTCAATTCTTCGCCCCTGCCCTGCTCGATCCTGTTGCTGGCCGGCGGTCGCGGCCAGCGCATGGGCGGCCTGGACAAGGGGCTGCTCGACTGGCACGGGCAGCCGCTGATTGCTCACCTGCACCAACTAGTGCGGCCGTTGACCGACGACCTGATCATCTCCTGCAACCGCAACCAGGCGCAGTACGCCCCGTACGGCGACCAGTTGGTGAGCGACGACAGTCCGGACTTCCCGGGCCCCTTGGCCGGTATCCGCGCCGGCCTGGCCGCGGCGCGCCATGAACATCTATTGATCTTGCCCTGCGATGTGCCGCATATCGACGGGCAACTGCTGGCAGACCTGCTCGAAACCGCGCGGCAGCACCCCAAGGTGCCGGTGATGACCCGCCACGGGGCGTTCTGGGAGCCTTTGCTCTGCGTCATACCGACGCGCCTGCGCGACGCGGTGGAGGACGCCTGGCTGGCTGCAGAGCGCAGCCCGCGCCAGATCCTGCTGAAACTAGGGGCCCAGGCGCTCGATTGCGCCGAGAACGACCCGCGCCTGGCCAACCTCAATACACCAGAGTTGTTGCACCCACGCCCCGGCGTGTCAGAATGAGCGCTAGACAAGGAACTTTGCCGACGTTGCATACGTCACAAGGTCAGAACTCAACACAGTATTACTCTCGGAGAAGACTCATGACCCAACGGACCATCGCCGCTCTCATGCTTGCACTGGGCCTTGCTACCCTCGCCGGTTGCGCCTCGCCTACAGTGATCACCCTGAATGACGGTCGCGAAATCCAGGCTGTCGATACCCCTAAATTCGATCAGGATTCGGGCTTCTACGAATTCGAACAACTGGATGGCAAGCGTACCCGCATCAACAAGGATCAGGTTCGCACCGTTAAAGACCTGTAAGTCTTAACGCCAGATACAACAAAGCCCGCTCTTAAGCGGGCTTTGTTGTATCTGGCGCATGGGAAACATCACCACTCAAGCACGATCCGGCTGCTGAAGTCGCGCTGCTCACCGGTCACCGGGTCGATAAACCGTACGCCCTGGGCCAGCAACTTGAGCGGGTTGGCGTAGTCATCCACGGCATCCTTGATGACCTCGGGATAAAACGGGTCATTGCAGATGCTCGCCCCCAGTGCCGTCATATGCACGCGCAGTTGATGCTTCTTGCCCGTCACTGGAAACAGACCATAGCGCCACAGGTCGCCATTCTTCTCGCGCACCTGCACCGCCGTTTCCGTGTTGCTTGCACCAGGCCCTTCCTGCATGCGGAAGAACGGTTCGCCCTCCACCAGGCGACTCTTGTGCACCAGCGGGAATGTCAGCGCGGGCAAGGCCGGGGCAATGGCTTCGTAGAACTTATCAATCTGGCGGGTGGGGAACAGTTGTTGATACGCCGAGCGGCTCTGCGGGTGGGCAGAGAACAGCACCAGCCCGGCAGTATGGCGATCAATGCGATGCAGCGGCACCAGCGACGGGTTATCCAGGCGGCGGATCAGGCGGCGCAGTAAAGTCTGCTCGACATATTCGCCGGCGGGCGTCACTGGCAGGAAGTGTGGTTTGTCGGCCACCACCAGATGCTCATCGGCATACAGGATGGACTCCTGCACCGGGATCGGCTTCTCATCCGGCACTTCGCGAAAGTAGTGGATGCGCAAACCTTCCTTGTAGGCCAGATCCACGGCGATGGGCTGGCCATTGCCATCCAGCACCCGGCCACGGGCGATGCGGTCCAGCCACTGCTCGCGGCCGATGGCGCGAAAGTGCTCGCACAGGCAGTCGAGCACCGTCGCCCAGGGCCCAGGCGGCAGGTACAGCGTACTGGCTTGGTTCTGGGCAGCGGAAAAACCGGTATCGGACATGCGTACACTCAAGGGCCTGGAAATACTAAGGGGGCATTATCCCCCAGAATCTCAAGCCCTGGCCAATTCGGCCCGCAGCACCGGCGAGGCGCTGGCAGCCTCGGTAAACTCCTTGAGCCACCGCAGGACGTCCACCGCTTCCCAGCGGCCGGGATCGTACAGCGCATACAGCAAGCCCTGATACCCGACCACATCCAACTGCTTGTGATAACCGGCGCGCTGGAACAAGGCTTCGATTTCGGCAAAGCAGGTATTGAAATGCACTTTGTTGAACGGCGTCTTGCCTTCCGTGACCAGGCCATCGAGCCGCAGCTCATTCACCGCATCGCGTACGATATCGACGGACATGCGGTTGACGCTGCTTTTCAGTTGTTCGACATTCACCACGGGCGTTCCCTCTCACTCAAATCGCTGTACAAACATACAGTAACCGAATAATCAGCAACCTGCCACGGGATTAGCGCTAACTTAAAAAGGCGACCACCTGTTCAGTTTCGAACGGCCAGCCCAGTTCCGCCCCGGTATCCACCCGGCGCAGCACCGGAATACTTAGGCCATAGGCTTCAAACAGCTCTTGCGAATCGGCGATATCCACCAACTCGACCAACAGCCCGCATTCGACCAACGGCATGATTTCAGCTTCCGCAAGCTCACACAGATGGCAGCCCAGGGTGCCGAACAACTGGCATTCAGGAGGCATGGCGAACAGATCCGATAAGAAACAGGTACCCATTCTAGGCCGCGAGAAAAACCTCGTCGAGTCATGCCAAAGACCTGATCCAGATCACCATGACCTATAACTGATTCAGCGATTCTCGCGGCTTTTTTCCTGCAACACCCCGACGGAGATGTTTGTGTTTGCCAACCTGCTGATCATTCTTGCCTCATCCCTGGTCGTCATTGCGCTGTTCCGTCGGCTGCAACTGCCACCGGTGCTCGGCTACCTGTGCGTGGGCCTGGCCGTCGGGCCAACAGCCCTGGACTGGGTCAATGACAGCGAAGACCTGCCAGACCTCGCCGAACTGGGCGTGGTATTCCTGCTGTTTTCCCTGGGCCTGGAGTTCTCCCTGTCCAAGATGCTCAGCCTGCGCCGGGTGGTGTTCGGCCTCGGCAGCCTGCAGGTGCTGTGCTGCGCGGTAGTGCTGGGTGCCCTGCTGCTTTTGATGGGCATGTCGCCGGTGGCCGCCTTGCTGCTGGGGGCCGGGCTGGCACTGTCATCCACCGCCATTGTGAGCAAGGAGCTGACCAGCCTCGGGGAGATATTCAGCACTCATGGGCAGAATGCGATTGGCGTGCTGTTGTTCCAGGACGTGGTCGCGGTGCTGTTGCTGACCCTGGTCCCGGTGTTCGCCGGCAGTAGCGAGCAGGCCTGGTACTGGGCACTGCCCCTGACCCTGGGCAAGACCGTGGTGTTGTTCCTCGGCCTGCTGCTCGCCAGCCGTTGGCTGCTGCCGCGCCTGTTCCATGAAGTAGCCGCCTCGCATTCGGCGGAACTGTTCGTGCTGCTGGCCCTGGTGATTGTGTTGCTTACGGCCTGGCTCACACACCTGCTGGGCCTGTCGCCAGCCCTCGGCGCGTTCCTGGCGGGCATGCTGCTGGGGGAAAGCCATTACCGGCACCAGATCGAAGCGGATATCCGACCGTTTCGTGACATCCTGCTGGGGTTGTTCTTTGTCAGTATCGGCATGCTGATCGACTTGCAACTGTTCGTCAGTCACGCCCTGCAGATCCTCGGACTGACCCTGGCACTGATGTTGATCAAGGGCTGCATTGTCGCCGCGCTGGTCAAGCTGCGCGGCAGCGACAGCGAGACAGCCTGGCGCAGCGGCCTGGCCCTGGCCCAGGGCGGTGAGTTCTGTTTTGCACTGATGGCGCAAATGCAGTTGAGCAATATGCTGCCCGGCGAAATCAGCAGCCTGCTGCTGGCCGCGACGTTCTGCTCCATGCTGCTGACGCCCCTGCTGCTGCGGGCCGCTCCCTCTATTGCCCTGCGCCTGCACCGCAAGCCCAACCAGCAAGTGCAGCTGGAGGCAATCACCGCGCTCAACGCCGAGCTGCGCGGGCATGTGCTGATCTGCGGTTATGGCCGGGTCGGCCAATCCATCGGGCGTTTCCTGCGCCGTGAACAACAGGCGTTCATTGCCCTGGACGATGACCCCGAACGGGTGCAGGAAGCCGCCACCGAGGACAGCAGCGTGCATTATGGCGATTGCCGGCGCGGCGCCCTGCTCAGCGCAGTCGGCCTGGAGCGAGCACGCCTGGTGGTGATTGCCGTGGACAATAGCGACGTGGCCCTGGTGGTGCTCAAGGAAGCGCGACGGATCAACCACAAAGTGCCGATCCTGGTGCGCACCCGCGACGACAGCCAGTTGACTGAACTGAAGGCCGCCGGGGCCAGCGAGGTGGTGCCCGAACTACTGGAGTCGAGCCTGATGCTCGCATCGCACGCAATGATCATGCTCGGCCTGCCCGACCAGCAGGTGCGCGACCGCGTCGACGAAGTACGGCGCAATCGCTACCGCTTGCTCCACGGTTTCTACCAGCATACCGACGACAACCGTGAAGCCCCGATCAATCCTGACTGACTGCACCAATCTTATGGATCGACAAGTCCGCGCCGTAGTACTCCTCTTCCTGGCTCAAGCGCAGGCCGCAGAGGCGCTTGAGCACGCCGTACACCAGCAACCCGCCCGCCAGGGCCACTACCACCCCCAGGGCGGTACCGATCAACTGGCTGATCAGGCTCACGCCACCCAGTCCACCCAAGGCGCTCTGACCGAAAATCCCGCAGGCAATCCCGCCCCACACACCACACAAGCCATGCAACGGCCAGACACCCAGCACATCGTCGATCTTCCACAGGTTCTGGGCGGCGATAAAGCACCACACAAACAGGCCACCGGCCACCACGCCGGTGACCAGCGCGCCCACCGGATGCATCAGGTCGGAGCCCGCGCAGATCGCCACCAGCCCGGCCAACGGGCCATTGTGCAAGAAGCCCGGGTCGTTACGCCCGATCACCAGTGCCGCCACGGTCCCACCTACCATGGCCATCAACGAGTTGACCGCCACCAGCCCGCTCACCCCGGACAAGGTCTGCGCACTCATCACGTTGAAGCCGAACCAGCCGACGATCAATATCCACGAGCCCAGTGCCAGGAACGGAATGCTCGACGGCGCAAACGCCACCAGACGCCCGTCGCGGTAACGCCCCTGACGCGGCCCCAGCAGCAACACCGCCGCCAGCGCCAGCCAACCGCCCATGGCATGTACCACCACCGAACCGGCAAAGTCATGGAAGGATGCGCCGAAGGTCGCCAACAACCAGGCTTGCAGGCCAAAGTTGCCATTCCACACCATGCCCTCGAAAAACGGGTAGATGAATGCCACGATCAGCGCCGTGGCACACAGTTGTGGAACAAAGCGTGCACGCTCGGCAATGCCCCCGGAGATGATCGCCGGGATGGCAGCTGCGAAGGTCAGCAGGAAAAAGAACTTCACCAGGCCATAACCATGGTCGGCACTGAGCACGGCGGCCGGCTGCATAAAGCTGACCCCGTAGGAGATCCAATAGCCTATAAAGAAATAGGCCAGGGTCGAGACCGCAAAATCACTGAGGATTTTCGACAACGCGTTGACTTGGTTCTTCTGCCGTACCGTACCGACTTCCAGAAACGCGAAGCCGGCATGCATCGCCAGGACCATCACCGCGCCAATCAGAATAAACAGCGTATTGGAGCTATGGACGAGAGTGTCCACCGCGCTTTGCACATTTTCCATGGGGATTGGCAGGCCTGCAGTTCAGGAAAAAGCACCAAAGCAGTTCATTGCCCAACAATCGCGCACTAAATTGGCACTGCGCGTTCTACCCTTCTTCAGAGGGAATGAACCGCTTTGGCGCGACGACCATTGAATAAGGCAGTGACTTGCGGGTTTTTCCACGGGTTTTAGGGATTTAGGGTAAGGTTTTTCAAGGCGTTGGCCGAAACCGCCCACATTGCGCGCAAGCCTTGCGGCTGACGCACCAAGGCAAAGCAAAAGCTGTACCAGACAATTGCAGTGAACCTTCACCAATACCGGTGACTCTCAAGCAAAACCCTGTAAAAGCACCAGACAGCCACTCACGGAGATAACCATGGCCAGAAAATCGGCAAAGACTGCTCAAGAAATATTGATGGAAGATTTCCAGACCCTGGTCAGCGATACCGAAAAGCTGCTGGACGACACCGCGATTCTGGCCGGTGACCAGGCTGACGAGCTGCGCTCGAAGATCCATGACAGCCTGCTGCAGGCCCGGGAAACACTGAAGTTGACTGAGGACTCCCTGCGCGAACGCGGCAAGGCAGCAGTCACTGCCACCGAGAACTACGTGCAGGCCAACCCTTGGCAATCCGTTGGCATCGCTGCCGGCGTGGGCTTCCTGATCGGTCTGCTGGCTACAAGGCGCTAATCATGTCTATCGGCGAAACCGGCTCGTCCGCGGGCCCAAGTTCCACATCGCGGCGCCTCGGCGCGGCTGTCCTGGGCTTGCTGCACAGCCATGTCGAGCTGTTCGGCATCGAGTTGCAGGAACAGAAAGCACGCACCGTCAGCCTGTTGCTGTTTGCCGGGCTGGCACTGGTGTTCGCCCTGTTGCTGCTGGTGGGGTTATCGGCGCTGGTCATGATCCTGGTCTGGGATACCTACCGCCTGACCGGGATCATCAGCCTTTGCGTATTTTACGTTCTGGCCGCAGGGTTCTGCGGGTTGCGCTTGAAGGCGGCGGTATTCGATGAATCCACGCCTTTCCACGCCACCCTCGAAGAGTTGGCCAATGATCGGGAGCGCCTGCTGCCATGAGCCTGACTGAATTGCCGCACACCAACTCCCGGCGAGAAATGCGCAAGGCCTTGATCCGCCTGCGCATGGAAATGCACCGCCAGGAAATTCGCCACGAGTCCCAGCAATTGCTGCTGCCCTTGCAAAAGGTGCGCAACATGGGCCAAAGCTGGCAGGACGGGTTTGGTATCAAGCATGCGCCGCTGTGGGGCGTCGCCGCTGTGACCCTGCTGGGATTCTTCACCGGCAAAGGCGCCAAGGGTGGCGGCATCGGCACCATGACCCGCCTGGTACGGCTCGGTGCGGGCCTGATCCCGTTGATCAAGCTCGCCATGCAGGGTGCGTCCCGCAAACCCTGACGTAACTGGCTGCATTCTTGCAAACGGATCTGGCCCGGCGCCCTCTCTGTAGGGGCCGGGCCTTTTTCATGCCGAAGCACCTAAGGAGGCTCTGTGATTGACGGGCAACCGCTCGCCTGTTTTCAACCGTTTATCGACACCGCCACCGGACGCATTGCCGGGGTGGAAGCGCTGGGCCGCCTGCTCCAGACAGATGGGCAACTGCACTCGGTAGGCCCACTGTTCGCCGATGCACGCACGCCCACCTCGGCGTTACGCCGCCTGGACCGCAAGATCCGCGACAATGCCCTGAGCCGCCTGCATGAAGCACCTGAAGACTGGTTTCTGAGCCTCAATATCTCGCCCCGCTGGATCACGTTGCTGCGACCCGGACAAGCCCTGCCCAGCCTGAAACAGTTGCAGGCCCATGGCGTCGATCCAAAACGCATCGTGTTTGAGATCACCGAGCTGGGTGGCGACAGCCAGCGCCTGGCCGAAGTCGTCGCCCGCTATCGTGAGGCGGGCGCACGAATTGCCATTGATGATTTCGGCGCCGGGTATTCGCAACTGGATCGGGTCCTGGCCCTGCGCCCGGATATCCTCAAGCTGGATATGCGCCTGTTCCAGGCCGCGGCACTGGGTGGCCCGAGCGGCGAGGTGGTGCGCGCCCTGGCGCAAATGGCGGAAAAAACCGGATGCTGGATCATCGCCGAAGGCGTGGAAACCGAAGCGCAACTGAGCTTTGCCCTTGAGTGTGGCGCACGTTATGTCCAAGGCTATCTGTTTGCCCAGGCGCAACGGGACTGGTTCGCCGCCGATGCCTTCGTCCCGCGCTTTGCCGTGCTGCGCCAGGCTTATGTGCAGCAGAAACTGACGGAGCGCGGACGGATCATGCAATTGCGCCAGCAATTGATCGAACTGATGCAGATCCTGCAAGGCTGGGCCCTGGCCCAGGCCCCCCTGAGCCAACTGCCATGGCTGCCGGGTTTTCCCCGGTTACTGCGGTTTTATCAGTGCGATAGCCACGGCACCCAACTGACCCCCAACTTCGAATGGCGCCAGGATGCCTGGCAAGCCGACAGCCGCTACCTGGGCCACAACTGGTCATGGCGCCCCTACTTCTATCATCTGCTGGCCGAAGGCTGGGAAGAGCGCCGCCTGATTCTTTCCAACACCTACCGTGATGCCACGACCAATCAATACTGCCTGACAGCAGGACAATTCTTCGATAACGGTCAGCGCTTGCTGTTAATCGATATTGACGCCGCCGGACTGTAGTTTTTCGCTTGCTCCCGGCACGCCGAACCGGGAAGCTGGGGGTCGACATTCATCCTACGGAGAGCACTCGCCTTGGATTGGCCTACCCTGCTTACCCGCGAACGCCTTGGAAAACCCCTGCACAGCCCGGAAGAACTGGGCCGCAGCCCGTTTCACAAAGACCATGACCGGATTATCTTCTCCGGGGCCTTTCGCCGCCTGGGCCGCAAGACGCAAGTTCACCCGGTGACCAGCAACGATCATATCCATACCCGGCTGACCCACTCGCTGGAAGTCAGTTGTGTGGGGCGTTCCCTGGGTATGCGCGTCGGCGAGACCATTCGCAGCGCCCTGCCCGACTGGTGCGACCCCAGTGACCTGGGGATGATCGTGCAATCGGCCTGCCTGGCCCACGACATCGGCAACCCACCGTTCGGTCATTCCGGCGAAGATGCCATTCGCCATTGGTTCCAGCAGGCAGCCGGCCGTGGTTGGCTGGATGACATGAGCAGCGCCGAACGCAATGACTTCCTCAATTTCGAAGGCAACGCGCAAGGCTTCCGCGTGCTGACACAGCTGGAATACCACCAGTTCGACGGCGGCACGCGCCTGACCTACGCCACCCTGGGCACCTACCTGAAGTACCCGTGGACCGCCCGCCACGCCGACTCCTTGGGCTACAAGAAACATAAGTTCGGCTGCTATCAGAGCGAGCTGCCGATCCTTGAGCAGATCGCCCAGAAGCTCGGCCTGCCACAACTCGAGGAACAGCGCTGGGCGCGCCACCCACTGGTCTATCTGATGGAGGCGGCCGACGACATCTGCTACGCCCTGATCGACCTGGAAGATGGCCTGGAAATGGAGTTGCTGGAATACGCCGAGGTCGAGTCGTTGCTGTTGAACCTGGTCGGTGATGACCTGCCGGAAACCTATCGGCAGCTGGGGCCCGAGGATTCCAGGCGACGCAAACTCGCGATCCTGCGGGGTAAGGCGATCGAGCACCTGACCAACGCCGCCGCGCGGGCGTTCGTCGAACAACAGCCTGCGCTACTGGCCGGGACCCTGCAAGGCGACCTGGTGGAACACATGCACGGCCCGGCCAAGCGCTGCGTACTGAATGCCAAGGACATGGCCCGCAAGAAAATCTTCCAGGACAAGCGCAAGACCCTGCATGAGATCGGCGCCTACACCACCCTGGAAATCCTCCTGAACACGTTCTGCGGCGCGGCCCTGGAGCAACATGGCGGCCGTACACCATCCTTCAAGAATCGACGCGTCCTGGATCTGCTGGGCAACAGCGCCCCCCATCCTGACTGGCCACTGCATCGTTCATTCCTGCGCATGATCGACTTCATCGCCGGCATGACCGATAGCTACGCCAGCGAAATGGCCCGGGAGATGACCGGCCACTCAAACCCTCAATGACCCACACCCCGGGCAGGTTTTCCTGCCTGGGCGCTTACCTCAAAGAATCGACCTACGCAGGCACCAGAGCAGCCTGATCGAATTCGCCCCAACACCCGATGAATAATCACCCCTCTCTTATCCGCTCCAGCGATCAGCTCCTACATTCACGCAACCCCACGATAGCCCAGCGCCTGGCTCACCGAGCAAACAGACACAGGCATCGGCCGACGTGTTTCCGACCGCTGCTACTTCCACGGAAACTCCTATGCCCGAACGAAAATTGCGCATCCTGTTGGTGGAAGATCACCCTTTTCAACTCCTGGCCATTCAGTGCCTGCTCAAGAGTTTCGGCTTCAACCAACTGACCCCTGCCGAGAGTGCGGAGCAGGCGATCAAGTTGATGAGAACAACCGAGGCCCCCTTCGATATCATGTTATGCGATCAATGCCTGCCGGACCTCACCGGGTTGGAGCTGGTGGAGATAGCCTGCCATACGGGCTTCGTCAAAAGTGCGGTATTGCTAAGTGGACTGCCCGCCCTCGAACTGGAGTATTTGAAAACCCTGGCAATACAACGTGACTTGCGCCTGCTTGGATATTTGGCTAAGCCCTTGAATAAAGAAGCCTGGATCGAATTGATCAGCCAATCGGGGCTTGCCGATGATTAAAGAGTGCGCCCTTGCACTTGCCCAGAAACCATCTGACCAAACTGCTCCCCCACTACATCAACACACCGAGCCCAGCCAAAGTATTTTTTCAAATATTAATGTAGGACATTAAACACTCTTGCAACTGAAATATTACCTCCATCCAAGTGACAAATAACACCGCACAACTTTCAAACCTTTCACCTAAGAAACTCTTACAATACGACCAATAAAGCCTTAGCAGGTCGTAGTCCAATACCTTTTTGGACGTAGGAATTTTCCTGTTTTATATCTACTCAGTCTTCCCTTCATGCTCCTGCCCTACCTTCTGAGCTAATGTGCGCGCTTATTTGCACTAGTATGGAATTGGCTCATGAATACAGTTTTTATTATTGACGACCACCCGGTCATTCGACTTGCAATCCGAATGTTGCTGGAACATGAAGGTTACAAAGTAGTCGGCGAAACAGATAACGGTTGTGATGCAATACAAATGGTCCGCGAATGCCTCCCAGACCTCATAATTCTTGACATCAGCATTCCAAAACTTGATGGGCTGGAGGTTCTCTGCAGGTTCAATGCAATGAGCACGCCAATGAAAACCCTGATCTTGACGGCACAATCCCCGACACTTTTTGCGACACGCTGCATGCGTTCCGGTGCTGATGGCTATGTTTGCAAAGAAGGCGACCTAAGTGAACTGCTAAGTGCCGTCAGAGCTGTACTTTCAGGTTACAACTATTTCCCAAGCCAGGCATTAAACAGCACTGGCACCGATGTGGGCGAAAACGAAGAATTGAATCTTTTCAAAGCCGTTAATGACCGAGAACTTATGGTCCTACAACTTTTTGCGCAAGGCCGTACAAACAAGGAAATCGCCAAAGGCATGTTCCTTAGCAATAAAACTGTTAGCACTTATAAAAAACGACTTATGCAAAAACTTAAGGCCAAGTCCTTGGTAGAACTTATCGAGATGGCAAAACGCAACGCGTTAGTGTGAGAAACAGGATGCCAAGGCGTTTAAAGGACTATCTAATCATTTTGAGTACCGGGCTGTGCTTGAGTACAGCCGTGCCAGCCGCTCAAACCGCTCCAGAACGCTACGCACTGCTGAGTCGTGCCGGCATCGTTCAGTTGGACACTCAACTGACCCCCACGCAACGCCATTGGCTACAAAACAAACGGGAACTGCTGCTGGGAGCCTCGACACCCGACTACCCACCTTTCGACATCACCGCCAGCGGTCATGACTATGAAGGTATTACTGCCGATTACGCGGGCATCCTCGCCAAAGCCCTGGCATTGCCCGTCACTGTGGTGCGCTACCCCTCGCGGGAGGCGGCAATCCAGGCACTGGAAGAGGGGAAAATCGACCTGCTGGGCAGCGCCAACGGATTTGAAGCGAGCAACGCCGACATCGTCCTGTCAACACCCTATGCGGTCGACCAGCCGGTACTGGTCACCCGTGATACAGAAACCCGCCCGCTCGATGACGGGCTGGCGGGCCTGCGCTTGAGCCTCGTCTACCACTACCTGCCCTTGAAGGAAGTCGAAGCGCTGTACCCCAATGCGATCATCCAGGTCTATCCGTCCTATTTGAATGCGCTGAATGCCGTGGCCTTCGACCAGGCCGATGTGTTTCTCGGCGATACCATTTCCACCCATTACATGATCAACAAGGGCTACCTGAAGAACATCCGCATGGCCAATTTCGGCAAGCACGAAGCATACGGTTTCAGCTTTGCCGTGCACCGCGACCAGCAGACCCTGCTGGACATCGTCGATACGGTCCTCGCCGGTGTCGGGACCTACGAGCGGGAGAACATCGCCAAACGCTGGAGTGCAGGCAGCGATATCCTGCTGACCGACCATAAGTTGCAGTTGAGCCAGCGTGAAGAGCGCTGGATCAAGGATCACCCAGTGGTGAAAGTGGTCATCAACGAAACCTTCGCGCCACTGACGTTCGCCGATTCAGATGGCCAACTGCGGGGCATGACCGCCGACCTGCTGGAGTTGATCCGGCTCCGTACGGGCTTGCGTCTGGAGTTCCAGAACACCCGCAACGTCAACCAGATGATCGAACAGGTGGAGAACGGCAATGCCGACATCATTGCCGCCATCAGCCCCAGCCGCGAACGCGAAGCCAAGCTCAATTTCAGCCGCCCGTACCTGCAGAACTCCTATGTCCTGCTGACACGCAAGGAACCTGGGGCACCCTCGAGTCTTGAGCAACTGGCGGGAAAAAAACTGGCAATCACCGAAGGCAACCCCCTGGTGGAGTACCTGCGCCGCGAATTTGCGCAGATCACCCTGGTAGAGGCTAGCGACACCTTCAAAGCCTCGGAAATGCTGGCCCAGGGGCAGGTAGATGGGGCCGTCAACTCGTTGGTGGTTGCCAACTACTTCCTCTCATCCCACTTCTTTCAGGGCCGGTTGCAGGTCAGTTCGAGTATCGGCACGCAACTGGCCTCTTTTTCCCTGGCGACATCACGCAGCGCCACCGAACTGGCCTCCATTCTTGACAAGGCCCTGCTCAGCATCGCGCCGGACGAACTTGGGGTCATCAACAACCGCTGGCGTGGCTACACGGCCGCCTCCGACAGCTATTGGCGCAACTACCACCGTCTGATTATCCAGATCGTCAGCGCCGCCGGGCTGCTGCTGCTTACATCCCTGGCCTGGAACGGCTACATGCGCCGGCAGATCAAGCAGCGGCAGATGGCGGAGCGGGCCCTGAGCGATCAATACGAATTCATGCGCGCCCTGGTCAATGAGACCCCTCATCCGATCTACGTGCGTGATCGCAATGGTTTGCTACAAACCTGCAATGACAGTTACTTGCAGGTCTTCGGCGTCAAGCGCGAGGACGTCATCGGCAAGAGTGTCATGCAGATCAACCTGGAAAACGAAGCACAAGCCCGTCAGTACCATGCCGACTATCTGCGGGTAGTCGCCGAAGGCAAGCCGCTGATCCTGGATCGCGCCCTGCATATTCATGGGCAGCACCTGACGATCTATCACTGGATCCTGCCGTACCGCGATTCGGTCGGTAAGGTCCAGGGCATCATCGGCAGCTGGATTGATATCAGCGAACGCCGCCAATTGTTCGATGACCTGCGCGGCGCCAAGGACCGTGCCGATGAGGCCAATCGCGCGAAAAGCACATTCCTGGCGACCATGAGTCATGAGATCCGCACCCCCATGAACGCGGTGATCGGCATGCTGGAGCTGACCCTAAAGCGTGCCGACCATGGGCATCTGGATCGTCCGGCCATCGAGGTGGCCTACAACTCGGCCAAGGATTTGCTGGAGTTGATTGGCGACATCCTCGACATCGCACGCATCGAGTCGGGTCGCCTGAGCCTGGCGCCGGAACGCGTCAACCTGCGGGAACTGATCGAGTCGGTGGTGCGTGTGTTCGATGGGCTGGCACGCCAGAAGAGTCTCAATTTGCTACTGGAGTTCAATCCCGGCGTTGAAGAACGTGATGTGCAGATCGACCCCCTGCGCTTCAAACAAGTCCTGTCGAACCTGGTGAGCAATGCCATCAAGTTCACCGAGCAGGGCGAAGTGAAGATCAGGGTGGATATCCAGGCCACCGGCGAGCCACAGCAAATCGAGATGAAACTGGTGGTCGAGGACACCGGCATCGGGATCAGCCGGGACGATCAGCAGCGCCTGTTCGAACCGTTTTCCCAGGCCGACAATTCCGGGCACCTGGCCAGGAGCGGCGCCGGTCTTGGGCTGGTCATCTGTCGTAGCCTATGCGAAATGATGGGAGGGCAACTGACCCTGAGCAGCGTGCCCAGGGTCGGCACCCAGGTGTTTGTCTCGCTGCAGATGACCAGCCTGCCACCTGCCTACCCGCTGATCGAGCTCAAGCCTGCGACCCAGGATGCTGCGGCGGTGCTCAATGTGCTGGTGGTGGACGACCATCCGGCCAACCGCCTGCTCATGTGTCAGCAACTGGGTTTCCTCGGGCACCGGTTCACTGCAGTCCAGCATGGCGCGGCGGGGTTCCAGGCCTGGCGCCAGGAGCACTTCGACCTGATCATTGCTGACTGTAATATGCCGATCATGAACGGCTATGAACTGGCACGGTCGATCCGCGAACATGAACAACGGGAGGACATCACGCCCTGCATCATCCTGGGCTTTACCGCCAATGCCCAGCCGGAGGAAAAACAGCGCTGCCGGGATGCAGGCATGAACGACTGCCTGTTCAAACCCATCAGCCTTACCACACTGGAGCGCCATCTGGCCGAGATCACCCCACTGTCGCCAGGGCGGATCTTTGATCTCGATAGCCTGAACACCCTCACCGGTGGTGATCCACTGTTAAGCCAGCGTCTGTTGGAAGAATTGTTGAGCAGCAGCCGGCGTGATCGCGAGGAACTCATGGCAATGCTCGGACAAGGCACGCTTCAGGACCTGGTCGACCAGGCCCACAAGATCAAGGGCGCTGCCAGGATCGTCCAGGCCCGCACACTGGCCAAGCAATGTGAGGTGCTGGAACAGGCTGGCGAGGCAGCCGACCCGGTGCAGGTCGAGATTTGGATCAAGGCCATAGAACAAGCCATGCTCGACCTTGAGCACGTGCTGCAGGAGCAGTTGGAGAATATGGCGCCATTGTAGGGGCGGGCTTGTCGGGTCGCCGCATCGCGGCGATGGTCATTAACGTAGACGTGGGGGGCCCGCCCCCCAGTGTTCTTCCCGGCGCCATCGCAGGCAAGCCAGCACCCACAAGGAATGCAGCTGCGCTCACTCAGCAGTCAGTCAACCGCAGGAAGATTGCCGCCAGTTGCTCAATCCCCATCTGATCCTCAAGCCTGAAACGCGCCAGTTTCGGGCTATCCAGATCCAGCACCCCAATCAACCGCCCATCCTTGATCAATGGCACCACCAGCTCACTGTTGGAAGCACTGTCGCAAGCAATATGCCCGGCAAAGGCATGCACATCTTCCACCCGCTGGGTTTGCCGTGAAGCCGCCGCCGCACCACACACCCCTCGACCAAACGGGATCCGCACACAGGCGATCTGCCCCTGGAAAGGCCCCAGCACCAGTTCCTCATCACGATTGAGATAGAAGCCCGCCCAGTTCAAGTCATCGAGTTGGTTGAACAGGAACGCCGAAAACTGCGCCGCGTTGGCGATAAAGTCGCGCTCATCGGCCAGCAGCGATTCCAGCTGTGCACAGAGCATGGCGTACCCATCAAGGCCGCTGCCCGACTGTTGCAAATCAATCATGGCTGACGCTCCAGCAATTTAAGCCCCACCCAGTAGCGGGCGAACTGGTAGGCGCAACGGCCGTTGCGATTGCCACGGCCGGTGGCCCAGCGCACCGCAAGGATGTCGAGTGCTTCATCGCGCTGCCACTGCAAACCCGCTTTGTTGGCCAACTCGCCGATCCAGTGCTCCACCACGTCCAGGAAGTGCTCCTGGGTGAAAGGATAGAACGACAGCCACAAGCCAAAACGGTCGGACAAGGCGATCTTGTCTTCCACCGCTTCACTGGGGTGCAGTTCACCGTCCACGCGTTTCCAATTGTCGTTGTCGCTCTGGTTTTCCGGTACCAGGTGACGACGGTTGGAGGTGGCGTACAGCAGCACGTTTTCCGGGGCCTGCTCCAGCGAACCGTCGAGCACGCTCTTGAGCACACGGTAATCGCCTTCGCCGGCCTCGAACGACAGGTCGTCGCAGAACAGGATAAAACGCTGGGGCAGCTTGAGCAGTTGCTCGACCACCCGCGGCAGGTCGGCCAGGTGGTCACGCTCGATTTCGATCAGGCGCAAGCCGGCTTTGGCATGCTGGGCCAGCAAGGCGCGGACCATGGACGATTTGCCAGTGCCACGCGAGCCCCAGAGCAACGCGTGGTTGGCGGGCAAGCCGTCGAGAAACTGCTGGGTATTGCGGGCCAATTGCTCGCGCTGCTTGTCGACTCCAATCAGGTCGGACAGGCGCATATCCAGGCTGACTTCCAGGGGCAGCAGAAAACCGCTGCGCCCCTCACGCTGCCAGCGGGCCGCCAGGCAGTGGTTCCAGTCAATCACCGTGCGAGGCGCTGGCAACAGGGGTTCCAGACGAGCAAGCACCGCATCGGCCCGCTCAAGAAAGGCATTCAATCGAGAATCCATGACTATTCCTGTGGCAAGTTCTTGTAAAAGATGGCGTATTGGCAACCCTGACGCAGTTGCCAGACGACTGCACCTGAAAAAACGATTCATACCGGGCAAGGCGGACGCTGAAGATGTTCAGCTATGCTTGCCAGGCGAAGGGAAACGTAAAGTGGCTCAGCACCCAATGGATATCAAGTTCGCCCACCGCTTGTCTTATAAACAAGCCAGACTGACTGTGCTGGTCGGTTTCGTATTGGGAACCTTGCTCAGCCTGATCCAAATCGGCATTGATTATGCCAGCGAAGACGCGTCCATCAACCGTGAAATACACGCGCTGATTGAAATCAGCCATAACCCCGCCTCACGCATCGCCTACAACATCGACGCCGAACTGGCCCAGGAACTGACCCTGGGCCTGCTGCATTCCCCCGCCATCACGCGGGCACAGTTGGTCGACAACAATGGCCTGGTGCTGGCTGACGTTAATCGGCCGCGCACAGAGAGCAGCTACCGCCCCATCAGCGACTTTTTGTTCGGCGCCAACCGCCAGTTCGAAAACCGGTTGTATCTTACCCATATGCCCGGCGAATCCCTCGGCGTATTGCGCCTTGACGTCGATACGTACGCGTTTGGCAGCCGATTCCTACGCCGAGCGGAGATCACCCTGCTCAATGGCTTTGCTCGCAGCCTGATCCTGACCGGCATCCTTCTGGGCCTGTTCTACGTGATGCTGACCCAACCCCTGGTGCGGATCATCCGCGAGCTGAGCACCCGCAGCCCAGGCAATGCGCCCCTGGCTCGCCTGGACTGCCCGCCGGGGCACGAACACGATGAGATCGGTGTACTGGTCAATGTCGCCAACCAACAGTTCGAGAATATGGAGACCGAAATCCAGCAACGGCGCCACGCCGAGGACCGCCTGACCGAGTACCTCGGCCAACTGGAAGATATTGTTTCGGCGCGTACCACCGAGCTCAAGGCGATCAACCAGCGGCTAAGCCAGTCCAACGAGGAACTGGAAGCGTCGAAAATGACTGCCCTGGGCATGGCCCAGGCGCGTGCGGCCTTCCTCGCCAACATGAGCCATGAAATCCGTACCCCGCTCAACGGCCTGCTCGGCATGATCGCGCTGTCCCTGGACAGCACACTGAATGCCGAGCAGCGCCAACAATTGTCGATTGCCCATGACTCCGGCAAGGTCCTGGTAGAACTGCTCAACGATATTCTCGACCTGTCCAAGTTCGATGCTGGGCAACTGGAACTGGAGAGTATCCCCTTCGACCTCGGCTCCCTGGTGGAAGACACCGCCAACCTGCTGTCGCAGAACGCCGCCCCCAGCGTCGAATTGACCTGCCTGATCGACCCGCAGTTTCCCGCCCAGGTCGTGGGTGATCCGACCCGGGTGCGGCAGATCGTCAGTAACCTGCTGTCGAATGCCTTGAAGTTCACCCGTTTCGGCCGCGTCGACGTACGCCTCAGTGCACAACCCGATGGCGTGCGCATCGAAGTGTGCGACACCGGCATCGGCATTGCCCAGGAGGCCCAGACGCGGATTTTCAAACCTTTCACCCAGGCGGGCGCCGGTATTACCCGTCAGTTTGGCGGGACTGGCCTGGGGTTGGCGCTGACCCACAACCTTTGCGAGGCCATGCGCGGGCGGCTGACCATCAGCTCGGAAACCGGCTTCGGCAGTCAGTTCTGCGCCGAACTGCCACTGCCCGCCCACACACCGGCGGCGCGGCTGGGACCATTGACCGGCGAGGTCGCGGTGATTACCGGGGCCAGCAGTGGCCTGGCAGAACTGCTGCTGACCTTGCTGCCGCACTGGGGATTGACGCCGCAGTGCTACACCATCGACGACGACTTGACCGGCCTGGCGCCGGACATCCTGATCACCGACTGCCCCGAGTGCCTGTTCCGCCTGCGCCCGACCGTCAGCGCACCGATTCTGCTGATTACCGCCTACGGCAACTTCATGCCCAGCGAAGAAGTGGCCGCCCTGGCCCCCCTGCAACAGCAGGCTCGCCCGCTGAGCCGCGCTGCGCTGTATCAGGTCCTGCACCGCACCCTGCGCGCCGACAGCGAAATCGTCCTCGACCTGGCCCAACTGGAAACCGGCCCGGTCGCGCATCGGGCGCGCATTCTTTTGGTGGAGGACAACCCGGTCAATCAACTGGTGGCCAAGGGCATGCTCGGCAAGCTGGGCTGCGAGGTGGTGGTCGCGGCCCATGGCGGCGAGGCACTGAAGCAACTGGAAGAACAGCGCTTCGATATGGTGCTGATGGACTGCAACATGCCGGTGATGGATGGCTACGAGGCGAGCCGGCAGATTCGCCGTAGCGGGCGCTGGCCGGAGCTGCCGATTGTCGCGCTGACCGCCAATGCCCTGGCCGAGGAGCGCGAACGGTGCCGGGCCGCCGGTATGAACGACTACCTGGCCAAACCCTTCCGCCGCGAAGAACTCAACGCCCTGCTCGACCTCTGGGTGCCGACTACGACAAGTCTGTGATCTGCCGGAGCAACTGATCCAGGCCATGGCGCAAGGCGTCCGCCTGGCTCAGGTCCACACCACTGTCACACAACAGGCGGGCCTTCAGCGGCTGGACGCGCTCACGCAACGCCTGGCCCGCGTCGGCAAGACACAAGTGCACTTCGCGCTCATCCCGGGTACTGCGCCGGCGCGTGATCAACGCCAGCTGTTCGAGGCGCTTGAGCAACGGCGTCAACGTGCCGGAGTCGAGCAACAAGCGCTCCCCCAGCGCCTTGACCGTCGGCTGGGGCGGCGCAACGGCGTGCCACTCCCACAACACCAACATGACCAGGTATTGCGGATACGTCAGGCCCAACTCGTCGAGCATCGGTTTGTAGGCCCGCGTCACCGCCCGGGAGGCGGCGTACAGCTTGAAGCACAACTGGTCATCCAGGGCCAGGGATACGGCAGGCAAGTCGGTCATTTGAGCAACGCTTCGATCTCTTGGGTCAGTTCCTGAGGTTTGGTGGTGGGGGCAAAACGCTTGACCACCTGACCGTCGCGACCGATCAGGAACTTGGTGAAGTTCCACTTGATGCCCTTGGAGCCCAGCAGACCCGGTGCGCGCTGTTTCAATTGCACAAACAGCGGGTGGGCCTCGCCGCCGTTGACATCGACCTTCTTGAACAACGGGAAACTGACGCCGAAATTCAGCTCGCAAAACTCTGTAATGGCCCCCTCGTCACCCGGTTCCTGCTTGCCGAACTGATTGCACGGAAAGCCCAATACCACCAGGCCCTGGTCCTTGTACTGCTGCCAAAGCTGTTCAAGGCCTTTGTACTGCGGGGTGAAACCGCACTTGCTGGCGGTATTGACCACCAGGATCGCCTTGCCGGCGAAGTCCGCCAGGGTCTTTTGCTCGCCCTTGATGGTGGTGCAGGGGATGGTCAGCAGGTTGTTGCTCATGAGAACGCCTCGGATGCAGAGAAGGTTGTAAAAACATAGCGAGCAATTAAATTGTATGCAATTTAATTGACCAGACTGATAACCCGACATCAGCTTGTGACGAGGGGGGCTTACCCCCTCATCACCACAGCCCCTCGCTACAGGGGATTTCAGCGGGGAACCAGGTCCAGGCACACCGAGTTGATGCAGTAACGCAAGCCAGTAGGCGGCGGACCATCCGGGAACACATGCCCCAAGTGCGCATCGCACCTGGCACAGGTCACTTCAGTACGGATCATCCCGTGGCTGACATCACGAATCTCAATCATCGCGCTATCAGCAATCGGCTGATAAAAACTGGGCCAGCCACAACCGGCATCGAACTTGGTCTTTGAATCGAACAGTGGCTCATTGCAGCAAATGCAGTGATACACACCATCGGTCGTAGTCGCGTTGTACTTGCCGGAAAACGGCCGCTCGGTGCCCTTGAGACGACACACTTGATACTGCGCCGGGTCGAGCATTTCCCGCCATTCATCCAGGGTCTTATCCAACTTTTCCATCAATCCACCTCGACAACTGAAAAAGCCTGATCTGTGTCTTTTCCATGGATCAGGCGGCACGTATGATTGCGCCTCTTCAAAGCGCCAGTCTGGCACCCGCGTTATCGGCATTCAAACGTATTTATGGGTCAGGCCACACGCAGGATTCCCAGCACGGTAGTCTTCACATCGTCTGGATCGTTCATTTTCGGGATCACATCGCCATGCAGGTCAGCAAATCGAACAAGCTCGCCAACGTCTGCTACGACATTCGCGGCCCAGTGCTCAAGCACGCCAAACGCCTGGAAGAGGAAGGCCATCGCATCCTCAAGCTGAACATTGGCAACCCGGCGCCCTTTGGTTTCGAAGCACCGGACGAAATCCTCCAGGACGTGATCCGCAACCTGCCCACCGCCCAAGGCTATAGCGACTCCAAAGGCTTGTTCAGCGCGCGCAAGGCCGTGATGCAGTACTACCAGCAAAAGCAGGTGGAAGGGGTCGGTATCGAAGATATCTACCTGGGCAACGGCGTCTCCGAGCTGATCGTGATGGCCATGCAGGCCCTGCTCAACAACGGCGACGAAGTGCTGGTGCCGGCGCCTGACTACCCGCTGTGGACGGCGGCCGTGACCCTGGCGGGCGGCCATCCGGTGCATTACCTGTGCGACGAGCAAGCCAACTGGTGGCCGGACCTGGCTGATATCAAGGCCAAGATCACGCCCAATACCAAGGCGCTGGTGATCATCAACCCGAACAACCCGACGGGCGCAGTGTATTCCAAGGAAGTGCTGCTGGGCATGCTGGAACTGGCGCGCCAGCACAACCTGGTGGTGTTCTCCGACGAGATCTACGACAAGATCCTCTACGACGACGCCGTGCACATCTGCACCGCCTCCCTGGCCCCGGACCTGCTGTGCCTGACCTTCAACGGCCTGTCCAAGTCCTACCGGGTGGCGGGTTTCCGTTCCGGCTGGGTGGCCATCTCCGGGCCCAAGCACAATGCCCAGAGCTACATCGAAGGCATCGACATGCTGGCCAATATGCGCCTGTGCGCCAACGTGCCGAGCCAGCACGCGATCCAGACCGCGCTGGGTGGCTACCAGAGCATCAACGACCTGGTACTGCCGGCCGGCCGCCTGCTGGAGCAGCGCAACCGTACCTGGGAACTGCTCAACGACATTCCCGGCGTCAGTTGCGTCAAACCCATGGGCGCCCTGTATGCGTTCCCACGGATTGACCCGAAGGTCTGCCCGATCCACAACGACGAGAAGTTCGTCCTCGACCTGCTGCTGTCGGAAAAGCTGCTGGTGGTCCAGGGCACGGCGTTCAACTGGCCGTGGCCCGACCACTTCCGTGTGGTGACCCTGCCGCGCGTGGATGACCTGGACATGGCCATCGGGCGCATTGGCAACTTCCTGAAGTCCTATCGCCAGTAACCCGGCTTTCGCTGTACGGCCCGCAAAAGGTCGTACAGCGAGTATCTGGCAACACATTCTGTACCCAGACACACCTTCTGCTCCGCCCGCTTCCCCTCTACCCTGTACTTACCCGCAATCGTGGGGCGCAGACGCCAGCCAAGGGCAATTTTCACGGGTCCCAAGCCTCGGAAAATCCCTGCAAGCCTCTACATTCATGCTGTAGGACACAGTTTGAAATAGTCGCCCGGTTGAATAGCCCACTGCCGCACCTTATATACCCCGCAGTACGCGACATATTAAGCATGAGGAGAATTCTACAACCATGATGCGCATCCTGCTGTTCTTGGCCACTAACCTGGCGGTCGTGCTGATTGCCAGCATCACCCTGAGCCTTTTCGGCTTCAACGGGTTCATGGCGGCCAACGGGGTTGATCTGAACCTCAATCAGCTGCTGGTTTTCTGTGCCGTCTTTGGTTTTGCCGGCTCGATCTTCTCGCTGTTCATCTCCAAGTGGATGGCGAAGATGAGCACCAGCACCCAGATCATCACCCAGCCACGCACCCGGCATGAGCAATGGCTGCTGCAGACCGTCGAGCAACTGTCCCGCGAAGCCGGGATCAAGATGCCCGAAGTCGGCATCTTCCCGGCCTACGAGGCCAACGCCTTCGCCACTGGCTGGAACAAGAACGATGCTCTTGTTGCCGTCAGCCAGGGTTTGCTGGAGCGTTTCTCGCCCGACGAAGTGAAGGCCGTGCTGGCCCACGAGATCGGCCACGTCGCCAACGGTGACATGGTCACCCTGGCATTGGTCCAGGGCGTGGTGAACACCTTCGTGATGTTCTTTGCACGGATCATCGGCAACTTTGTCGACAAGGTGATCTTCAAGAACGAAGGCGGCCAGGGTATCGCCTACTACGTGGCGACCATCTTTGCCGAACTGGTACTGGGCTTCCTTGCCAGCTCCATCGTGATGTGGTTCTCGCGCAAACGCGAATTCCGCGCCGACGAAGCCGGCGCGCAACTGGCCGGTACTGCCGCCATGATCGGCGCCCTGCAACGCCTGCGCTCCGAACAGGGCCTGCCGGTGCATATGCCGGACACCCTGAATGCCTTCGGCATCAACGGTGGCGTCAAGCAAGGCCTGGCGCGGATGTTCATGAGCCACCCGCCACTGGAAGAGCGGATCGACGCACTGCGTCGTCGCGGCTGACAGCCAGCGGGTAAAAAAAGGGGCGATTGAATCGCCCCTTTTTTGTGGGCGCGTGATTTACAGCGGCGCCAACCGGTAAACCCGCTCCTCCAGCCGCGTGACACCGCCCTGGGCGAACTTCGGGCTCTCGGCCAGGATATCCCTCTGCTCCAGGACGCTCAGGCGCCAGTGCACTCCCAGCAGCCCACGGACTTCATCGTCGCTCACGGCAAACGGCGGGCCTCCCTTCAGGGCCTGCTCATAGTCCAGGCTGATCAGCAGGCCACTGTCCACCTGCGGCGCAATCGCCTGCAAATGCGCGGCATAACGCTCGCGCATCAACGGCGGCAAAGCGATCAGTGCCGCCCGGTCGTAGAGGGCCGTGCAGCCCGCCACATCTTCGCGGCTCAACTCGAAGAAGTCACCGCACCACAGCTCGATAGCGCCTGCCTGATACACCTTGAAGCTACCCCGTTGGCTGACTTGCGCAACCAGGCGCTGCTCCTGGAAAAACTCTTCAATGGCCTTTTCCGCCAGCTCCACCCCCAGGACTCGATGTCCCTGGTTCGCCAGCCAGACCAGATCCAGGCTCTTGCCACATAGCGGCACCAGCACCCCCACCCCGCCGGCCAACCCCAGGCCCGGCCAGTGTCGCTGCAAATAGGGATTGACCTCGGGCAGGTGAAAGCCGATCTGATTACGTGCCCAGCGGTCATGCCAAAAGGTGGAGTCCATGAATAATCCTGAAAATTCGATCAAATAGCGCTAAAACTTATATTAGATTTAGATCAATGATCTGATTGAAGATGGTCCCATCTTAACCTTGAGGACCCCACTCATGCTGCCCAGCCTGTTTATTTCCCACGGCTCGCCCATGCTTGCCCTGCAACCCGGCGCCAGCGGGCCGGCCCTTGCACGCCTGGCGGCGGACTTGCCACGCCCCAAGGCAATCGTGGTGATGTCCGCACACTGGGAAAGCCGTGAACTGCTGGTCAGCGCCAGCCCCGCCCCAGAGACCTGGC
The DNA here is from genome assembly GCF_016405645.1 of Pseudomonas sp. MF5691. NCBI lineage: Bacteria > Pseudomonadati > Pseudomonadota > Gammaproteobacteria > Pseudomonadales > Pseudomonadaceae > Pseudomonas > Pseudomonas sp. MF5691. Next base: position 70,845 of record NZ_JAEKDC010000004.1, read on the forward strand.
ACGACTTCGGCGGCTTCCCCCGCGAACTGTTTTCCGTGCAGTATCCGGCCCCGGGCGATCCGGCACTGGCCCAGCAGATCGTCGAGTTGCTCATCGCCGATGGCTTGCAAGCCCGCCTCGATCACCAGCGCCCGTTCGACCATGGCACCTGGGTGCCGCTGTCGCTGATGTACCCGGCGGCCGACATCCCTGTGGTGCAGGTCTCCCTGCCCAGCCATATGGGCCCAGCCCTGCAAACCCGCATCGGCCAGGCACTGCGCGGCTTGCGCGAACAGAGCGTGCTGTTGATCGGCTCGGGCAGCATCACCCATAACCTCGGCGAACTGGACTGGCAGGCCGGGCCGCAAAGCATCGAGCCCTGGGCACGGGAGTTCCGCGACTGGATCGTCGAGCAGCTCGGCGCCGAGGATGAAGCTGCCTTGCACGACTACCGCCGCCAGGCACCCCATGCAGTGCGCAGCCATCCCAGCGATGAGCACTTGTTGCCACTGTATTTCGCGCGCGGTGCGGGCGGGCAGTTCAGTGTGGTCCACCAGGGGTTCACCCTGGGAGCCTTGGGGATGGATATCTATCGTTTTGCTTAACCACGGTTTTTTGTAGGGCCCCGGGGAAACCCAGGCAAAAAAAATCCCCGAACCAGTCGGGGATTTTTTATGTTCGATCAATCAACCCGAGGGCTGATCAATCTTCGCGATAGCGACGCAGCTTGAGCTGCTTGCCGGCAACGCGGGTGTCTTTCAGCTTGGCCAGCAACTTCTCCAGGCCATCTTCCGGCAGTTCTACCAGAGAGAAGCTGTCACGCACCTGGATGCGACCGATCGCTTCACGTGCCAGGCCACCCTCGTTGAGGATAGCGCCCAGCAGGTTCTTGGCAGCGATGCCATCACGCGCACCCAGCGCGGTACGGCAGCGAGCACGGCCTTCGGCCAATGGAACCGGCGCACGACGCTCACGATCACCACGGTCCGGACGGTCGCCAGTACGCTCTGGACGATCACCGCGCGGGGCGTTGTTCGGCACCAGTGGACGTTCTTTCTCGATCGCCGCCAGGGTCAGGGCCTGACCGTTGGTAGCCTTGCGCAGCAGGGCTGCAGCCAGGGCGCGTGGGGTGCAACCGATATCGGCGGTCAGGCGGTCCAGCAGGTCGCCGTGGGTCGATTCAGCGTCAGCCACCAGCGGCGACAGGCTGTTGGTCAGTTTCTTGATGCGGGCATCGAGAACGGCCTGGGCATCCGGCAGGCGGACTTCGGCAACTTTCTGACCGGTTACACGCTCGATCACTTGCAGCATGCGGCGCTCACGCGGAGTCACCAGCAGCAGTGCACGACCTTCGCGACCGGCACGGCCGGTACGGCCGATACGGTGAACGTAGGACTCTGGGTCGTACGGCATGTCAACGTTGAACACGTGGGTGATACGTGGAACGTCGAGACCACGGGCAGCTACGTCGGTCGCCACAACGATGTCCAGACGGCCATCCTTGAGGGAGTCGATGACGCGCTCACGTTGGTTCTGGGCAATGTCACCGTTCAGCGCAGCGGCTTTGTAGCCTTTGGCTTCCAGGGCACTGGCCAGGTCCAGGGTCGCTTGCTTGGTGCGCACGAACATGATCAGGGCGTCGAAATCTTCGACTTCCAGCAGGCTCAATACAGCCGAGGTCTTCTGGTCAGCGTGAACCAACAGGTGAGCCTGTTCGATCGCGGTAACGGTCTGGGTCTTGGTCTGGATCTTCACGTGTTGCGGATCGCGCAGATGGCGTTCGGCAATGGCACGGATCGACTGTGGCAGGGTAGCCGAGAACAGTACGGTCTGACGGGTCGGTGGCAGCGCCTTGAAGATGACTTCCAGGTCATCCATAAAGCCCAGCTTCAACATTTCGTCAGCTTCGTCGAGAACCAGGTGGTTCACGGTCGACAGGACTTTTTCGTCACGACGCAGGTGGTCGCACAGACGGCCCGGCGTGGCGACAACAATCTGTGCGCCATTACGGATTGCTTTCAGTTGTGGGCCCATAGGCGCGCCGCCGTAAACGGCCACAACGGTAACGCCCGGCATTTGCTTGGCGTAGGTTTCGAAAGCGGTTGCTACTTGCAGCGCCAACTCACGGGTTGGCGCCAGGATCAGGGCTTGCGGCTCGCGCTTGGCAGGATCGATGCAGTGCAGGATTGGCAGGGCGAACGCGGCGGTTTTACCGGTACCGGTTTGCGCCTGGCCAATCATGTCTTGGCCGGCCATGATGATCGGGATCGATTGCTGCTGAATAGCCGAAGGTTCTTCGTAGCCGGTCGCAATGACGGCAGCAAGAATGTTCGGGTTAAGATTAAAAGCGGCGAAGCCGCCGGTTTCCTGGGTCATGGGTCTGCCTCTAAGTGCATCCGCAAAGACCCATGCTCCAAAGCTGCGCATGCCGTGTTGAGACTCAAGAGTCGCCCTGGCTGCTTTGTCGGCGGGGATTTGCGAAAACGAATGAATGAAAAAGATTCGTCAAGGGAGAGTCCGCTGTGCGGACGTGCAGCCGAAGCTGACTTCGGGGAATTGCGCTACCTAAACGCGGCCCGGTTAAAGGCCGGCGCGCACTATACCGGAAATCCCTGAAAAAGGGAGCTTTTTTTATCGGAAAAGGCCATTCCACTGCTCTGTGTCACTGGCTTTGCGCATCTTCGCAGGAACGTCTATTTTTCAAAGGCCCGGCCCCGTTGGTCATTGCGCTTAAACGCTTCACCTTTTGCAGTGGGCCCTTCGGTCCGAAACTGCCTTTCGCGCCCGAGGATGCCCCCATGAGTCAAGCCAGTAGCAGCCGCGTCAGCCGTGAACTACAAGGGCATGTCCTGCTGCTGGGGCTCGATCGGGTAGCCAAGCGCAACGCCTTTGACCTCGATCTGCTCAACGAACTGAGCCTGGCCTATGGCGAATTCGATCGTAATGAAGAAGCGCGGGTGGCCGTGGTGTTCGGGCATGGCGAGCATTTCACCGCCGGGCTGGACCTGATCAACGTCGCCCACACCATGGCCCAAGGCTGGCAGCCGCCGCTGGGAGGTTGCGACCCGTGGGGCGTGTTCGCCGGGCCCAGGGTCAGCAAGCCGGTGATCGTTGCCGCACAGGGCTATTGCCTGACCATCGGTATCGAATTGATGCTCGCGGCAGATATCAACCTGTGTGCCAGCAATACGCGCTTTGCGCAGATGGAAGTCCAGCGTGGGATCTTCCCTTTTGGTGGCGCCACCTTGCGCCTGCACCAGATCGCCGGCTGGGGCAATGCCATGCGCTGGCTACTGACTGGCGATGAGTTCGATGCCCATGAGGCCCTGCGCCTGGGGCTGGTGCAGGAGGTCATGGCCAGCGAAGACCTGCTGCCGCGGGCGCTGGCCCTGGCCAGCCGGATCGCCAGCCAGGCGCCGCTGGGCGTGCAGGCGACTTTGACATCGGCACGCCAGGCGCGGGATGAAGGCGAGACTGCGGCGGCGGCCGGGTTGCCGGTGCTGGTCGAAAAACTGCTTAACAGCGAGGATGCCAAGGAAGGAGTGCGAGCGATGCTGGAGAAGCGGCCGGGGGTGTTCAAAGGTTTGTAAGCAGTCAGTGATGACCTCATCGCAGGCAAGCCCGCTCCCACATTTGACCGCATACACCTGTGGGAGCGGCGGTGCGACGATTCGACTTGCCCGCGATGGGCCAGTACAGACACCTACGTCGCCGGCCGAACAGCCTTGATCAACGCCTGCAACGAATACCCCAGGCGCGGCGCCAGCGCCTCGGCCCGCGCAGAAACCGCCGCCAGGTTTAGCGTCTGGTCCAGGTCCGCCGGCACGATGAGGATCACATTGCCCTCCTTCACCGGCAGCTCCCAATAGTGTCGATGATAAAGCCCGCGCAACAGCGCAGCACCTAGCGGCTTGCCATCATCGGTCGCCCACTGGTTGATCACCAGCCAGCCGCCGGGGTTGAGTTTCTTCTGGCAGTTTTCCAGGAAGGTCCAGGCCAGGTGGCCAACCCCAGGCCCCACATCGGTATACAGGTCGACGAAAATCAGGTCTGCCGGCTCTGCCGTCTCCAGCAATTCCAACGCATCGCCCACGCGGATGTACAACCGCGGGTCATCATCCAACCCTAGATACTCGATAGCCAGGCGCGGCACGTCCGGACGCAGCTCAATGGCCTCGACATCCTCCAGGGGCAGGAACTTGAGGCACGCCTGGGTCAGCGTCCCGGCCCCCAGGCCGAGAAACAGCGCGCTTTCGGGCTGCTCATGGCACAAGGCGCCAATCAACATGGCGCGGGTGTAGTCGTACTCGAGCCAGCTGGGGTCGGCGGTGAACACACAGCTCTGCTCGATGGCATCGCCAAACTCGAGAAAGCGGTAGTCAGCCACTTCCAGCACGCGAATCATGCCGAAGTCATCATGGACCTCAGCCAACAGGCGCTCGACGCGCTCCTCAGTCATTTCATCTCCTAACGGGCCCGGGCACGGGTTCAAGCCGCCTGGTAGCAAGCGGGAAAGGCGCGATTGTCGGCCAAGCAGCGCCAGCAGGTCACGTACTAATTGCTGATAACATGCACACTCCCGACATTCATTCGAGTTCACGATGAGCCAACCTTGGAGCCCCGACAGCTGGCGCGCCCTGCCGATCCAGCAACAACCCCGCTACCCCGACGCCGCACATTTGCTGCAGGTCGAGCAGAGCCTGGCCAGTTACCCGCCACTGGTCTTCGCCGGCGAAGCCCGGGAGCTGCGCCGCCAGTTTGCCGAGGTGACCCAGGGTCGCGCGTTCCTGCTGCAAGGTGGCGACTGCGCCGAGAGCTTTGCCGAGTTCTCCGCCGCAAAGATTCGTGACACGTTTAAAGTGTTGCTGCAAATGGCCATTGTCATGACCTTCGCCGCTGGCTGCCCGGTGGTCAAAGTCGGGCGCATGGCTGGCCAGTTCGCCAAGCCGCGCTCGGCCAACGATGAAACCATCGACGGCATCACCCTGCCCGCTTACCGTGGCGATATCGTCAATGGCATCGGTTTCGACGAGAAAAGCCGCGTCCCGGACCCCGACCGCCTGTTGCAGTCCTACCACCAGTCCACCGCCACCCTGAACCTGCTGCGGGCCTTCGCCCAGGGCGGTTTTGCCGACCTGCATCAGGTGCATAAGTGGAACCTGGACTTTATCGCCAACTCCGCCCTGGCCGACAAGTACAGCCAACTGGCGGATCGCATCGACGAGACCCTGGCCTTCATGCGCGCCTGCGGCATGGACACCTCGCCACAATTGCGCGAGACCAGCTTCTTCACCGCCCACGAAGCGCTGCTGCTCAACTACGAGCAAGCCTTCGTGCGCCGCGACAGCCTGACCAATGATTACTACGACTGCTCGGCCCACATGCTGTGGATCGGCGACCGCACGCGCCAGCTCGATGGCGCACACGTCGAGTTCCTGCGCGGGGTGAACAACCCGATCGGGGTCAAGGTCGGCCCGAGCATGAGCCCCGACGACCTGATTCGCTTGATCGATATCCTCAACCCGGACAACGACCCCGGCCGCCTGAACCTGATCGCGCGCATGGGCGCCAGCAAGGTCGGCGATCACCTGCCCAACCTGATCCGTGCCGTGCAGCGCGAAGGCAAGCAGGTGCTGTGGAGCAGCGACCCGATGCATGGCAACACCATCAAGGCCAGCAGTGGCTACAAGACCCGGGACTTCGCGCAGATCCTCAGCGAAGTGAAGGAATTCTTCCAGGTCCATGAAGCCGAAGGTACATACGCCGGCGGGATTCATATCGAAATGACCGGGCAAAATGTCACCGAGTGCATTGGTGGTGCGCGACCGATTACCGAAGATGGCTTGTCGGACCGCTACCACACCCACTGCGACCCGCGGATGAATGCCGATCAGTCGCTGGAGCTGGCGTTCCTGATTGCCGAGACACTGAAGCAGGTTAAACGCTAGGACCGCGAGGCCCGCTGTGGCGAGCGGGCTTGCCACAGCGGCCCTACCTGCCCGCCTCCATTGCCAGCATCGCCACCCGCAACCGGGCCGCACTGGGCCGCTGACAGTTGATCTGCACCTGTTCCAACCCCAGCCAATCAGCCATCTGCTGCAAATTCAACGCCAACGCCAACATCCCCGCCTCGTCCAACCCCGGCTCTTCTTCGTGCACCGCATGGACCGCCAGCCGCCCGTTGGCGCGCTCGGCCCGTAAATCCAAGCGCGCCGCAATCCGTTCGTTGTGCAGGAATGGCAGCACGTAATAGCCGTACACCCTTTTGTCCTGCGGGGTGTAGATCTCCAACCGATAACGGAATTCGAACAGCCGCTCGGTACGGCTACGCTCCCAGATCAGTGAATCAAAGGGCGACAGCAAGGCGCTGGCCGTGACTTTGCGCGGGACGCTTGGCTCGGGCAGGCAGTACGCCGGCTGTTTCCACCCCTGGACCTGGCAGGCCTGCAATTGCCCATCCTCGACCAGCTCGGCAAGGCGCCCGCGACTGTCTGCTGGCTCAAGGCGAAAATAATCACGCAGGTCCTTTTCCGTCCCCACGCCCAACGCCGTCGCGGCATGCAGCAGCAACCCACGTTGGGCACTGTGCTCACTCAAGGGCGCCTGTTGCAGAATCGCCGGGGCAATGACTCGCTCGGGCAAGTCGTACAACCGCTCGAAACCACGGCGCCCGGCCACCGTCACCAGGCCGGCAGCGAACAACCACTCCAGCGCCTGCTTCTCGTCACTCCAGTCCCACCAGGGCCCGGCGCGTTCCTGACGGGTCGACAGGCTGCCAGCCCCCAGCGCGCCTTGCTGCTCGACGATGGCCAATACCCGGTGGATGGTGGCCTGTTGCTCGCGTCCAAAACGCGCCATCTGCTGATAGATCCCCAGCCCCTCGGACGCACGTTGCATACGCCAGCGCATCAGCGGATACAGGGCCATGGGCAGCAGCGAGGCCTCATGCCCCCAATATTCAAACAACGTGCGCCGCCGCCCCTGACTCCAGGCGGCCTGTTCCAGCAGCAGCGGCGAATAATTGCCCAGGCGGGAAAACAGCGGCAGATAGTGGGAACGCACCACGGCATTGACCGAGTCGATCTGCAACACCCCCAGGCGCTCGATCAAGCGATTGACCTGCACAGCCTTGACCTGCACAGGCGGTTGGCGCCCGGAAAAGCCCTGGGCCGCCAACGCCATGCGACGCGCCTGCTTAAGGGAGAAACTCAGATCTGCGGGCATGTGCATCTCCTGATTTGGCCCACAGACTGTAGCGCGAAGCCGTCATTTACCCAAAGGATCGTTCCAGGAATGCCGGTGGCGCTCATGCTCGACATCCCTGCGGGTCAAGCCGATATCCTTGAGGGATTCATCACTCAACTCTGCCAGCAACTGCCGCTCGCACTGCAGGGCGTACCAACGCGAAACCCTTTGAAACAGCCCAGCAAAGCGGCGCTTCGCCAGTAACCCATGATCGATTCGACCTTTCATCATCTCGCCCTCCACTGGGGATGACTAAAGTCTGTGCCTGGCGCTAACATCAATCCAACGAATGTTTTTTATGAAATACATCTCAGGGATTGATCAATTGCCCAACTACCCCAGTATCGATACCGAAGTGCTGCGCACCTTCGTCGCCATTGCCGACCTGGGTGGTTTTACTCGGGCTGGCGAGCAGATCAATCGCACTCAGTCAGCGGTAAGCATGCAGATGAAGCGCCTGGAAGAGGACGTGCTGCAACGCAAGCTGTTCGAGCGTGACGGCCGACAGGTCAAGCTCACGCCCGAAGGCCAGGTGCTGCTGGGGTATGCGCGGCGCATCCTGAAGCTGCACAGCGAGGTGTTCAATACCTTGCGTGAACCGCACATGGTCGGGCTGGTGCGCATCGGTACGCCGGACGACTACGTGATGCGCTACCTGCCCGGCATTCTCCAGCGGTTCTCCAAGGCGTACCCGCTGATCCAGATCGAGATGCACTGCGAAGGCACGCCAGTGCTGATGCAGCGACGTGACCTGGCATTGACCGTTATCAGTCGCGAACCGGGGAGCGAAGTTGGTGAACTGCTGCGCACCGAACGCATGGTCTGGGTGGCCTCCCACTGCTTCTGCGTGGACGAACATGAAGTCCTGCCCCTGGCAATTTCCGGCATGAACAGTTATTGCACGCACTGGGCCACCGCGGCGCTGGATGCCGCGGGGCGTCCGTATCGCCTGGCCTATCACAGCTCCAATGGCGCAGCGATTCAGGCGGTAGTCGGTGCAGGCCTGGCCGCGATGGTGATGATGGAAAGCCTGGTCACCGACGATCTGCGCATACTCGGCAGCGACGAGGGCTTCGGCACGCTGCCGATGGTCAATTTGCGACTGTTGCGCAATCCCGCCATGGCCTCCCCGATCACCGAATGCCTGGCGCAGTACATTGTTGAGGGCTTCAGACCTTAAAGGTCAACATCACCGCGCACACCACCAGGAAGCCGCAGAACAACCCGCGCAGCAATCGCTCCGGCAATGCGTGGGCGATCTTCACCCCCCAACTGATGCTGAGCAGCCCACCAACGGCGAGGGGCACGCCGATCAGCCAATCCACTTCCTGATGCCAGGCATAGGTCACCAGGGTGACGCTGGTACTGGGCAAAGCCAGCGCCAGGGACAAGCCTTGGGCGACCACTTGGGTGGTGCCGAAAATACTGGTCAACACCGGGGTTGCAACCACCGCACCACCGACGCCGAACAACCCGCCCATGGAGCCGGACACCGCCCCCAACACCCCGAGCCACGGCCAGGAATAGCGCATCTGCGGTGACGGTGGCGCATTGCTGGTGACCATGCGCAACAGGTTGTATGCCGACAGCGCCACCAGAAACGCAATAAAGCCAATACGCATGATCCCCGCATCGATCCCCACCGCCCAGATCGACCCCAACCAGGCAAAACAAAAGCCCATGAGCCCCAGTGGCAAGGCATGACGCAGCTCGATCCGATTGCGCTGGTGATAACGCCACAACGCCAGCATCACATTGGGCACGACCATCACCAACGCAGTCCCTTGGGCGATTTGCTGATCCAGGCCGAACAGCACGCCCAGCACCGGGATCGCGATCAGCCCGCCGCCGATGCCAAACAGACCACCAACGGTACCCAAGGCTACGCCCAGCACCACATACATCGCCATATCCACCACAACTACACCCCCACCGTATCAAGCCCTGCATGCTACGCAGTCCCCTCTGGCATGGAAACGCACAGCAACGCACAATGGCTATGCCAAATCCGCACAAGCGAGCCCCCATGAACCCCACCACCTTGACTGATCAACTGGGCCTGTTCCTCGATGTGTTGGAGGCAGGCAGTTTTTCTGCTGCCGCGCGCCGCCACCCCCTCACGCCTTCCGCCGTGGCCCGCCGGATCGACAGCCTGGAAAGTGCCGTCGGTAGCCGGCTCTTCCTGCGCAGTACCCATGCGGTGCTCCCCACGCCGGCAGGCACGGCGTTTGCCGAGCGTGCACGGCGGATTGTCCGGGAGCTGCAACTGGCCCGAGCCGAGGCCGTGTCCTTGAGCCATGCGCCCGAAGGCCTGATTCGCGTGGATGCACCCGCCGCGTTTGGGCGTCGGCACCTGGCGCCCGCAATCGCAGACTTTCTGACGGTCTACCCGGGGCTGGATGTGCACCTGCACCTGATCGACAGCTTTGTCGACATGCAGGGCGAGCACTTGGGCAAGGTTGATCTGGTGCTGCGCGCGGGGCATATCGTCGATACACGGCTGATCGCCACGCCGCTGGCCAGCATCGTGCGCATCGCCTGCGCCAGCCCGGCCTACCTGAAGAACCGCGGCACTCCGACCCATCCCAGCCAGCTCAACGAGCACGATGGCCTGGACTGGGAAGGCTTGGCGCCAATGTTCGCCTGGCGCTTTGAACTCGATGGCCGCAAGAACACCTACCGTCCGCAGCGCATCCGCATGAGCGCCAACAATGCCGAAGCCCTGCTATCCGGCGCCCTGGCCGGGCTGGGCATCGCACACCTGCCCACCTGGCTGGCCAGCGAGTATCTGGTGCGCGGTGAACTGGTGCCGCTGTTCTGCGAAAACGGCCTGCCTACGGCAGAAACCGCTGGCATCTACGCCCTGCGCCTGGAACAGCAGGCCAACGCCCGCAGCCGCCTGCTGCTGGAGTATCTTAAGAGCCGTTTCAGCCCTGTTCCACCGTGGGATCTGGCGTTACAAAGCGGCTGGGGCTGACCGCTGCCACAGAATTATCTGGCGCGTTAAAGGTTTGGCCGCTAGATTCCAGAGCAAATACGTTTTAAGGCACTGCCATGACCGACACTTGCGATTCCCTGCTCCTCAACAACCAACTGTGTTTTGCCTTGCACTCCACATCGTTGTTGATGACCAAGGTCTACAAACCCCTGCTGCAAGCCATTGGCCTGACCTACCCACAGTATTTGGCGATGATGGTGTTGTGGGAAGAAGATGGTTTGACCGTAGGCGAAATCAGTAGCCGCCTGCTGACCGATCCCGGCTCACTGACACCGCTGCTCAAACGCCTGGAAGCCGAGGGCCTGCTGAGTCGCACCCGTAGCCGCAACGATGAGCGCGTAGTCGTCGTAGAGCTGACCGCAACCGGCCGAGCGCTGCGGGACAAGGCCATGGATATCCCCCAATGCATTCTCGGCGCCAGCGGTATGCAGATGGAGCAACTGCAAAAGCTGCAGGCGGATTTGCTGGAATTGCGCAGGAACCTGCAGGGTAGCGTCTGACCCTCACACTGTTTTCGACCGAACATCCCCCCTATAGGAGCCGGCAAGCCGGCTCCTATAGGGATTGGGATTAGCTTGGAAATTTATATTGCGCACTAAACATTTGCGCGATACATTCACCTCACCACTTACTTAGCGCGCAAACTTTTAGCGCAAACAAAACCGCGAGGAATCTCCCATGCAAACTCTGTATACCGCTGTAGCCACCGCCACTGGCGGCCGTGATGGTCGTGCCGTTTCCAGCGACAACATCCTCGACGTCAAACTTTCTACACCCAAAGAGTTGGGCGGCGCTGGCGGCCAGGCCACCAACCCCGAGCAACTGTTCGCCGCTGGCTATTCGGCCTGCTTTATCGGCGCCCTGAAATTCGTCGCCAGCCAGAGCAAACGCAAAATCCCCGATGACGCCTCGATCACCGCCCACGTGGGCATCGGCCAGATCCCCGGTGGTTTTGGCCTGGACATCGACCTTCACGTGTCCCTGCCAGGCCTGGAACAAGATGAGGCGCAAAGCCTGGTGGATGCCGCACATCAGGTCTGCCCTTACTCCAATGCCACCCGTGGCAACGTCGATGTGCGTTTGCATATCACGGTGTGACTGGTCACCAGGCATAAAAAAACCCGACTCTTGGTCGGGTTTTTTATCAGTAACGCCAGAATTACTTCTTGGCGCGACCTTTGTACGAACCACCTTCACGGGTGTCGATCTCGATCAGGTCGTCGATTTCGATGAAATCAGCCACTTGCAGTTCGGTACCGTTAGCCAGCTTCGCCGGCTTCATCACTTTGCCCGAAGTGTCGCCGCGAGCGGAACCTTCGGTGTAGGCAACCTTACGCACGATGGTGGTCGGCAGCTCTACGGAAACCAGGCGCTCTTCGAAGAAAATCGCTTCGCAGACGTCGGTCATGCCTTCTTCGATAAATGGCAGAACGGCTTCGATGTCTTCAGCGTTCAGCTCGTACATGGTGTAGTCGGTGGTGTCCATGAACGTGTAGGTGTCGCCGCTGATGAAGGACAGGGTCGCTTCTTTACGGTCGAGGATTACGTCGTCCAGCTTGTCATCGGCGCTGTATACGGTTTCGGTCTTGTAACCGGTCAGCAGGTTCTTCAGCTTGGTCTTCATGATTGCGCTGTTACGACCAGACTTGGTGAACTCAGCTTTCTGAACCAACCAAGGGTCGTTGTCGATACGGATCACGGTACCGGGTTTCAGTTCTTTACCAGTTTTCATTACGAATATCCGAAATTTGGATGGGATTTACAAAAATCAAGGTCGCGTATCATATCCAATTTTCATAAAACTGTACCAGCGCCGTCGCAAGATCAGCCTGCAAGGCCTGTTCCAGACACCATTTTTCGGCGTGCTCGGTCAGTTCCGGCCAATGCCCCAGCAGGATTTTCCAGCTTGAGGCCATATCGCTGTCGGTGTTCCAGGCTTGCCATAGGGCGATCAGCGCGGCTTTTGCGGGTGCCGACAGGGCCTGGGTATAGAGCGCGAGGAAGGCATCGAGCTTGTCCAGGTGGATATCTTCGTCCTGGCGGTAGATGTGCCATAGCAACGGGCGCCCAGCCCATTGCGCACGCACAAAGGAGTCTTCGCCGCGCACGGCATTGAAGTCGCAGCACCACAGCAGGCGGTCGTATTGTTCCTGCCGCACGAACGCCAGCACCTGTACCGTCAGCGTCCCGCGCAGGTGAATATCCCCTGCGGCCAACGCCTCCACACCCAACCAGCGCTGCACGTCGCCAAGAATGCGCCCTTCCGGCACCAACAGATGAGTGGCTTGCCCATCAGCCGCCAACACGTCTAGCCAACTGGCCAGCCCGGCGTTTTCATAGGCAAACAGCGACATCAACCGCGCGCCCTTTGCGGGAAAGACGCCCAGCCCTTGCAGGAATTTTTGCCGGCCCTGCAAATCACGCTGAAAGGCTTGGCGCCGCTCGATCAGCCCGGCCTCACGCAGCAAGCCCCCCGTGCCAGGGCGAAATCCCGGAAAGAAGAAATACTTTTGCACACCCTTGAACTTCACCGACGGCAGGCCGTGGCAACCAACGACCCATTCCTCGGCGCTTAAATAGTCGAGGTTCATCCACAGTGGCGAGTGCTCGCACCCCGCCATGGCCTCCATATAGTCATGGGGCAATTGGCAGGCAAATGCGGCAATCACCACATCAGCCGCTGGCGTAGGCGCCCAGTCCTGTGACCAGTGACGTACGTCGACGCCCTCTTGCCACTGCTGGTCCAACTGCACATCCACCTCTGGGCACATGCGCTCGAACGCCCGCAAGTCATCGACCCATAGGCGCACCACGCAGGCGTGTTCTGCTGCCAATTGCCGGGCCAGGCGCCAGGTCACGCCGATGTCGCCGTAGTTGTCGACGACGCTGCAAAAAATATCCCAGCGGGCTTTCATTCCGGGCTCCATCATTCAAAGGCTCGATTGTCCGCATAAATGCCGTCATGCAGAAGGGTTGATCGCGATTATTCTGCACGCTGGCTATGCGACAATCCCTCGCTCACCGCAACTGTCCGCCAGGAGGCCGCCATGTCCGATCGCCCGATGTCGCTGTTCAAACTCAGTATTGCCGTGGCCCTGGGCCTGTGGCTGGGCTTTGTCGCCATCGCGCTGACAGGCTGGCTGGCCTCGCGCTACCTGCTTGAACAACCTGTGGCCGCCGTCACCCAGGCCGTGCAACAACTGGGCAAGCCGCCGACCGTGACGCCAGAGCCGCCCAACCAAATGTTTGAGCAATACCAACAGAACCTGCACAAGCAGGAACAACAACAGACGCTGGACCAGGCGCGGGCCAACCCGCGCAACCTGTCCAACCCCAAATGCCAATTCTGGCTCCAGCAGGACCAGAACGCCCCCAGCGACAAGAGCCGGGCCAACGTCCTGCAATTCTGTGATTGAGCCGCAAGCCCCCATGAATAAACATGCCGTCCTCCAGTTGATCCTGGAAAAACTCGCCGCCGACCTGGATGTGGCGCAACGCGCCGCGCAAACCGCCTACGAGACCGCGACCCACGAAGAAAACATCGCCGAGAACAAATACGACACCCTGGGCCTGGAAGCGTCTTACCTCGCCGCCGGGCAAGCCAAACGCGTGGAGGAAATAAGGCAATCACTGGTGTTGTGCCAGAACCTGAACCTGCGACCCTACGATGAGCAACGGGGTATCGAAGTGGGCACCCTGCTCGGCCTCGAAGATGACAACGGCCGCCAGCAATGGCTGTTCCTCGCGCCGGACGCGGCAGGCCTGAAAGTCTATGTGGTGGGGCAGTTGGTGACCGTCATCACCCCTCGCTCGCCGCTGGGCAAAAGCCTGCTGGGCAAGTTCGAGGGGGATGAGGTGGAGATACTGGTAGCGGGCGCCCGGCAACAGTTCGTGGTGACCGAGGCCCGCTAGGTCGGTCAGTGAACCGGCAGTTCAACGCCGTCGAACAGCTCTTCCAGCTCCTGCTTGTTATGGCACTGGATCGCCTTGGCCATGACTTCACGGGTCAGGTGCGGGGCGAACTTCTCGATGAAATCGCACATGAAGCCACGCAGGAACGTGCCGCGACGGAAGCCGATCTTGGTCACGCTGGACTCGAACAGTTCACTGGCATCGAGCACCACCAGGTCGCTGTCGAGCTTGGTATCGACGGCCATCTTGGCCACGATGCCGACGCCCAGGCCCAGGCGCACGTAAGTCTTGATCACGTCGGCATCAGCCGCGGTGAACACCACTTTGGGCGTGAGGCCGCGATGACTGAAGGCTTCGTCGAGCTTGGAACGGCCGGTGAAGCCAAACACGTAGGTGACAATCGGATATTCCGCCAGCGCTTCCAGGGTCAGCTTCGGCAGCTTAGCCAATGGGTGCCCCTGGGGCACCACGACGCAGCGGTTCCAGCGATAGCACGGCATCATCACCAGGTCGCCGAACAGCTCCAGGGCTTCGGTGGCGATGGCAAAATCGACAGTACCGTCAGCTGCCATTTCCGCGATCTGCATCGGCGAGCCCTGGTGCATGTGCAAGGCCACGTCCGGGTACTGCTTGATGAACGAACTGATCACCGGCGGCAGCGCGTAACGGGCCTGGGTGTGGGTGGTGGCGATCGACAGGGTGCCTTTTTTCTCGTTGGAGAATTCCTGGGCGATCTGCTTGATGCTTTCAACCTTGCGCAGGATCTCACCGGCCGTGGTGATGATGCGCTCACCAGCGGGTGTGACGCGGGTCAGGTGCTTGCCGCTGCGGGCGAACACTTCGACGCCCAATTCGTCTTCGAGCAGGCGGATCTGTTTACTGATACCCGGTTGCGAGGTGTAGAGGCTTTGAGCCGTGGCGGAAACGTTGAGGTCGTGGTGCGCCACTTCCCAGATGTAGCGCAATTGTTGAAGCTTCATATGTGTCCCTCAAAGCAGATAGACGCCACGGATATCAGCGACGGTATATAACTATATTAAAGGTTGGATTGATAAATCTAGAACTTTTTATCGTTTACGCCCCATCACACATCATCACTGCGCCGACGCTGCAGCAAAGGCACCAGATAGACCGGTACCTGAGACAACTGCAACACCCGCGCCGCGGTACGCCCCAGTGGCGTCGAGATCCCTGCGCCCTGGCTATGACTCCCTACGATCAACAAATCCACCGAGAGTTTCTGCGCCTGGTCGAGAATCACTTGGGCGGGATCCCCCTGGATCACCCGCACCGAACGAATCGCCTGCAAGTCCTGCTCGCCGTCCTGCAACTCTTCACGAAAACTGTCCAGCACCCGCTGCTCGATGTTCGCCATTACTGTATTGAGCCCCTGGCTCTGCCATTCGCTCAAGGCCTGTTCATCAAGATAGGTTTGAAGCACCGACTCTGCGAACAGCCCGATCGGCTCTACCACATGAATCACATACAGATCCGCCTTGAACGTGCGTGCCATCGCCAGCGCATGCTGCATCACGTAAGGCGCATAAACACCCAGGTCTGAGGCGTACAACATCGACCGAATCATAGAACCTCCCGGGCTGCCAGGATGGCGGGGATCGTTTCAGCTTAGCAGCGCCTCCGCGACTGCGATGAACTTAGCTCTGGACCTGGACTTTTGGCTCATTGCTCACGCCATGGGGCACATGCCCGGTGGCCACAACCTCCCTGGCTTTCTCGCAATGGCCGGCCTGGTCGTCAAAAAACACGTCGGCGGCGAACGCCTCAAGGAACGCGGATTTTTCCAGGCCGCCAAGAAACAGCGACTCATCCAGGCGGATGTCCCACTCGCGCAACGTACGGATCACCCGTTCGTGGGACGGGGCCGAACGCGCCGTCACCAACGCCGTGCGGATCGGGCAGGACTCATCGGGGAACTCACGTTGCAACAGATTGAGGGCGGCCAGGAACCCTTTGAATGGCCCGCCGCGCAGCGGTTCGCGGGCCGCTTGCCGCTCGCTGGCCTGGAAGGCTTCCAGGCCGCCGCTCTGGTAGACGCGCTCGGATTCGTCGGAAAACAGCACCGCATCGCCATCGAAGGCAATCCGCAATTCGGCACTGCAAGCCCGGCGGGCGCCGCCAGACAGAATGGTCGCAGCCGCAAAACCGGCATCCAGTGCGCTGCGCACATCTTCGGCATGGGTGGAGAGGAACAGGTGGCAGCCAAACGCCGCCAGGTAAGGGTGGGGGTTGCGCCCACCGACAAAGGCCGCGCGGGAAATATCCAGGCCGTAATGCTGGATCGAATTGAACACGCGCAAACCGGTATCGGCACTGTTGCGCGACACCAGCACCACCTCGACCCGCGCGCGGCCCAGGCTGGCATTGAGGGTCAGGAGCTTCTTGACCAGAGGGAACGCATCCCCGGGTTCAAGGATTTCTTCCTCGTGGTCGATCTGGTACTTGCGGTACGCCTCGACGCCCTGGGCCAGATAAACCTTGTGGCTTTCGCCCAGGTCGAACAGTGCCCGCGAGGAAATCGCCAGTACCAGTTTGTCGCTCATGCCTTTGGCCATGTCTGTTCCTCAGCCGTTGCGTCGATCAATAAAGCCCAAGGCTTGATACAGCGCCTGCATCCGCGGCATTTCACAGCCGGCGGCCTGGGCGGCAGCCAGCGGACGGGCGTAGATCGCAGCCAGTTCCAGGGGGCGCTGGTGCAGATGATCGTGATACATGCTGGGCCAATAGTCCGTCAAACGCTCGGTCATGTTGAACATCTGCGCGGCGTAGCCAGGTGCAATTTCATGGCCGCATGCATGGGCGCCTTGCACCACTTCGGCCATCAGGCCCTGGATCAATTCCCGGCTGGATTGGTCAGCCATCAACTCCGAGGTATTGGCACCGAGCAGCACCGACAGGCCGTTGTATGGCACATTCCACACCAGCTTATGCCAGCGTGCCTGGTCCAGGTCAGGCATGGCCTGGGAGTCGATCCCGGCCTGGCGGAACAGCCCGGCGCCCTCCTCCACAATCGCCTGGCGGCGGTCTGCATCCTGTGCGGCATTGCCACTGTGATAGCCAAGATTGACCCGGCCCATGGCCTGGTGCTCGACGATCCCCGGCCCGGAACGGTGTACGCAGATATAACAAAGCCCGCCGAGCAAATGCAGGGACTCAGGCAAATGTTCGCGCAGGCCGTCCTCGACACCCAGGCCATTTTGCAACAGCACGACTTTGGCATCCGGCGCCGCCACCTGGGCAATGGTCGGTGCCAGCTCAACGTTGCCGGTGGTTTTGGTGCCCACCAGCAGCCAGTCGCAAGGCGGCATGTCGGCCGCATTGGCATAGGCCTGGACCGGGTGCAGGCTCAAGGCCCCATGCACCGAACTATTGAGTTGCAAGCCACGTTCGCTCACCGCCGCATATTCGCTGCGCAACAGGAAATGCACGTCAAAACCGGCACGCGCCAGCATCAACCCGTAAAAACCACCGATGGCACCGGTGCCGATAATCCCGATGCGCGGCCCAGGTTCAACTGCACTCGTCATGGCAACTCCTCTGGTTCTTGTTGGAGCGCCTCATTTATAGCGTCGCTGAGGTCACTCGGGTTCAGGCCCACCTGTAGTGCGCCGTGGAGTTGACCCTCGCACACTACAAATAAAGCCGGCAAATGAAAGATCCCGTAGCGCGCAACCGCGCCGCCATTGTGCCCAGCGTCGACCCAGCAGATGCGCGCCACCGGCAGATTCCAGCCGGGTAGCTGCTGGCGCGCCCAACGGCAACTGGAACAGCCGACACTGGTAAACACCAGCAGCGAAGCACCAGGCAGCGCCAGCAACTGCTGGTCGATATCCAAATCCGTCAATTCAAACGCTTTCACTCGATCCGCACCACCACCTTTAACCAGGCAACACACTATCAGGCCACACGACAACACGCGCAATTGCCCATTGTCGAGCAGGCTTGTACGCGCTAAGGTTCGGCTCCCCGCTGCATTTAAATCATGCTGTGCTCCGCCGCACGGGGTTCGCTGGCGGCCGGCACCCGTGACCCTGACGAGTAACACGATGGCTGATTTACCGATCAACGACCTAAACGTCGAATCCAACGAGACCCTGATCACGCCCGATCAGCTCAAGCGCGAAATCCCTTTGAGCGACGCTGCCCTGCAGACTGTCACCAAGGGCCGCGAAGTCATTCGTGACATCCTCGACGGCACTGACCACCGCCTGTTCGTGGTGATCGGCCCTTGCTCGATCCACGACCTCAAGGCTGCCCATGAGTACGCCGAACGCCTCAAGGTGCTGGCTGCGGAAGTGTCCGACACCCTGTACCTAGTGATGCGCGTGTATTTCGAGAAGCCGCGTACTACCGTCGGCTGGAAAGGCCTGATCAACGATCCGTACCTGGACGACTCGTTCAAGATTCAGGACGGCTTGCATATCGGCCGCAAGTTGCTGCTGGACCTGGCTGAAATGGGCCTGCCCACGGCCACCGAAGCCCTGGACCCGATTTCCCCGCAGTACTTGCAAGACCTGATCAGCTGGTCGGCGATCGGTGCACGTACCACCGAATCGCAAACCCACCGCGAAATGGCCTCCGGCCTGTCCTCGGCCGTGGGTTTCAAGAACGGTACCGATGGCGGCCTGACCGTGGCGATCAACGCCTTGCAATCGGTTTCCAGCCCGCATCGTTTCCTGGGGATCAACCAGGAAGGTGGCGTGTCCATCGTCACCACCAAGGGCAACGCCTATGGCCACGTAGTACTGCGTGGCGGTAATGGCAAGCCCAACTACGATTCGGTCAGCGTGGCCTTGTGCGAACAGGCGCTGACCAAGGCGAAGATCAAGCCAAACATCATGGTTGATTGCAGTCACGCCAATTCCAATAAAGATCCGGCACTGCAACCGCTGGTGATGGAGAACGTGGCCAACCAGATCCTGGAAGGCAACCAGTCGATTATCGGCCTGATGGTCGAGAGTCACCTGAACTGGGGTTGCCAGGCGATTCCAAAAGATCTGGCCGACCTGCAATACGGCGTGTCGATCACCGATGCCTGCATCGACTGGTCTGCCACCGAGACCACCCTGCGCAGCATGCACGCCAAGCTCAAGGACGTATTGCCCAAGCGCAAACGTACCTGACGCACACAAAAACGCCGGGCTAAGCCCGGCGTTTTTTTATGTGCACATATTTGCTTTCACAGCTTCGCGGCATGGCGCTGGTGGCGCTCCATGTAGCGCTCCACATAGGAACAGGACGGGATCACCGTATAACCCATGCTCTCGGCGTATTGCAGCGCCTCTTCGGTCAGCGCAGCAGCAATGCCGCGCCCACGCAGGGCATTGGGCACAAACGTGCGGTAGATATCCAGGGTCTGTTTCCCCAGGTCCATGTAGGTCAGATAGGCACGATGACCGTCCACATTGGTCTCGAACTGATGACCAGCCTGGTCATGGTGGATGGACAACGCCTCGCTCATCACTACTCCTCGCGGGTCTTGGTTTCTGACCCCTACCTTACCGATGTTTTTCCGGCGAAGGAACATCTACGCCACCCCGTGCCGGTTTCGACAACGAAAAAAGCCCTACAGCACTCACGCCCCGCACCAAGGAATAGTAGGCACCAATCCTGTCATTGCTCAAGGGACGCTCGTCATCCATCAGGCTGGCGGACATAGAAAGGGCTGATCGAACATCCGATGGTCGATAGCCTGAACATTGCCGGCAGTTGAAGCTTGAGACGAACCGACGCTTTTAAAGTCACCTCTACATGCGCGAAAGATGCCCGTCAGCGCCCGGGCAATCTGAACAATAGTATTTGCGCAGATATATAAATTGACATCGGCTTACAACGTTTAACACTTGCCAGGCGGTGCTTTCAGCCTGGATCCAATGTTTGCCTGCGCAGCAAAAACTGGATATTTTTTATACAAACTCGCTAAAGATTAGCCAAAATAGATTCGGCACAAGAATTTTTTTTGCTTCTTGCGCTACGTCAGTTTACTTACTACAAGTAATGGGTAGTATGTACGCCGGCTATTAGCTCACTCTGAGATAGTAGCCATTAAATAGAAAGTCCTTGAAGGGGAACACGATGAACAACGTTCTGAAATTCTCTGCTCTGGCTCTGGCCGCAGTTCTGGCTACCGGTTGCAGCAGCGTCTCCAAAGAAACCGAAGCTCGTCTGACTGCAACTGAAGACGCAGCAGCTCGCTCCCAGGCCCGTGCAGACGAAGCCTACCGTAAAGCTGATGAAGCTCTGGCTGCTGCTCAAAAAGCACAACAGACTGCTGACGAAGCTAACGAGCGC
This sequence comes from Pseudomonas sp. MF5691, assembly GCF_016405645.1. Classification (NCBI taxonomy): domain Bacteria; kingdom Pseudomonadati; phylum Pseudomonadota; class Gammaproteobacteria; order Pseudomonadales; family Pseudomonadaceae; genus Pseudomonas; species Pseudomonas sp. MF5691. The sequence goes on from NZ_JAEKDC010000004.1 coordinate 91,288, forward strand.
GCTCTGCGTATGCTTGAAAAAGCTAGCCGCAAGTAATAATCCTTCGGGGTTGTTATCAAGCCGATCCATTTTTGGATCGGCTTTTTATTGCCTGGGATTCAGCTATGGATCCAAGGCAATAAAAAGCCCGCCAGGAGCAATCCATGGCGGGCTTCGATTGACGGCAGGTGTTACTGCTGCAAATCGACCGGCATGCTGGTGACCATCGGCGCCGCTCCCGGCTCGCCGATCTGCGCCGGCAAGCCATCTTCGGCCGCGACGACATCACGCACTTCATCCCAGTTGACCCGCAGGTTGTTGGCCAGGTCTTCGCGCTTGAGCATCGCATTGATGACTGCCGTGTGCTTGTCGACCACCGACGGCGTGCCATCGTCGTTCAATGGCGCATGGGCTTCGAGGTAGACCTTGCCGCCGCTGATGCCGAACTTGTAGGCATCATTGATGATTCGCACAGGCGTGCCCACCGGGACCATCTTGGCCATCTCCAGCACGTTGTTGTTGAACATGCGGAAGCAGCCATGGCTGGTACGGGTACCAATGCCGAACTTCTTGTTGGAACCATGAATCAGGTAGCCCGGCGTGCCCAGGGTGAACTTGAACGGCCCCAGGGGGTTGTCGGGACCTGCCGGCACCACGTTGGGCAACGGGTCGCCGTCGGCAGCGTGCTCGGCCTTGATTGACGCCGGCGGGGTCCAGGTCGGGTTGGGAGTCTTGGCGATGATGCTGGTATGGGCAATCGGCGAGCCCCAGCCTTCACGACCGATTCCAAGCGGGAAGGTGTACACCACGTCCTGGCCCTTGGGGTAGTAGTAAAGACGGTACTCGGCCAGGTTGATCACGATGCCTTCCCGGGGACCCGGCGGCAAAATGAAACGGGTCGGCAGCACAATCTCGGCCCCGGCACCCGGCAACCAGGCATCGACGCCGGGATTGGCCGCGACCATCTCCGAATAGCCCAGGTCATAAGTCACCCCCAGGTCGGCAAAGGTGTCTTCGTACTTGGCCTTGATCACCTGGACCTGGCCGACAATGTCTTCACCCGGTGGTGGCAGGGGCAGTTGCAGGGCCGCAACAGGACCGGCTGCACACAAGGCAGCGAGAGACAGGCAGCGGGTGACGACAGGCAGGCGCGACAACATCCGGAAAATCCTTCGCAGATCGACGGGGGTAAAATGGCGATTGTAGCGTGTACCTGCCCTTAAAGCTCGAAGCGCAGTTCAGGCCAGATAGGCGGCGTACCCCGCTTTTGCGATTCGAGAATCGCCCGGCACAAGGGGCAGAGGCGCTGGTCCTGGAAGATCGAACGATCCACCGAAGACCAGCGTGGCTGGGCCGGCAGCAATGTGCCGCAGAGCGTGCGATCGATGGTACCGCCCAGCTCCAACTGGCGCGTCACCAGATGCACCTTCACTTCCTGGCAGGCGAACAGATCCAGCTGCTCGTCGGGCTCGATCAGTTGGTAGGCAAACAAGGACCAGGCAGGACGCGACGACATCGGGGGCTCCAAATCGGGGGCGCCACCTTAGCCGAAAGACCGCTGCTAGAAAAGCGTCATAACAGCGGTTTTAGCGTCGGCCAGACATTTTCCAGCAACTTGGCCTGGGCACCGACTGCCGGGTGCAGTTGATCGGCCTGCATCATCTCCGGATGACCGCCCACGCCCTCAAGGAAAAACGGCACCAGCGGAACGTTTTTTTCCTTGGCCAGCGCACCATAGACTTGGGCAAACGCAGTGGTATATCGCGGGCCATAATTGGGCGGCAACTGCATCCCCAGCAGCAACACCTTGGCGCCACCGGCCTTGGACTGGTCAATCATCGACGCAAGATTTTGTTGCAATTGCGCAGGCGGCTGCCCACGCAAGCCGTCGTTCCCCCCCAACTCGATAACCACCACGTCGGGCTTATGCTCTGCAAGCGCCGCCGGCAGCCGCGCCAAGCCTCCGGCACTGGTGTCGCCGCTGATGGAGGCGTTGACCACTTTATCGGCGAAACCCTCCTTCTTGAGGCGTTGCTCCAGCAGTGCGACCCACCCTTTGCTGGTATCCAGGCCGAAACCGGCACTGATACTATCGCCAACGATCAGGACAGTACCCGCCGCTGCGTTCTGGGCCATGCACATCAGGGCCAGGCCAGCACTCAAAAACCATATTCGCATCGGATTCTCCATGGGCGCATGCATTCTCACCGCGCAGAACCTTAGCAAAGTGGTTCCCAGCGCGGAAGGTGAACTGACCATCCTGCACGAACTGAGCCTGGAACTGAACAAGGGCGATAGCCTGGCTATCGTCGGCAGCTCCGGTTCCGGAAAATCCACGCTCCTTGGCCTGCTGGCCGGGCTCGACCTGCCCAGCAGCGGTGAAGTGACCCTCGCCGGCCAGGCCCTGAGCGTCCTGGACGAGGATCAACGGGCACGTATCCGCGCTGAACACGTCGGCTTTGTGTTCCAGTCGTTCCAGTTGCTCGACAGCCTCAATGCCCTGGAAAACGTCATGCTGCCCCTGGAGCTGGACGGGCGCAAAGACGCCCGCGAGCGCGCCAGGCACTTGCTCGAACGTGTCGGCCTGGGCCAGCGCCTGACCCATTCACCCCGCCAGCTCTCCGGCGGCGAGCAGCAACGCGTGGCGATTGCCCGGGCGTTCGCGGCCGAGCCGGACGTGCTGTTTGCCGATGAACCCACCGGCAACCTCGACAGCCACACCGGCGAACGCATCAGCGACCTGCTGTTTGAACTCAATAAAGAAAACGGTACCACCCTGGTGCTGGTGACCCACGACGAGCGCCTGGCCCATCGCTGCCGACGCCTGATCCGCCTTGAAGCCGGCCTGATGGTCGAGCCCCTGGAGCCTTGATGGCACGTTTGCCGCTGTTGCGCCTGTTCAGCCTTGCCCTACGCCAGTTATTGCGCGATGCCCGCGCCGGTGAATTGCGCGTGTTGTTCTTCGCCCTGCTGGTGGCCGTGGCCGCCAGCACCGCCATCGGTTATTTCGGGGCGCGGCTCAACGGCGCGATGCTACTGCGCGCCACCGAGTTCCTCGGCGCCGACCTGGTGCTGGAGGGCAGCTCCCCTGCCCGTTCCGAGCAGGTCACCAACGGCACGCAACTGGGCCTGACGCACGCCAGGGTGGTGGAGTTTTCCAGCGTCATCGCGACCGACAACGGCATTCAGCTGTCGAGCATCAAGGCAGTCAACGAGCAGTACCCGCTACGCGGCCAACTGAAAAGCGCGGCCGAACCGTTCGCCGAAGAAACCTCGGGCGGCGGGCCGAAAGCCGGTGAAGCCTGGGTCGAGGCACGTCTGCTTACAGCACTGGACCTGAAAGTCGGCGACAGCATCGACGTGGGCATGAAAACCCTGCGCCTGGCGCGCGTCCTCACCTATGAGCCGGATCGGGCGGGCAACTTCTATAGCCTCACCCCTCGGGTGATGATCAACCTGGCTGACCTTGAGGCCACCGGCGTAGTGCAGCCGGGCAGCCGGGTCAGCTACCGCGAGCTGTGGCGCGCGCCGCCAGCCAGTACCGCCCTGCAGACCTATCGCGACCAGATAACGCCGGGGCTGGCCGCCAACCAGCGCCTGCAGGACGCACGGGACGGCAACCAGCAGATCGGTGGTGCCTTGGGCAAGGCCGAGCGCTACCTGAACATGGCCAGCCTGGTTGCCGTGCTGCTGTCCGGGGTGGCCGTGGCGCTGTCGGCGAACCGCTTTGCCAGCCGCCGCTTCGACGCCAGCGCACTGTTGCGCTGCCTGGGCCTGTCGCGCCGGGAAACCATGCTGTTGTTCAGCCTGCAGCTGACTGTCCTGGGCTTGCTGGCCAGCCTTGCCGGTGCGGCACTGGGCTGGCTCGCACAGTTGGGGCTGTTTTACCTGTTGCACGACCTGCTGCCGGCAGACGTGCCGCCGGGTGGGCTGCTACCCGCCGTAGCCGGCATCGGTACCGGGCTTGTGGCCCTGGCCGGTTTTGCCCTGCCCCCTCTGGCGGCCCTGGGCCGAGTGCCGCCGCTGCGGGTATTGCGGCGCGACTTGCTGCCGATCCCCTCCAGTACCTGGATGGTGTATGGCGCCGCGTTGTTTGCCCTGGGCCTGATCATGTGGCGCCTGAGCCTGGACCTGGTGCTGACCTTCGCCCTACTGGGCGGTGGGGTTATCGCCGCGTTGATCCTCGGGGGCCTGCTCCTGCTGTTGTTGCAAAGCCTGCGCCGCCTGCTGGCACGCGCCGCCCTGCCCTGGCGCCTGGGGCTGGGCCAGTTGTTACGCCACCCATTGGCCGCGGCGGGCCAGTCCCTGGCGTTTGGCCTGATCCTGCTATCGATGGGTTTGATCGCCTTGCTGCGTGGCGAGTTGCTGGACACCTGGCAGAACCAGTTGCCAAAGGATGCTCCCAACTATTTCGCCCTCAACATCCTCCCGGCCGACAAGGACGCCTTCGGTGCCCGCCTGCTTGAACTGCAGGCGCAGGCAGCGCCCTTGTATCCCGTGGTGCCGGGACGCCTGATCAGCATCAACGGCGAGCCGGTGCAGGAAATTGTCAGCAAGGACTCCAGTGGCGATCGTGCGATACAACGGGACCTGAGCCTGACCTGGGCCGCCAACCTGCCCCCAGGCAACACCCTCACATCAGGCACCTGGTGGTCTGATCAGCCGGGCGATGCCATACCAGGCGTGTCGGTCGAGGCCAAGGTCGCCGACAGCCTCAAGCTCAAGCTCAACGACCACCTGATCTTCACCGTTGGCGGGGAAAACCGTGAGGCCCGCGTCACCAGCCTGCGGGAGATCAACTGGGACAACTTCCAACCCAACTTCTTCATGATCTTCCAACCGGGCACCCTCAAGGACCTGCCGGCCACCTACCTGACCAGCTTTTATCTGGCCGCCGGCCATGACCAGCAGATCGTCGACCTGTCCCGAGCCTTTCCGGCAGTGACCATCCTGCAGGTCGAGGCGCTGCTCGCCCAATTGCGCAGCATCCTGGCCCAGGTCACGCTGGCCGTGGAGTACGTGCTGCTGTTTGTCCTGGCGGCTGGCATGGCGGTGCTGTTCTCCGGCCTTCAGGCCACCCTGGACGAACGTATCCGCCAAGGCGCCTTGTTGCGCGCCCTGGGGGCGGAACGCAAGTTGCTGGTCAAGGCCCGGCGCATCGAGTTCGGGCTACTGGGTGCGGTCAGCGGACTGCTGGCGGCGCTGGGTACCGAACTGGTGACGCTGGTCCTGTATCGCTATGCCTTCGACCTGGTCTGGCACCCCCATCCGTGGCTGCTGGTGCTTCCGGTGATTGGTGCCGTGTTGATCGGTGGTGCCGGGGTATTCGGTACGCGTCGGGCGTTGAACGCCAGCCCGCTGGCGGTATTGCGCGAAGGTTGAAACAAAAAAAGCCGGCTCCCCCCTGGGAGCCGGCCTTACTACAGGCGCCATCGCCAGCAAGCCGACTGCTACTTGATGTACTCGATGCCGGTGATCCACCAGCACACTTCACCGCCTGGCGTCTGCACAATGGCTTCATCGTCCACCTCTTTGCGCAGCAATGCCCTGGCCATGGGTGAGTCGATGGAAATGTAGTCCATGCGCTCATAAATCTCGTCATAGCCCACGATTCGAAAACGCTTGGTCTCCCCCTGCTCGTTTTCGATATCCACCCAAGCCCCGAAGAACACCTTGCCCTCCTGCTCGGGCATGTATTCCACCACGCGCATATCTTCCAGGCGTTTGCGCAGGTAACGCACCCGACGATCGATTTCGCGCAGCAGCTTCTTGTTGTACTGGTAGTCGGCGTTCTCGCTGCGGTCTCCCAGGGAAGCTGCCCAAGTCACTTTGCGCGTGGTATCAGGACGCTTTTCTCGCCACAGGTAATCAAGCTCCTTCTTCAGCGCTTCATGACCTTCTTTGGTAATCAGCTTGGTACTCAAAAGCGTCACATCCCCCGCAAACTTCCATTGGTTCAAACCAGCGCTACACCCACCAGAGATGCACTGGCTGCCTGACGGCAACTGGTCGGCCTTGATAATAAATGAACGCCAGAAAGTAGCCAGGCCTGATTCCCAGGGTCAACCGGGACTAGGCAAACTGCCTGCATCCACGCCGCGCTGCACCTCGACCTTTTGCTCGGGAAACAAGGTGGCGTCCAGGCGATTCAACACCGCCTGCAGATCGCCCCTCAGGCCCGATAACTGCCCCATGCTGCTCGCCAGTTGCTCAGCCTGTTGCTGGGTTGCACGGTCCAGCGCCTGCAGCCTGAACGACTCATCTTCGATCTGACGTGCCCAGCCCTCCAGACGGCGTTGTTCTGCCTGCTGCACCTGCGCCTGCTGCTCTTCACGCCCCTTCAACGCCAGGGTTCTTTGCTGCAAGTCAGTTTCCAGCGCCGCCAACTGTTGATTGGCCTGCGCCAATGCATTTTTTTCCCGTAGCAACTGGCTTCTCTGCTGCTCAAGTTCCTCCTGCTGCTCAAACGCCGCACGCTTCTGTTGCGTCAACTCTTGCGCCACCCGGGCAAGATTGGTCAGTGTGGTATCCACCTCATGCAGGGTCGCCTGATCCGGCACCACGGATGGCGGGACGACTTCGGAAGGTGCCACAGGCTCCTGCACTCGCGGAGCCGGCTCCTCGGGCTGCGGCGCCTTCGTCGGAGTAGGTAATGGCTCCTCAGGGATTAACGCCGGCAGAACTACGGCCGGTTCATCGTCCGGCTCCTGCGTCACAGCCTCATTACGATTTGCCGGATTGGGCGGCGACACCATTTTTGACGAGAAACGAATGGACGGCACAATCAACTCGGCGCTCTCGATCGCAGGCAGGCCAATGACTGAAGTCCCCAGGGTGATCACCTTCATCACCAATACCTTCTTGATCATCAGTGAGTGGTGATCTTCAGGCCTCGCCGTCGGTAGCTTGCTGCCCTTCAAGTCAATGAAGTGATACGCCACCTGCGACGACGAGCAATTGCCATCCTTGACCCCGGATGCGGTGGCCAGGGTGATGATCTGCTTGAGCACGCTCATCGCCAGTTGCAGGTTCTCCTTGGACTCGATCCCTCCTAGAAAATACCGCTCGGCCTTTCTGCGCAGTGCGGCGATATAGACCCGCGAACTCCCAGGCTCGACCTCTTCGTCCAGGCTATAGACGAGAAAGTTCGCAGCGATTTGCGGTACCGCAAAGCAACAGAGCAATGCACCGTTAACCGGGGAATCATGACCAGAATGTTCAAGAACAAGAGTACGCAGAAGCATCATGAGTATCGGACTCCTTTACGGTAGTACTTCATATACACGCCATCTATGAAATCAAAATCAACATATCACCAAGAACAACACAATTGTTTCAGCGAGTGATTGAGGCACATGTAGGACTTACCTTATTCCAGCGACTCAGCGTTTCCAAACGCCCCTATTGAACGTACCATTTTTTAACAAAGCAGCGCCTTAAACACTTGATCAGTACTTTTTCCCACAACGTTCGGCAATTCTCAAACCGAAGACACTGGCTTATAGAGCCCCGTCTACTCAGCATGCCCCGGCAAACAACCAAGTAGAAAAGCCCAATGATCGAAATAACAAATCTAACAAAAAAAACAGGACAGACGATTGCCATCGACAACTTGACGTTCAGCGTTCCCTCCCGGGAATGCCTGGGATTGTTTGGACATGAGGGCGCAGGCAAAAGCACATTACTCAAATTGCTCTCAGGCGCAATCAAGGCAACTTCCGGCACCATAAAAATACATGACACAAATATCTCAACCCACCCCATAAGAGCGAAAAAAATAATAGGTTATCAACCTGAAGCGGCACTCGGCCACGGCAACATGACAGTCAAGAACTTCCTCGGTTTCATCGCCGAAGTTCGCGGGCTGCGTGGCCTGCAAAAGCGCAAGATGGTGGATCGGGCAATCACCCGCCTAGAGCTCTGGCGAGTACTTGACTCACCTATCGCCACCCTTCCTGCGGGGCACCAACGCAAAGTGGCGTTGGCCCAAGCCATCCTGCATGACCCCAGGCTGCTGTTACTCGATGAGCCCACAGCAGGCCTGGACCCCTTGCAAAAGCAAAAGGTCGGGACGCTCATCCAGTCCCTGGCGGAAGACATGACGGTAATTGTCGCCTCGCGCAATCCCGAAGAGTTCTCGTGTATTTGTCAACGGGCGCTGGTTATGGCCGAGGGCAGATTGCTGGCCGATGCCCCTGTCAGCGAGCTACAGCGCAGTTCGCACTATTACCAGGCAATCACCCTGGCCGCCGATGCCCCCCTCGACCTGCTGGCGCTGGCCGTGCTCCCGGGAGTGGCCGGCATAGAGGAAGACCGGCATACCGCCGGCAGCGTGACCGTGCTCGCGATGCCGGGGCAAATCATCTATCCACACGTCAATGCCCTGGTCGCCAACCGTCGCTGGAAGATCAATACCTTGAGCCTTGAGCCGGGGCGCCTGAGCGATGTCATCCACCACATGAGCCAGGAGGCACTCAATTGAAACGTCTACCCGTGATATTCAAGCGGCAACTAAGCAGTTACTTGTCGAGCCCGACCACTTACTTAAGCATCGCGACTTTCTTGATTGCCAACACTGTGCTCGGCTTGTTTGTAGGAAACTTCCTGGAAAAAACTCCGGAAAACTTACACGCTTTTTTTCAGTTCCATCCTTGGCTTTACCTTTTTTTCATTCCTATTATTTCAACACTGCTTTGGGCGAACGAGCACAAAGACGATGCATTTTGCTTTACAAGCACCCTGCCAGTCTCCGCCCTGGAGCTGACACTGGGAAAATTCCTGGCCGCCTGGACACTCTGTGCGCTCACGATTTTATTGAACTTCCCATTGGTCATTACCATAAATTATCTGGGCATCGCGGACAATTCGACCATCTTGGCTCAGTCCATCGGGAGTTGGCTACTGGCAGGTGCTTATCTTTCATTCGCCTGCCTCATCTGTGTACTGGCCTATAACCGTCTGATTATTTTTGTGATCACACTCGCGCTACTATTTGCAGTAAGCACGTTATCACTAGTTCTGGATATGTTGGACCATCAGGCGCCCATCTGGCTGATCGATAGTTTGATTTCACTCAATCCACAGATGCGTTTCAGCTCGATAGATAGCGGCCTTCTGACGCTGCATGACACGTTGTACTTCATAAGTATGATCATTGCGTTCCTCACCGCAACCACCCTTACTTTAAATTTCAGGAAAAGCTGAGAAAGGAACCCCCCATGAGGAACCTCATGAACTTCGGCGTGACGTTGATCGTCATCGTCCTGCTTTTTCTTGCCTTTAACCTGGTTTGGGCACTGAAGCTGCCCAATTACCGCCTGGACTTCTCAGAGAAAAAAATCCATACCCTGTCGCCTTCGACGCAGGCCCTGCTCGCGGGGCTTGAAACCCCCATGGAGGTGTATTTTTTCAACGCCAGTCACGCCCGCAAGAGTGAAGCATTGAAAAGCCATGGCGCGTACATCGCGCTGCTGCTCAAAGCCTATGAAGGCGCATCAAACGGCAACATCACGCTGCACCTGATAGACCCTGAGCCCTTTTCAGAGGAGGAGTACCAGGCCGAGTCATTGGGCCTGGATAGAACGCAGGGGCTGTTCGGGCTCATCGGCACCCGCGCCAACCATGAACCTCAGAAAATCGAACGCTTCGACCCGGCCCAGGCGAACTTCCTGGAGTATGAGATCAGCCACTTGGTCCACAACGTCGCACGCCAGGAACAGCCAGTAATCGGCCTGATCAGCGGCTTAACCGTGGACGGCAGCCGGGATGAACGCAATCAGCAAATCACACCGCCTTGGCAGTTGCTCAAGGAAATCCGCGCTCAGTTCAATCTGGTGAGCCTGGGCAACGACATTTCGCGTATCCCCGGGCACATCAAGACCTTGATGGTGGTGCAGCCCGCTCGACTACCGGAACAAGCGCTTTTTGCCATTGATCAATTTGTCCTGGCTGGGGGCAAGCTGCTGATGTTTATCGACCCCCTGGATGAACCGGGCTCAACCACCGAGAACCCAGGCCAGCAAAACCTGCTCGCCGCATGGGGCGTGCAGGTGCCAGCAAACCAGGTTTTGGCAGACAGCCTCTACGCAACGCCGGTAGTGGTGGCGAACGGCCAAGCACCCGTACGCCATCCGGGGGCGCTCACCCTGACCCGAGAATCAATGGCGCAGAGCGATATCAGCAGTTGGGGCGTTGACAGGGTGACACTGTTGAATTCCGGTACGCTCATGCCCCTGAAAAAAAGCCGCACCACCTTCACTCCCCTGCTCTGGAGCTCGGAGCGAGCCTATACGTTCGATGGCGCACGCTTCGCCCAACAGGATGGGTTCGACGCCATGCTCAGCGAAGCCGCCATGCGCGGCCGATCGAGTGTGATCGCCGCACGGATACAGGGACCCGCCTACTCCGCCTTTCCTGACGGCATCAACGGCCAGAAAGCGACGTTGCAAAAAGCCGCCAATATCCATGTAGTGCTAGTTGCCGACACTGACTTGCTCAGTGACCGCGTCTGGCTGGCCGCACGCACTGCCAATGGACACCAAGCGCAGCGTCCGGGCAACGCCAGGTTTGTCTTCAACACCCTGGATAACCTGGCGGCACCTGACACACTAAGCGCTATCAGCCCCCGCGCAAGCGACGGGCCACAGCCAGGGTTGCTGGACAGAATGCGCAACGAGGCCGCGCAGTCCTACCGGAAAAAAGCCAACCTTCTGGAGCAACGTCTGGACCAGGCAGAAAAGGAGTGGCAGACGCTCAACGCGCCTTTATCGAGGCTGGGAAGCCAGGCCCTTTCCTCCAATGCGCTGTTGCAGGCGCTGAACAAAGAACGCCTGCGCTTGCGCCTGGAACTTCACACCCTGAAGAAGGAAGCCTACAAGGACGTTCGGCAGTTGGAGCGCACGGTAGCCCTGCTCACTATCGTCACTGTTCCGTTGATGGTGAGCCTGCTGGGGCTGGGGATTCTCATCTCGCACCGACGCCGCCAACATCCACCCGCCGCGGCGTTCTATTGAGCGTCGCGGTCAGCGGCGGGTAATCAAACCCTGGCGCGCTACGCGGGTCAGGTGTCGGATGAACTCACCGGCATCGTCGGCGTTGGGCGCCTGGATCACCGCCAGGTCAAAGCTGTTCGTGGCAAAGCGCGCCAGGGACTCGCCGTCTTCGACAAACTGGATCAAGAAAGCCGAAGGGCGGCCAGTACGGCGGGGCCAGCCATCCAGATAACGCAATAACGTCGGTTGGTGCTTGCCGCCAAGCAGGATTTTAGGGTTGCGCTGAGTGAGGCCCGCAGTGATCGGGGCCAGGCGTACAAGAGGTCGTAGTGCATTCATCGTGTCGTGTCTCTGCCTCAAAAGTCTGCGGGCAGGTGAGAGGCAACACCGAACCAGCGCTTTAGCGGTATTTCGAAACCTGGAGCAGGCTTCTGTCGGGGCTGCAGTGAGTCCCTGTGGCGCCCCGCAATTAGCTGTTTAAATCGGCGCATGCAGCATCCTAGAGAAGCCGGTGGGGCGGTGTCAAGAATCCCCTACAACGAAAAAGGCCCGCACGGGCGGGCCTTTAACACGTGTGCTGCAAGATCAATTGGCGATGGCGCGATCGACAGACAGTTTGCCAGCACCTTCGAACAGGACCGCCACCGTGCCGCCCAGCAGCGCCAGGGCGAACTCATAGCCGTTGTTGGCCATGAACAAACCGTTGCTGATATGCACCGAGAATATCGCCACCAGCGAGACAATCGTCAGACCCAGCGCCGCTGGGCGTGCCAGCAGGCCAATGATCAGCGCCAGGCCGGCAAAGAACTCAGTGCCGCCCGACAACAGCGCCATCAGCGTACCTGGGGCCAGGCCGATGCTCTCCATCCACTGCGCCGTGCCCGCCAGGCCACCACCGCCGAACCAGCCAAAGAGTTTTTGCGAACCGTGGGCGGCAAAGATGATGCCGACGAAAATCCGCAGGACAGTCAAGCCGAAGCCTGCACGGGTGGACAGAACGTTTCTGATCATTGGGCTCATGTAGATAATCCTTTTCGATGATGGGGTTGGTTGGCCGCTATATTAATCAGTTTATAGAATGATAAAAGCCGAAAATAGCGTTAATCAATATCGATTAATTAGATTATTTGCGTGAGACGATCTTGGACGCCACCGGCTCCAGAGAGTCCCGTTCCCGATCAAATGCCAAGTAGTACTTGTTCACGCTATTAACATAGCTGACGCCACCCATTCCAACCTGCTCCATGGCGATGCGCTCCACCTGGAAGAACCACTGATTGGGGTTCAACCCCCGACGCCTGGCCTCGGCGCGCATGCCCTGCACCCGTTCCGGGCCCATGTTGTAGGCGGCCAGGACGAACGCCATACGTTCGCGCTCATTGAGCTTGGGGCTGGCGAAGAACTTGCGGCGAATCAGCGCCAGGTAGCGCGCCCCTGCCTGCACATTGCTGTCCAGAGTCTGGATATTGTTGACCCCCACACGCTGGGCGGCCGACGGGGTGATCTGCATCAGGCCGGTGGGCCCGCTGCCACTTTTCGCGGCGGGATTGAGGGACGATTCCTTGAAGGCCAGGGCCGCCAGGTTCAGCCAGTCCATGCCCTGTTCCCGGGCATGTTTTTGCAAGACCGGGCGCAGCTTTTCGAGGCGCTGGCGATCGGCCCGCGCCAAGGGGTAACGCACTTGGTAGAGGCGCCGATAGATACGCTGGAACGCTACATCCTGGTCTGACGGGGTCTTGTAGGTTTTCAGGAAGCGGTCGATGCTCGCCCGCAGCATCGACGCATCCTGGCGCACGAACCAGTACTCCTCACCCGGCTCACTGATCGCCACTTGCTTGTCGAAACGCAACTTGGGCAGGATCTTCGACCAGCGCTCGGCAATCGGTCGCTCGACAATGGTCAGGTGGAAGATCCCGGCCTGGACCATCTCCAGCACATCTTCCACCGCCAGGCTGGGGTCCACCCATTCCACCTTGACCGGCGGCAGCTTGCGCAGCGCCAGCTTCTGGTTGATCTGGTTGACCGCCTCCCCTGCTGCGCTGCCCGTGGTCAGGGCCAGGGTGCGCCCGGACAGCTGCTCCAACCGAGTAAACCGCCGCTGGCCCTTGAGACCCACCAGCCACAGCGGCACGTCACTGGCAATCGGGTCACTGCTGCTGATCTTGTGGGCAGCCGTCGCATCCAGCAGCTCACCGGGCGCCACCAGGTCACCTTCGCCACGGGCCAGCGCGCCCAGCAACTGATCCTTGGCCTTGGGAATGATCTTGAGGTTGATTTCCTGGCCATCGCGGGCGCGGCCATTGAGGTAGTGTTCGAAGGCCCGCAGGCGATGATACTCGACACCAATTGACTGGCCCTGGACTTCACCGGAGCTGTTGCGACTCTGGTTGACCAGCACGCGCAACGTGCGACTGCTGCGGATTTCGGCCAGGTCGCGGACCTTGCCCGGCTTGGTCACTTCCAGCGGCCCGTCCAGACGCGCAACCGCCGCGTTGGGCAGCAGTAGCGTCAGGCATACCATGAGCAATGCCGAGGGTCGGATCATCCGCTCTCCGGAAAGAACAAGGCCCCATGCACCGCGAAAAACGCCACATTGGGGGACAGAAACAGAGCGCCAGAGGCGCAGACTTTGGGCGCAAGGGTGTCACAGCAGCAGGCCTTCGGCCAACCACGGTGTGACTTGCGACGTTCAAAGACAGCGATAACTCGTTGTAGTTCTTGGCTTTTCTTATAAATCCACAGCTCTGATAGACTTTCCGGCCGCAGGCGGAGATAGCACCATGCAACTCATTGATATTGGCGTCAACCTGACCAACCCCAGTTTCGACGACAAACACCAGGCCGTGCTCGACCGCGCCTATGCCGCCGGCGTGGGCCAGCTGGTGGTCACCGGCACCAGCGTGCACGGCAGCGAACAAGCCCTGGAACTGTGCCAGCGCTGGGATCCAAGCGCCCGACGCTTGTTCAGCACCGCGGGCATTCACCCCCATAGCGCCAGCGACTGGAACGCCGACAGCGAGCGGCAACTGCGTGACCTGCTCAGCCAGGACCGGGTGCGTGCCGTGGGTGAATGCGGGCTGGACTTCAACCGTGACTTCTCACCCCGCCCCCAGCAGGAAAAAGTCCTCGAAGCCCACCTGGCATTGGCCGTCGAATTGCGCTTGCCGGTGTTTCTCCATGAACGGGACGCCAACCAGCGCCTGCTGGAGATCCTGCGCGACTACCGCGATCAACTGCCCGCCGCCGTGGTGCACTGCTTCACCGGCGAACAACGCGCACTGTTCAGCTACCTCGACCTGGACCTGCATATCGGTATCACCGGCTGGATATGTGACGAACGCCGTGGCACACACCTGCACCCGCTTGTCAGGGAAATCCCCCGGGGCCGCCTGATGCTGGAAAGCGACGCGCCCTACCTGCTACCGCGCACCCTGCGGCCCAAACCGAAGAACGGGCGCAATGAGCCAGCCTACTTGCCGGAGGTGTTGCGCGAAGTGGCCCTGCACCGCGAAGAAAGCCTGGAAGACCTGGCCCAACACAGCACCGCCTGCTCCCGTGCGTTTTTCGGCCTGCCTGCGTTGGATTGACGCGGCGCATTGACCCACATCAACACCCTTTTTCCGAATAGCGGCACAATAATGGCACCTTGCCAAAACTGTTTCCGCTATCAGAGAAAACCTTCCATGGGTGCCTGGCTTAGCAATATCTCGCTGAAGTACAAATTCTGGGCCGTGAATGCGGTCGCTTTCATCACCACGCTGCTGCTGGTGCTGTATGCCGTGCACCTTGAGCAACAGGCCCGCAGCCATGCCTCCCAAGCCTCGGCACAAGCCCAGGGGCGCTTGCTCGGCGCATGGCCGGCGGGGCAGCCGCTGCCCAAGGACGAGCACTGGCTGGTGTTCCAGCGGGGCCTGGCTCCCGAACTGGCAGAGCAGGACCTGTCCGCCCTCAGCGAGGCCAATGGCTGGGTCGAGTTCAACTCTATGCCGCTGTTCGGCGAAAACCCGTTGCTGGGCGCCGAGGTCATCTCCCGCGCCGACGGCCAGCAAATCGCCGTACTGGCGTATGCACCGAGCCTGAGCCAGGTGTTTACCGAACGCTTCACCAACTACGCGGTGGCGGTGCTGATCCTGATGCTGGCGATGCTCTGTGCCTCGCAACTGCTGATCCGCTTTTTGCTCGCCCAACTCAACACCTTGAAAGACGTGATGCTGCACGTAGAAAAAACCGGCGACCTCTCGGCCCGCGTTCCCCTGGCCTGCAAGGACGAAGTCGGGCAGATGGCCAGCGCGTTCAACGCCATGCAGGCCGGCTACCAGCGGGTGGTCAGTACTGTGGCGCGCACCGCCAAACTGCTGGACGACGGCGCCGCGCGCCTGGCCAGCAGCATGAATGAAGTCCAGCACGGCATGCTCGGCCAGCAAAGCGAGACGGACCAGGCAGCCACCGCGATCAATGAAATGACCGCCACCGTGTATCACATTGCCCAGCACGCCGGCGCCACACGGGACTTGTCACAGACCGCCGACACCCTGGCCGGCAGCGGCCAGGAAGTGGTGACCCGGGTCCAGCGTTCGATTGCAGGGTTGTCCACCGGCGTGCAGCAAACCGCCGAGATGATCCAGAAGCTGGCCGAGGACAGTCAGAAGATCAACGGCGTGGTCGGGGTGATCCATAGCATCGCCGAACAGACCAACCTGCTGGCCCTCAACGCCGCCATCGAAGCCGCCCGCGCCGGGGAGATGGGCCGCGGCTTTGCCGTGGTGGCCGATGAAGTGCGCAACCTGGCCAAGCGCGTGCAAAGCTCCACCGATGAGATCACGCGCATGGTCTCGGCCCTGCAGGCCGGCACCCGGGATGCGGTGGATTTTATGCAGGAAAGCTCGTTCAAGGCCGATGACTGCGTGCAGCAGGCCCAGGAAGCCGGCGCCTCACTCGCGGAAATCACCAGTGCCGTGGCGCAGATGCGCGAGAGCAACACGCAGATTGCGGTCGCCGCCGAACAGCAAAGCCATGTGGCCGAAGAGATGAACCGCGCGGTGGTGAGCATCCGTGATGTCACAGAAAACACCGTGCAACAGACCGTGGACTCTGCGACCACCAGCAACGAACTGGCGACCCTGGCTGGCGAGTTGAGCAAGGCGATCGGTCAACTGAAGTTGTGAGGTTTGCCTGCCGTTCAGCCAACGCTTGCCGTTGGCTGAACCCGTCAATTGGCTATAACCCCCATAGCCAACCCCAATTCGCCGCCCCTGCCCGCCCCACCTAAACTCTGTTCATCGAGTATCAATGGACAGAGGATTTATCATCATGGGCAAACGTCACCCCAATCTCCCGGCCTGGCAATGGCGCGCCTACCCGCAGAACCATCAGCACCCGACCAACCTGGTGTTGCACCTGATTGCAGTACCGCTGTTCATCGTCGGGTTTCTGCTGATTGTGTCCGGGGTGTTCAGCCTGAGCTTGGCCAGCTTTGCCATCGGCGTGGTCGGCGTGTTGGCCGGCCTGGCCCTGCAACGTCATGGGCATAGCCTGGAAGCCCAGGCCAGCGAGCCGTTCAGTGATCGTAAGGATGCAGTACAGCGCCTGGTGGTCGAGCAGTTCGTGACCTTTGCGCGCTTTGTCCTCAATGGTGGCTGGTGGCAAGCCTGGCGTCAGCGCCACCGCCACTGACGCGGGCTCAGGCGAAGACCACCACGGTCTGGCGGCTGATGGCGATCAACTGGCCGTCAGGCCCCCACAACATCGCAGCGGCATGACCATAGCCGTCGCGGGCATGCTCGATCTCGACGTGGTACTGGCACCAATCCAGGGTCGTCAATTGCGCCAGAGGCTGGATGAATTCGATGGTCCAGGTCAGGGTGCTGCCCGCTGCAGGCCGCTTCAGGTGCGGTAGCAGGGCCGGCGGCCAGGCATCCACCAGCGCGAGGATATGCGCTTCGGTCAAAGGCTCCTCCTTCACATCCCCGCGCAAACGCACCCAGCCGCCCATCTCCCGGGATTTGTTGCCCGTGAACGGCAAACCGCCGACGCTCCAGCGCATTGCCAGGTAGCGCATGAACTCAGGCGTCACGCCTTTGATATAGGGCAGTTCCTGGCATTCGTCCCAATGCTTGAAGGTTGGCGCGGGCAATGCTGGCACGTCGATCTCCGAAGGCCGTGATGCGCCGAAACTGGCCTGTGCCAGGGTCATTACTTCCCCACCCTGCACCACCCGCCCCAGCAACTGGCTGACCGCCTTGCCTTCGCGCAGCACTTCCACTTGATAGCTGGCAGAGACGTCTGGCGCCACCGGCCCGACAAAGGTCACGGCCAACGAACGCAACGGCCGGTCTGCCGGCACCTGGGCGCGCAAGGCTTCGTATTGCAAGGCGGCGACCAGGCCGCCAAACGTGGCGCGGCCCTGGGCCCATTGCGCCGGGATAGACACGTCCAGCGGGTTATTACGGGCGGCGTCGAGCAAATCACTAAAGCGCATGGCGACCTCACATCAAGAAAATCGATTGTGCGATCTTAACCAGCGTGCCAGCCAGGTACAGCGCTTATTCCGGCCAAATACCCAGACAGATAAGCCGCCGCCTCAGAAACACTCCGCCGCCAGCTTATCCAGTACCCGATCCGCCTTGCCTTCGGCCTGGGCCATGGTGCGATGCCAGACTGCAACACAAGGTTGCAGATCCGCCTGGTGTTCGGCCTGCGCCAGCCATTGCCAGCAGTCATGCCAATCCCCCAGTGCGCCTTGGGCGGATTTGAGACGGGACATGGCCTTGGCCGGCAATTGCCCCAATTGCGGATAAGCCTCGGCCGCGTAACGTACGCGCTTGATCAACAAGCGCAGGCGATGGCGGTCGTGACCGGGATCGTGCAGGGCCGCATCAAGGGTCTGCCATTGCTTGGCCAGCCGTTTTTCGATGCGCGCCCGCAGCCCCTTGAGTAGTTTTTGATGATCTGACGCGCGGATAAAGCGGGGAAAGGCATCCAGGATCAGCAGCAGTTGTGCGACTTCCGGGCTTTGCGCCACCTGCCGATAGGTTTGTGGCTGCTGGCGCAGACGCCGCGCCGCAGCGTCGTGATAACCGTGCTGCTGCAAGTACGCCGCCAGCACCTCACGGTCGCGCAACGGCGTGGTCAATTGGCCGACTGCGCTGGCGGCCGCTTCCAGTTGCTCGACGCCGGGCAGCCCGCGCAAGGGGCGCAGCAGGCTGCGCAGGCGCCGCACCGTGGTGCGCAGGTCATGCAGCGCTTCGTCATCGGTAACCGCCGCCAGGCGCGCCTGGCAACTCAACAATCCGACTTCCAGGCCAATGACCTGGGTGACCAACTGATCCACCAACGCCGACATGCTGCTTCCCCTGATAAACAACGTCCATGTACCTGCGCAAAACAGGCGTCTGGAACTACCTTAACCACTACCCCGGCATGTTGCGCTGACTCGGATCAACGCCCGGCGCGCGACTCACGGATATAGAAACGGGCTTTTTCCGCTTTGCTGGCGCACCCTTCGAACGCTTCGAATTGTTGCTGGGTCTTGGCGCCAGTCAGCAACGACAGGGCCTTGGAATAGCTGACCGTGCCGGCGAAACCTTCAGCCTTGGCCAAATCCAGTTCGTGCCACGCCGCGTCCAATTGGCTGCCGCAGCTATCGCGATAGGCCGTTTTGCCGGCACAACCGGCCAGGGCCAACACAATCACAGGCAAACACATCCAGGCTTTCATCAATGACACCTCAAGAAAAGAAAACAGTCGTGGGATGTAGACGTTGCCTACATCGAAAAGTGCCTTATCACACAGCCTGAAATGCCTAGCGCCGATAGCCAAAGCATACCCGAGCAACTAGCTCGGCTTATGAAAATAATCACTCTTGTCAGCTAGGATTGAAGCAGCCCCCTGGTTGGGTGCATTGTGGACAGCTGTTTTGCGAAGGATCCGATCATGAAAAAACGCGTTGCATTGGTCCTGGGCTCCGGTGGAGCGCGGGGTTATGCCCACATCGGGGTGATCGAAGAGATCGAAAAGCGCGGCTATGAAATCGCCTGTATCGCCGGCTGCTCCATGGGCGCGGTGGTCGGCGGGATCTATGCCGCAGGCAAGCTTAAGGACTACCGCAACTGGATCGAAAGCCTGGACTATCTGGACGTGCTGCGCCTGGTGGATGTGAGTTTTCGCCTGGGCGCGATACGCGGCGAAAAAGTCTTCGGGCAGATCCGCAAGATCGTCGGCGAGATCAATATCGAAGACCTGCGCATTCCCTACACCGCCGTCGCCACTGACCTGACCAACCAACAGGAAATCTGGTTTCAGGAAGGCTGCCTGCACCAGGCCATGCGCGCCTCGGCGGCGATTCCCAGCCTGTTTACCCCGGTGATGCAAGGCAACCGCATGCTGGTGGACGGCGGCCTGCTCAACCCGCTGCCAATCGTGCCGGTGGTGTCGAGCCATTGCGACCTGATCATTGCGGTCAACCTCAACGCCACCAACCAGAAGCACTACACCCTGCCGGTAATCCAGCGCCCGCCGGCGTTCAAGAGCCGCTTCGACAACCTGGTGCGCTCGTTGGGTTCGCACCTGCCGTTTCGGCGCAAACAGGCCGAGCAACTGCTGTTGCTGGAACAGGAAGCGCTGCAGGCGCAAGCCGCTGATATCAACCCCTGGCTCGAGGGCGCCGAGCCCGAAGCCCAGCAACCGGCCGCCGCCCCAGAGTCCGCTGGTGCACCGAAATCCGCTACCGGTTCGTTCATCATCGACAACGTGGGGCCGGCATCGCTGCTGGATCTGATCAACCAGAGTTTCGAGGTGATGCAGACATCGTTGGCCCAGTACAAGATCGCGGGCTACCCGCCGGATGTGCTGATCAACGTGCCCAAACGCGTGTGCCGGTTCTTCGAGTTCTACAAGGCGCCAGAACTGATCGCCCTGGGGCGTGAGATTGCCAGTGATACGTTGGATCGGTATGAGAGTGAGCAGAGTTGAGAGCTTCGCTGGGGCTTGGGGCCCTATCGCGGGCAAGCCCGCTCCCACATTCAGATTTGTGAATGCATTCAAAAAGTGGGAGCGGGCTTGCCCGCGATGAGGCCGGTCCAGCCACCACAATCCCTCAGCCCTCAGCCCCCAACAACCGATACCCCACCCCCGCCTCGGTCACGATAAAGCGTGGCTGGGTCGGGTCGTCCGCCAGCTTCTGGCGCAAGTGCCCCACCACAATGCGCAGGTAGTGGCTGTCTTCGGTATGGGTCGGGCCCCAGATGTCCTTGAGCAACTGCTGCTGGGTAATCACCCGGCCTGGATAACGCGCCAGTTGCGCCAGCACCGCGTATTCCTTGCGGGTCAGGGCCACGTCGACACCGTCCAGCAACACCCGCCGATAGGCCAGGTCGACCGTCAGCGGGCCAAACCGCAGCGCCGCCTGCTGGGCTTCTCCGACAGGCGCCTGGCGTAGCAGCGCACGGACCCGGGCCAGGAACTCCTGGATGCCAAACGGCTTGGTCACATAGTCATTGGCGCCACCGTCCAGCGCCTGGACCTTCTGCCCTTCGCTGGCCCGTACAGACAACACCAGCACCGGGGCCGTCGACCATTCGCGCAACTCACGCAGCACCTGCTGGCCGTCCATATCCGGCAGGCCCAGGTCCAGCACCAGCAGGTCCGGCTTGTTCAATGCGGCCTGGGCCAACCCTTCGGCGCCGGTTCCAGCCTCAATTACCTTATAGCCCTGGGACGCCAGGCTGATGCGCAAGAACTTGCGGATCTGCGGCTCGTCATCAATGACCAAAATCGTCGCAGTCTGGCTCATGGTGTTCCGTCACAATCGCTGAAAAAAAATTAGAGTAGCGCACCTGATATCACGCTTCACTTTCCAGGCTCGGCTGGGTCTGCAATGGCAGGAACAACGTGATGCAAGTGCCCCGCCCGTCGATGCCCTCGGCCACGCTGATATGCCCGCCGTGGGCGCCGACCATGCCCTGGCAGATTGCCAGGCCGAGCCCGGTGCCCTGCCCGCCACGGTCGCCGCGGGCGGCGGTGTAGAACATATCGAAAATCTTCGCCCGCTCCTCTTCAGGAATCCCCGGGCCTTCATCACTGACCGAGAAAAACAACGCCTGGTCCGCCACACCGGCACGCAGTTGCAAGCGACCATGGGGCGGTGAAAAACGCGCGGCGTTTTCCAGCACATTGACCAGGGCTTGCTCGATCAAGGCGGCATGCACATACAGCAGCGGCAACTCGGGCGGCACGTCGGTACTCACCTGCAACGGCGCCAGCACCGCGCGCAAACGGGCGAGGGAACTGCCGACGATATCGCCGGGCGACACCCAGTCGCGCGCCAGCTTCAAGGCGCCATGGCCCAGACGGGTCATGTCCAGCAGGTTCTGAATATAGCGGTCCAGGCGCTCGGCTTCGTCGCGAGTGCCTTCGAGCAGCTCACGGCGATCTTCCAGGGGAATGGCTTCGCCCAGGGCCAGCAGGCTGTCGATGCTGCCGCGCATGGAGGTCAGCGGCGTGCGCAGATCATGGGACACCGAAGCCAGCAAGGCGCTGCGCAGTTGCTCGGTCTCGCCATGCAAACGGGCGGCCTCCAGATTCTGCGCCAGTTGGGCACGGGCCAGCGCCTGGGCCAATGGCTGGCTCAAGGCCGTGAGCAGGCGCCGACGTTGGCCACTGAGTTCCAGGCCGGCCTTGGGGCTGACGCCGAGCAAACCCAATGGACCATTTTCAGCGGACAACGGCCACCACCACCAACGCCCAAACGGCAAGGTGCCAGTGCCCATGCCCGCCGGTTGATCGTGCTGCCAGGCCCAGTCGGCGGCGGCACGTTCGGCTTCGGTGAAGGTGATCGGCCCACCGGTCTCGACTTTCCACTCACTGGGCCCGTCGCGATTGACCAGGCACAACTGCAAATCGCTCCAGCCCTGCAGATGATGGGCCGCTGCGCTGATCACCGCTTGGCGGTCGGTGGCGGCGGTGAGTTTGCGCGACAGGTCGAGGAGCTCGCTGGTTTCTTCCTGAGTGTCGCGCAGGGCTTGCAGTTGCCGACGCTGACGCGCAGCCAGGTTGCCGGTCAGCGCCGCCATCAGCAGGAAAAACAACAGCGTCAGCACATCTTCTTCACGCTGGATGGCGAAGGAAAAATTCGGCGGGATAAACAAAAAGTCATAGGTCATGAACGACAGCGCCGCACAGGCCAATGCCGGGCCCAGACTGCTGCGAACCGCCACCAGCAGCACAGCCGCGAGGAACACCAGGGAGATGTTGGGCAGCGGCAGGATACTCGACACCCCCCACGCCAATGCACTGGCCAGCACGGTTGCCAGCAGCGCCAGGGCGTAGTCGAACCACACCAGGCCCCGCACCTCGGGCAAGCGTGGCGGCACCGGCGTTTCATCGCTGTCGAGGACGTTGATTTCCAAGCCCCGGGCATTGCGCAGCAAGCGCGCCGCCAAACCGCCGCCGAACAGTCGGCGCCGCCAGCGCGGGCGCGACTGCCCCACCAGCACCAGGCTGGCACGGCGTTCGGCCGCGTGCTGGATCAGGGTCTTGGCCACTTCGCCGGCACGCAGCAACACCACTTCGCCACCCAGGCGCTCAGCCAACTGCTGGGCGTTTTGCAGGCGCAGCCGCGACTGCTCGTCGCGCATCCGTCCGTTGTCCACATGCACCAGGCTCCAGGGCAAATGCCGGCGCTGGGCCACACGGCTGGCGTGGCGCACCAGGCGCTCGGCCTCGGCATCGCCATCCACCCCCACCAACAGACGGCCGCGCACGGTCGGCGCGGCCTGGCCCAGTTGCCGGTAGCCCTGGGCCAGATCGTCATCCACGTGAGCGGCGGCGGTCTGCATCGCCAACTCGCGCAGGGCCATGAGGTTGGTCTGGGTAAAGAATGCATCGATGGCGGCCCGCGCCTGCTCCGGCACGTAGACCTTGCCGTCGCGCAGGCGCTCCAGCAATTCGCGGGATGGCAGGTCGATCAGCAGCAGCTCATCGGCTTCCTGCAACACCCAGTCCGGCAGGGTTTCGCGCACTTGCACGCCGGTGATACCGCGCACCTGGTCGTTGAGGCTTTCCAGGTGCTGGACGTTGACCGTCGTAAACACGTTGATGCCGGCGGAGAGCAGTTCCTGGATGTCCTGCCAGCGCTTTTCGTGGCGGCTGCCGGGGGCGTTGCTGTGGGCCAGTTCGTCTACCAGCACCAGCCGGGGCTTGCTGGCGAGCAAGCCGTCGAGGTCCATCTCTTCGAGCATCACCCCACGGTATTCCGAGCGCAGCAACGGCTGCTGGGGCAAGCCACTGAGCAAGGCCTCGGTCTCGGCGCGACCGTGGGTCTCGACCACCCCGGCCACCACTTTGACGCCCTGGCGCAGTTGGGTGTGGGCCGCCTGGAGCATGGCGTAGGTCTTGCCCACGCCGGGGGCGGCACCGAGGAATACTTTGAGCCGGCCACGGCCGTGCTTGGGTAGGTCGGCTAGGAGGGCGTCGGCGCGGCCGGAGTCACTCATGGGAACAGTCTTCTTTCAGTTAGTGATGTGGGGAACATGCTGCCGCCATCGCGGGCAAGCCCGCTCCTACAGGGGCAATGCATTCCTCTGTAGGAGCGGGCTTGCCCGCGATGGCGGCGCCACGGTTTACAACTTTTCCAGCGCCATGTTCAGCGCCAATACATTCACCACCGGCGGCCCCACCAGCGGCTGTTCGATATGCTCGTCCATCAAGCGCTCCAGGGTCGACACCGGCAACTGCCGTGCCGCCGCCACCCGCGCCAGTTGATAGGCAATTGCCTGCGGTGGCAAGTGTGGATCAAGACCACTGCCGGAGGTCGTCAACAGCGCCAGGGGCACGGGGCCCTGGCCTGGCACCTGAATTTTAGCGGCGTCGTCAAACACCCGCGCCGCCAGCGCCGGATTGCTCGGGCCAAGGTTGCTGGCGCTGCTGGAGACGGTGGCAAACGCGCCTGCCGAAGGCCGCGAGTGGAACCAGCGCTCGCCGGTAAATTCCTGGGCAATCAGGCTGGAGCCGCGCACCTTGCCTTCGGCATCGCGCACCAGGCTGCCATTGGCCTGGTCGGGAAAGGCCACCTGGGCGACGCCGGTCACCACCAGCGGATAGGCGACGCCAGTGATCAGGGTCATCAACACCAACAGGCTCAAGGCCGGACGGATCGTACTGGACATTTCATCTTCCTCAATTGATTCGTGACCTGTAGGAGCCAGCTTGTCGGCTCCTACAGGGCTGGGTTAGACCAGGTGCAGCGCGGTCAGCAGCATGTCGATCGCCTTGATCCCGGCGAACGGCACCAAAAGCCCGCCCACGCCATAGATCAACAGGTTGCGCCGCAGCAACGCCGCCGCACTCGCTGCCTGCACTCGCACACCGCGCAGGGCCAGGGGGATGAGCACCACGATGATCAGCGCGTTGAACACAATCGCCGACAGAATCGCGCTCTGCGGGCTGCTCAGGTGCATCACGTTGAGCACGCCCAATTGCGGGTAGATCGAGGCGAACAACGCCGGCAGGATCGCGAAGTACTTGGCCACGTCGTTGGCAATCGAAAAGGTGGTCAGCGCGCCCCGGGTCACCAGCAATTCCTTGCCGATCTGCACCACGTCCAGCAGCTTGGTCGGGTCGCTGTCGAGGTCGACCATGTTCGCCGCCTCGCGGGCCGCCTGGGTCCCGTCATTCATCGCCATGCCCACGTCCGCCTGGGCCAGGGCCGGGGCGTCGTTGGCGCCGTCACCACACATGGCCACCAGGCGCCCGTCGTTCTGCTCGTGGCGGATGCGCGCCAGTTTCTTCTCCGGCGTGGCTTCCGCCAGCACATCATCCACGCCGGCTTCAGCGGCAATCGCGGCGGCGGTCAGCGGGTTGTCGCCGGTTACCATCACCGTGCGGACCCCCAATTTGCGCAGCTCGGCAAAGCGCTCGCGAATGCCGGGCTTGACCACGTCCTTGAGGTGGATCGCGCCGAGCAGTTTGCCGTCGGCACACACCAGCAACGGGGTGCCGCCGCTCTGGGCGATCTTGTCGATTTCCCGGGACAGCGCCGGCAACAGGTCCTGGCGTTTCTGGCCGATAAACGCCAGCAGCGAATCGACAGCGCCTTTACGGTAGACGCGGCCTTGATAGTCCACACCGGACAAGCGCGTTTCGGCACTGAACGGCACGCCCGTCAGCTCTGGCACCGAGGGCTCGGTGTACGGATGCAGGGCCCGCAGGTATTCGACGATGGATTTGCCCTCCGCCGTATCGTCTGCCAGCGAGGCCAACAGCGCGCCTTCGGCCAACTCCTTGCCGTTGACGCCGGGCGCGGCATAGATGCCAGCGCAGCGCCGGTTGCCAAAGGTGATGGTGCCGGTCTTGTCCAGCAACAGCACATGCACGTCCCCCGCCGCTTCCACGGCGCGCCCGGACTTGGCGATCACATTGAGGCGCACCAGGCGATCCATGCCGGCGATGCCGATGGCCGATAACAGGCCACCGATGGTGGTAGGAATCAGCGTGACCAGCAGCGCCACCAGGAACACCAAGGGCAGGCTGCCATTGGCGAAATGGGCGAACGGCTGCAAGGTCACGATCACCAGCAGGAAGATCAGGGTCAGGCCGATCAGCAGGATATCCAACGCCACTTCGTTAGGGGTTTTCTGGCGCTTGGCGCCTTCGACCAGGGCAATCATGCGGTCCAGGGTCGACTCGCCAGGGTTGGCGGTGATGCGAATCACCAGCCAGTCCGAGACCAACCGGGTATTGCCGGTGACCGCCGAGCGGTCGCCGCCGGATTCGCGGATGACCGGCGCGGACTCACCGGTGATCGCCGCTTCGTTGACCGCGGCGATGCCTTCGATGACCTCACCGTCGCCCGGGATCATTTCCCCGGCCGCTACCCGCACCACATCGCCTTTGCGCAGGCTGGTGGCGGGCACCACCTTGAAGCTGCCATCGGCCTCCCGGCGCCGCGCACTCAGGCCCTCACTGCCGGCCTTGAGGCTATCGGCGCGGGCCTTGCCACGGCCCTCGGCCAGGGCTTCGGCGAAGTTGGCGAACAGCACGGTGAACCACAGCCACAGGGCAATCTGCAGCGCGACAAAGGTCGGCACGCTGCTGTCCGGCACCAGGCAGAGCACCGTGGTGAGGATCGCGGTCAGCTCAACCACCAGCATCACCGGCGAACGCTTCAACTGGCGCGGGTCCAGCTTGACGAACGCCTGGACCAACGCAGGGCGCCACAGGGCCGAGATCGCAGTCTTGGCCGATTCCTGGGTCTTGACCGGAGCGGCATTGTTTACAGGCATATTCATGTTCATACCCCTTAGAAGCCCATGCTCAGGTGTTCAGCGATAGGGCCCAGTGCCAGCGTCGGCAGGAACGTCAGGCCGCCCACCAGCAAAATGGTCACGGTCAGCAACGTCACGAACAACGGGCCGTGGGTCGGGAAACTGTTCTGGCCAATCGGTGCGCTTTTCTTCATCGCCAGGCTGCCGGCCAGGGCCAACACCGGGAGGATGTAGCCAAAGCGCCCGATCAACATGCCCAACCCGAGCATCAGGTTGTGAAACGGCGTGTTGGCGCCAAGGCCAGCAAACGCCGAACCGTTGTTGGCACTGGCCGAGGTGTAGGCGTACAGCAACTGGCTGAAGCCATGGGGGCCGGGGTTGGTGATGGTCGCAGCGGTAGCCGGCACGCTGGCGGCAATCGCGCCGAGCACCAACACGCCCACCGGCATTACCAGCAGGGTCACCACCAGCAGTTGCACTTCCCGGGCCTGGAGTTTCTTGCCGAGGTATTCCGGGGTGCGACCAATCATCAAGCCGGCGAGGAATACCGCGATCAGTACGTTAAGCAGCATGCCGTACATGCCGGCGCCGACGCCGCCGAAGATCACTTCGCCCACCATCATATTGACCAGCGCCACCATCCCGCTCAGGGGGCTGAGGCTGTCTTGCATGCCGTTGACCGAGCCGTTGGACGCCGCCGTGGTGGTCACCGACCACAACACCGTACCGGTGGTGCCGAAGCGCGCTTCCTTGCCTTCCAGCGGCGCAGTCTGCTCCACGGCCGGATTGTTCAGGGTCGGGTTGGGTTGGTACTCGGACCACAACGACACCGAACCGCCAATCAGGAACAGCGCGAGCATGCAGCCAAGGATCGCGCGGCTCTGGCGCAGGTCCTTGACGTAGTGGCCAAAGGTGAACACCAGCGCCACCGGGATCATGATGATCGCCGCCACTTCAAACAGGTTGGCCCAGGCCGTCGGGTCTTCGAATGGGTGCGCCGAGTTGACACCGAAGAAGCCACCGCCGTTGGTCCCCAGTTGCTTGATCGCAATCTGGCTGGCGGCCGGGCCGAGCGGGATCACTTGGTCGACACCCTGCAGGGTCAGCGCATCAACGTAGTGGGCGAAGGTTTGCGGCACGCCCTGCCACACCAGGAACAACGCCAGCAGCAGGCACAATGGCAGCAGGCCATAGAGGGTGGCGCGGGTCATGTCCACCCAGAAATTGCCCAGGGTGCTGGCGGACTTGCGACCAATCCCACGGCAAAGGGCGACAAGGACGGCCAGGCCTGTGGCGGCACTGACAAAGTTCTGCACGGTCAGGCCGACCATCTGGCTCAGGTAGCTGAGAGTCGCCTCACCGCTGTAGGACTGCCAGTTGGTGTTGGTCATGAAACTGACCGCGGTGTTGAACGCCTGCGTCCACTCCTGCCCGGGCAATTGCTGCGGGTTGAGGGGCAAGTAGTCCTGGAAGAGCAGGATCGCAAAGAGTAGTAAAAAGCCGGCGAGGTTGAAGGCCAGCAGGGCCAACGTGTACTTCTGCCAACTTTGCTCTTGTTGTGCATCGACCCCAGCCACGCGATAACAAACGCGTTCGACCGGCCCGAACACCGGCGTAAGCCAGGTGCGCTGCCCTTCCATCACCTTGTAGTAGAACCGCCCCAGAAATGGCGCCGGAACCAGCACCACGGCGAAGAAGGCGATGATCAGCCAATAGTCATAACTGTACATAGCCGCTCCTAACCCCGGTCCGCGCGCAACAGCGCAACCAGCAGATAAATGAACAGCGCCACGGCCAATAGCAGTGACACCCCGTCCAGAACACTCATGGAAGTTTCTCCGTCATACGGCGACTGCCGCGTACGGGGGCATTGTCCACAGGAGTGGCGTAAAGGAACGAGGGCGAGGGGGTGGAGGGGGCGTAAAGAGGGCGTAAAGAGTGGGGTGGACGTGAGGTTTGTGGGGCTGTTGAGACCGCTATCGCGGGCAAGCCCGACTCCCACAGTTGACCGGGTACGTCATTTGGAATGCGGCCAACTGTGGGAGCCGGGCTTGCCCGCGATAGCGTCGGCATATCCACCACCGCCCTACCCTGGTGCACGAAATAACGCGCCTCAAACAACAGACTATCTCCCACACGACAGTTCCAGCCCTTTACGACACCCTTTTCCAAGCTGGCATGGCCGCTGCAATGTCCTGAAACATTCCAAACCGTTCAGGGAGCAACACAATGAACACACAACTCAAGCCCACCTTGGGCACCTTGCACCTGTGGGGCATCGCCGTGGGGCTGGTGATCTCCGGCGAGTACTTCGGCTGGAGCTATGGTTGGGGCGTAGCCGGGACCCTGGGTTTCCTGGTGACGTCGTTGATGGTCGCCGCCATGTACACCTGTTTCATCTTCAGCTTCACCGAACTGACCACCGCGATTCCCCACGCAGGTGGGCCGTTTGCCTACAGCCGCCGGGCCTTCGGCGAGAAAGGTGGGTTGATCGCCGGGCTGGCCACCTTGATCGAGTTCGTCTTCGCCCCCCCGGCCATTGCCCTGGCCATTGGCGCCTACCTGAATGTGCAATTCCCGGCTCTGGACCCGAAACACGCGGCGGTCGGAGCCTACTTCGTGTTCATGGGGTTGAATATTCTCGGGGTCAAACTGGCCGCAACTTTCGAACTGGTGGTATGTGTACTCGCCGTGGCCGAACTGCTGGTGTTCATGGGCGTGGTCGCGCCGGCCTTCAGTTTCAGTAATTTCGCCCTCAACGGCTGGGCGGGCTCCGACACCTTTGGCGCCCCGGCGATTGCCGGGATGTTCGCGGCTATCCCCTTCGCCATCTGGTTCTTCCTCGCCATCGAAGGCGCCGCCATGGCCGCCGAAGAAGCCAAGGACCCAAAACGCACGATTCCCAAGGCCTATATCAGCGGCATCCTGACCCTGGTAATCCTGGCCATGGGCGTGATGTTCTTTGCTGGCGGCGTGGGTGACTGGCGCACCCTGTCGAACATCAACGACCCATTACCCCAGGCGATGAAAACCGTGGTGGGCGAAAACTCCGGCTGGCTGCATATGCTGGTGTGGATCGGCCTGTTTGGCCTGGTGGCCAGCTTCCACGGGATCATCCTCGGCTACTCGCGCCAGTTCTTCGCCCTGGCCCGCGCCGGCTACCTGCCCTCCTCCCTGGCCAAACTGTCGCGCTTCCAGACACCCCATCGAGCCATCATCGCCGGCGGCGTGGTGGGCATCGCCGCGATCTACAGCGATGGCCTGATCAACCTCGGCGGCATGACCCTCACCGCCGCAATGATCACCATGGCCGTGTTCGGCGCCATCGTCATGTACATCATGAGCATGCTCAGCCTGTTCAAACTGCGTAAGAGCGAACCGCTGCTGGAGCGCACCTTCCGTGCGCCGGGTTACCCGATCGTGCCGGGCATCGCCCTGGTGTTGGCGCTGGTGTGCCTGGTAGCCATGGCCTGGTTCAACACCCTGATCGGCCTGGTCTTCCTGGGCTTTATGGCGGTGGGTTTTGTCTACTTCCAACTCACGGCACAAGATCGTGCCGATGCACCGGCAGACGCAATGTTGACCGGGCTCTAAACCTGCTGGGTAGAACGGGCCTACAATGGAACCACTGACAAAGCCCGTTACTCAAAGCTGTTATTGCCGTGGGAAATCTTCCCCACGGCAGTCGGCCTCAAGGAGAGCCCTATGCCCTGGTATGCCTGGTTGATTATGGCGGTCGCTATCGGTTCGATCGTCGGTGGTTTGATGATGCTGCGTGACAGCGCCCACAAAGTGGAACTGACCGACGAACAACGCAAGCGCGTGGCCGAGCGCAACGCTCAGGCGGACGCCAAGGATGCGCAGGATCGCTAACCTTTTGTGGGAGGGCTACTGCTCCCACTGCGCCTTGGCAATCTGCAAACCGTGCTGCCCTTTATAGGCGGCACGTTCCGGCTGACTCCAGCCTTGAAGCAACGCCTCTTCCAGGCGGTAAATCTCAACGCCTAACGGACGGCACACGCTCAGTGGGTCTTGCGCGTCGGGCCCCCACATCGGCAACGACAGATCCCCACCCGGACACGTCGACAGCGCACACAACAAATCAATCTCGGCAAAAAACTCCAGATAGTCGCCCTTCTGCGCCGGGCAAGCCTTCATGAAATACATGTCGTCGTGATTCAGGCCGGTGCACTGAAAGATATTCAGCACGTCATGCACATCGAACTCCGTCAGGCCATGAGGTAACACCGCGCGGGTCAGATTCGAATGACAATGGTGATGGAAATCCTCTCCAGTGAGCATTTTGTTCACATAGGGGTCGCAGCGGGTGCCGAGCAAGTCGTGCAAGCGCCCGCCATGCTCATCAATGCCATAACCGGCCAGGCTATCATCCGTGATGGTCACCAACGGCCTTAGGAACGGCAAATTCGACCACAACCGGTCATGGACACTGACATGAGCGCCCTGCAACTGACGAGTGCGCGCGGCCCACAGACGTTCACGAGGGTCATTGGCGTTCCACACATTGAAATCCCCCACCTGCGGCCCGACCGGGGTAGTCACCCGAAACACATGACCGGCAGGCACCTTCCACGCCCTCCCCGTCCGGATCGGCACCTCGAACTGCTCAATCAGCGTGCGCTGACCCGCAGCGTCACGAACACGCTCATAGAACGCCTTGTCGACCTGCAAGGCCGAGCCTTTGCTGACCTGGTAAGCAGCGGGATAGTCTTTGTACATGGTGCAAATCCTCGATCAGGGGTGGGCAAACAGGGCCAGTGACAGGCGTTCCGAATCATCCAGGTACAGACTCATCGCCTCCCCCGCCGCCGGTTTATCGCCTCGGACCAATAACGCGTAAATCTCTCGATCTCGCTCAAGCCAGGGCGACTGGAAACGCTGCTCGTCAGGGGCAGCGCAAAACACCAGGCGCAGTTGGGCAATCACCTGGGCGAAAAACTCGTCGAACAACGGGCTGCATAACAGGCCGACAATCTGCTGATGGAACGTCAGACTGTGGGTCGCCACCGCGCGCCAGTCTTCCCGCTCACGGGCCAGGGTGGTGGCGTCGATAGCGTTGTCCATGCGCTCGGACTGATCGACACTTAAAGGCTTGCTGCTGGCAATAGCCTGCAACTCCAGGGTGCGCCGGACTACAAACAGATCGCGCACTTCCCCCATGTCCAATCGCCGGACCATCACCCCTTTGTGTCGCACATAACGGGTCAGCCCTTCCTGCCCTAGACGATGCAACGCCTCGCGAATGGTGTTGCGCGAAGCGCTGTAGGCCTTGACCAGATCGTTCTCAACCAGCGCCATGCCCGGCAACAGCCGACCGCCAATGATGTCCGCGCGCAACTCCCGCGCAATCTGATCCGCCAAGGACAATGTGGTATTCATCGCCACCTCATGATTGTTCAACAATCGTTGTTGTAGTCGTAATCACTATTCATGCCAAGCTCACCGCCTGTCGCCAATGAGTTCCGCAGCTTTGTAAAGAGTGAGAGGCCGCCGTAAAGCCTGGTTAATATGGGCCACGTTTCGGAGGCCTCTCTAATGCGCTATTCACAAAACCACAAAGCTCAAACCCACCTGCGCATCATTAAAGAGGCCTCGGTACGGTTCCGCCGCGACGGCATCGGCGCCACCGGCCTGCAACCCCTGATGAAATCGCTGAACCTGACCCACGGCGGGTTCTATGCGCACTTCAAGTCCAAGGACGAACTGGTGGAAAAAGCGTTGCAAGCGGCAGGCGAAGAACTGGACACCCATTGCAAGATGTTGTTCAGCCAGGAACGACCACTGGAAGCGTTCATCGACAGCTACCTTTCCGAATGGCACCAGGCATCGCCGGACCAGGGCTGCCCGTTGACCACCATGTCTTCGGAACTGGGGCAACGCGGGCAAAACAGCCCAACCACCGACGCCGTGCTTGGCGCGAGGCTCAAGCAAATTGAAGCGGCATTGGGTAGCCCGAATGCTGACGAGCAAAGCCTGATGATGATGTCGACACTGGTGGGGGCGTTGGTGTTGGCGCGTAGTGTCGAGAGTGAGGCCTTGGCGACGCAGATTCTGGAGGTGGTGCGTGGGAATTTGAAAGTTCAGGCGAATGCAGAAGTCACACGCAGAAAGAAGGCCAGTCAATGACCGGCCTCTTGACTTGGCTGCTGCGCGTTATTTGATTTCCAGCCTGTCGCGGTTCTTCTCCAGAAGCGACTTGCCGATCCCCTTCACTTCCAGCAACTCGTCCACCGCCGTGAACGGGCCACTGGTTTCACGGTAGGCGACAATCGCCTTGGCCTTCGCTGCGCCAATACCGAACAAGTCGCGCCTCAGAGTTTCCGCATCCGCAGTGTTGAGATTGACCTTGGCAATGGTTTTCTCGGCCTTGATCATTTGAGCGGCAATGGGGGTGGGAGCCTCGGGTTTGGCTGACGGGGCTGCGCTGACAGCCAGTGAAATGCTGGTGAGGACAGCAAAAACCAGAGATGAAAAACAGGCTTTACGCATATAGAGACGCTCCATGACATCAGTGAGAAAAGCAGCTTTTCCGAAGCTGCTTTTCAAATTTAGGTGATGTTTGGGGATAGTCAAAAATGGGTGAGTTACAGGGTGTGAGGCCCTTTGCTTGGGCAACAGACAAAGTTTGTTACTCATCGCTCATCTTTTCAGTAAGGCTAGAAATGGTGTCCACTAAAATTGAGTGCACACCATGTCTCGTCTTTTCAGGGCGGGCTAGGTGACTTTGCCGGACGCATACAGATCGGGAGCACAGCTTCAGGCTTCAACTGACGGATTTGAATGTGGGCACGGTGGATCGCTTACAATTTAACGACCTTGATGAGCTTCACGCAGGCATCGACGAGTACATCCAGTATTACAATCACTCGCGTATCAGACTGAAGCTAAACGGCCTGAGTCCTGTTGAATACAGAACTCAGGCCGCACAGGCGTAGATAGAAAACCGTTCAACTTTGTGGGGTCAGTTCAATTTTAAGTGCACACCATGTTTCGTCTTTTCAGGGCTGCCTAGATAACTTTGCCGGACACATACTCTTCCCTTGCGGCCCCTATGGGTTATAAACTCCGAAACATGCGCGAAACAACACTTCAAG
Source organism: Pseudomonas sp. MF5691 (assembly GCF_016405645.1). Taxonomy (NCBI): domain Bacteria; kingdom Pseudomonadati; phylum Pseudomonadota; class Gammaproteobacteria; order Pseudomonadales; family Pseudomonadaceae; genus Pseudomonas; species Pseudomonas sp. MF5691. Next base: position 124,633 of record NZ_JAEKDC010000004.1, read on the forward strand.
TACCGAAAGGTTGCCTTTTACACTACTGATCTTGGTAGGCACTTCACCCTTTGGATAGCGTCGCACAGCCGCCAGTTCGACGCAGCGATAGCCCAGCTTGGGCGCACGATAGGAGAGATAAGCCAATAATTCATAATTCATAAATACGTCACGGAACGGCGCCACTTTACTGTCAAGCAACATTTTTCGGCTGTAGGCACGAAATCCCTGAGTGGTGTCCGTCCACTTAAAGCCTGAGGATACACTTAGCATCGGCGCATGAATAAAGCGTATGGCAAAATCTCGCGACTTGGGCGTGTTCTCTGCTACTCCGCCCTTGACGAAGCGTGAGGCCTGTACGAAGTCTACACCTTGCTGAAGTGCGTCGATAAAGCGCGGTATCGCCTCAGGATCATCCTTATCGTTACCGTCAATGGTAACGATGCCTTCATAGCCCTGCTCAAGCGCAAAAGCGTAGGCGCAACGAAGTTGAGCGCTTAGCTTGCCTGGCGCGGTTTTAACCAATAGCCCCCGTACACCCACCTGTTGTAAAGCTTGTAGCTCAAGCGAGCCATCCGTGGAGCCTCCGTCGACGATGATGATGTCGGCAATACCGACAATATTGATCGCCGCCATTCGGGCAAGCAGGTTCTTGATTCGCTCACCCTCGTTGATCACCGGAATCACCACGCACCAAGGATGCTGACGACCCAGCCAGAGGGGTGTATCAAGGGAAGGGACTTGCCACGTATCACGAACTGCAGAAACACTATCGGAAACAGTCATTTTCTTTACCATCAAGCCACGCGAGCTGTAATCAACCCAACGCCAGCAATTACCAGGACGATTCCTACCCCTGTTGTCCAGTGGAAGGACTCACGAAAAAACACTACTGAAAACAGCGCGACGGTTGCAATGGCACCAGCCGTCAACACCGGATGCGCCACATTCAGCGGGAGCCGAGACAAGGCGGCGGCATAAAGCAAAAAGGCCGCTCCGTATAGCCCAAGACCGAGCCAGAACGGCCAGTTACTCAACGCCGAAGCAGGATCACTGAGAGAGGGAAACTTGCGAGGTGGCATCATGGCCATCTTCACCAGCACACTGGCGGAAGCATTGGAAAGAATACCGAGGATGAGGATCAGCCACTTCAAGCTCATACGTTTACCTCACCTCTCGATAGTGCTTCATCGCCACCTGAAGTGATCGTTCAATCGAGGTCACATGGGGCTCTTCCTTCGTCGCCACCATCTCGATAGTAACCAAATGACCTGGTAAGAAGTGAGCCAAAGTGGATGCCATCAACTCATGGGCAGTACCACCATCACCCAACGGTAACAAGTCAGGCTCACTGACATGTACGTGCCCAATCAGATCGGCACAATCACTCAGGACCACGTGAGGATCCTCTGCGTTAATAGTCAAGGCGCCCGTGTCCAGTTGCATTCGAATGGAGGGGTGAGCAGTACCCCGGACGACCTCAGCAGTTTCTGAACTGCTTGTCATGAAGTTCGCACCGTAGCGAATGGGGTTCGGTTCAAGACAGATCGTTACGCCATAAGCACGAGCAATGTCCCCTAGTTTACGGAAAAACGCTATGGCTACGGTCAAAGCCTCCTGATCGTTCAGCCCGCTGCGATCACGATTTTTCGGCGAACCAAAAACCACCCGAGTTGCCCCCAGCCCTCCTCCAATCCGGCACACCGCCTCCAAATGTGCCAGTAAAGTGGCTTGGCTATCGGCTGAACCAAATACGTTCAATCCTTGGGTGCCGAACAATAACGCCTGCATCCCAACAATCTCAACTCCACGCTGCACCCACCACTGTTTGACTTGAGCAATGTCTTGTTCCGTAGCCTTTGTGGGGTCAGGAAAGTACTTGCCGGGCGCGATATCAATCGCATCAACCGCAAAGTACTGAAGCAATGCAGCAACCGCCTCATCTTCCGTCCGATCCCAAGCGATATTTGAAATCGATACCCTCATTTGCCCACACCTTTTTTTTGAGTGAGCGGTTCTGACTGTGCATACGCCCTGACAGCCTGGATCGTTTCCCGCGCACTGTATTGATAGCGGCCAGACGCGCCAAACAGCTGGGCATGCTTGGTTTGCATATCGTAGGTCCCCACAGGATTATTCAGGGTATTTGTGAAAGGCTTGCCAAAACCGCCTTGTGAAACATCGGTCACACTGACGGGGGCAGCAGTCAAATGAACGAGCCTCAGGTCTGCTTTCAATGCTGTTTGAATGTCATACCAAAGGTTGACCATCGGGTAAAACTGAAAAACCCCTCGACTATCGATTGATTCAAGATTGTTGTCATTTAGAAAGTCGAAGATGACGTTCTTGCGCAACCTCGGACCGACCAATCCAGGCAAGCGGACGATCAGGTGACGAGGGAAATGCTGTTCAATAAATGTCTCAAGCAACCGACGATTCAATCCATAGGCGTGCAGCCCTGACTCGTCAACAGAGGTGTCTTCATCGACCCCTACGGGTCGCTTGAATACATCCACCGTACTGATAAGGATGAAGGTTTTGCACTGGATGGTTTTCAAGTGAGCGATCAGGCCTTCAATTTTCTGCCTATCCAATTCCGGATCACGATTGGCGATCCACTTTTGCGCCGGAGCTCCTGCACAGACGACCGTATCGAACGATTGGCAATCGATTTCGCCAATATCAGTTGAACGATAGCGTGACTCAAAAAAGGTTTGTGCGCATAAGGTACCGCCCACAAAGCCTGAGTATCCGATAAGCGCAGAATTCATCAGTAATCCTCAACCCTTAAATTAATATTTATAAATCAATACTTTATTTGGATACCCATCCAGCGCCGGATTCAAAGGTTCGCCATCAAGAAAAACACTTATGTACTCAGCTGAATAGTCGATTCTTAATATCTCCCTCTTGCCGGAACCTCCTAACAGCAGATTGTCGCCTACCTTCAGAGACTGCCTATTGACGAAATTATTTTCGACAAAAAATGCAGCATTAAACCGGAATATGCCGTCCAACCAATTGCCATCTGTCAGATTGAATGGAGTCACACTCCCTGAATAATACTTGCCCGCCAGACTCAAACTTTCCTTCCAAATGATCACGACGTCAGGAAGCGTGTACTGCCCTACGTCCAACTTACCCAAGCTATAAGGCGGCAACTCAACAACAGCCGTGCAGGAACCATAATACTTGGATAACCACTTCTTACCTTTGCTACTGGAAGGCATCTTGAAATCAAGATTTAGAAACCCGCTATTCATACCAGTATGGCTCTCAGATTTTTCTGGATAGGCATGAACAAAAAATGTGTTATTCAAATCAGCTGCGGCGCAGTCCTTTTTAAAGAAAATTAATTCCTTACTCTTAGACAGTATAACTGTGAAATCAGCTCCTACATCAAACGAATCAACAGACGATTCAAATATGCGATCCTGCTCCTTATCAAGTTCCCTTGCAGATAAAAACATCCCAACCAATACCAAAAGACAAGGTAAAAGAGCAGCTATCACCATCCCCTTGACACCAAGACCTCTCAAAAAGCGATAAGCATCCGCACCGATTATCAAGAGGTAGACAATGACACCATATACCAACGCCTGCATAAAACCGAAATACCAGAGAACATAATTAAGTTGCGTATGTACAAACGAATGCCCCTTTGCCAAAACATACCAAGACATTGGACACAACAAAAAAAACACAATGAGAACCATCGGTTTCAAATCAAAGCCTTTCTTCCTGAAAAAGGAATAACAAAACCCCACCAAAAAAAAGATTGTGGCAAAACTCAACAAGTACGCAGGAATCCCGAAAAACAGGGGAGTCTTCCAATCAAACCAATACTTACGAATCACATCTACAACAGACGCTGTCAAGGACTCTCGAAGTATTGGATCAAAGGCAGCCGGATCACCATATGTCCTTTTCTTTACATCCTGCTCCAATATATTCATAAGTCCACTTGCAACCGAGTCCCCACGCATCTCAGCATGAATAACCAGAGCACATAGAAAACCTACTACGCATGTGGCAAATACCAGTGCTGCCATCCTTACATTGTAGGCGTAATTCACACTTTCAGTTCTAAAAAACGGCCCCACAATAAAAACCGAGCAGGCAAAAATAGTAATCGTTGAAAGATACTCGTATCCGGCAAGACTTTTAATAAATACGGAAAAAAAAACACCAACAAGTAATAAGCCTTTTATCAACGGGCGTTTAGCAAGGTAGAGCATTGAAGAGAGCACTGCTGGCAAAAACCAAAGAAATGGAACCCAATACATATTTCTCGCAAAGGAAACCACCCACGGCGAGGTCACCATTACAAAAAAGAATACCAAGGCAAACTTCCAGTCATACACTCTGATAAACAAGACGGATAACGCCGCTATAACCAGAGAGAAAAAAATCGAGTTTACGAACTGCAGTCCATCTACATCATCTATATTAAATGTATCATGTAACCATAAAAAAAATGCACCCTGGATGCCATAGTGCGACTGATACGGAAAATAAATTACTGATGAAACTTCATTTTTTTTTACCAACTCATTAAACGTATTGAGGTTATTATCCGAATACTCCAACACTCCATTTATCGTTACTGAACCAAGATTCCACCCTTGGTCGTCAACATGCGCATCATGTGCAATAATACGCCCAGTAACAAGTATTTGCGAAAACCTATCAAGTCCAGCAAAAAAATCGTTATCGACCGAGCCCAACATATTTTTTTGAAAACTAACGAGGCCAATGAAGAAGGCAATAAAAAAAGTCAATGGCAGCAGTATTTTGCCGTTATAAAATTTCAATTAACTTCTCCAGAACATCGTAAATGTTATCAATCTTTCCACCCAACACTGAATAACAACCTGGCAACTCATCATGCCGCTCAAAAAGAATCGGACGTCCATCATCGCCTTCGTTCTTGACCAATATGGTTTTCACTTCAAACAGCGACTCTACATACTTAGCTTTCAACATATCCGGAATATACCGTCCGACATCCCTCACCATTCGATCCACCCGTGTTTTCTGTTCGTAATTATGAAGTTTTTCGTAAGGATCGATACCTTGTTGATCAGTCCAATGCAAGTGGGGGGTATAGCGTACATGAGACAGCGTATGTAACTCACGGGCAGGAAATGGCATCATTGAGAAGAAAGGACCATCCATGACCGTAATCCCCAAGCCGTTGAGCGAGGAAGGTATTTGCACCAGGGCCATTTCAGTGATCTCTTGCTTCAGGCCCGTGCTGACACCGGGAAAGTCACCCTTAAATTGGTTCAGCCCACTATAGGTACAATTGAAAACATAGCGACTAGATAGCAGCTCCTGAACACCCCCCTTTGTTTCAGTGATGGTCCGTAGCGTCGAATCCGGACCTTTCGAAATCGCGGTAACATGGGTTTCATAGCGTATTTGCACGGCGCAATTTTTCAGCTCCCTCTCAGCCCATCCGGCAAGCTTCGTCGTATCGAACGCATATTCCTCCACTAGGAACACATCTTCGATCAGGCGAGGTTCAAACAACGCCCTCAATGCAGGATTTGCTGGCTGGATATCTGCACCAATATCACGACAAAAACGCTCGAACTGCTTGGCCGTCACCTTGGAGTTCCGGCGGGCAATAGCGTAGATCTTGGTAAAGTCTTGCTTGACCGCATCGGGCCAGTCCCGGACAAACTTCGGAAGGTTGACCCTGCTACGATAGGCAGTAGTGAAACTACGTGGATAGTGATAGCCGTTATGCACGCGAGCCTGGTTATTGTAAGACGCACGCATCAACAAAGCTGGTTCACGCTCGACCAGCACCACACGTTTAAAGCCGCGTTGCTTGGCCAGGTAAATTGCAATGGCGGCCCCATAGAATCCACCACCGATGACAACAGCATCCTGGATTGGATGTGGGCTCTCCATCAGGACGACTGCTCACTTTTGAAGGTCACGACTTGAGCCGTGCCTGTAACAACCTCTTCGATATTCAGTTTTTCCAGCCTAGTCATACGAGCACTGGTGAACTCCTGGCCCACATGGTAAAGAGGTCCTTCGTTCGACAAGCTGACCATGTTCAGTATGTACTCGCCCAGTACCAGCAGGACAAGGGAAATCAAAAAGAACATCCCCGACTGCTGCAACGAAAAACTGATCCAGCCCGGCGCAACATCAGTTTTTAGAATACCCACAGCGACTACGTAGACGCAGTACACCAAGTTGGCAACAGCTCCAAATAAAGAGAGAGACGTCACCAGCCGCATTGGCGCGCGGGTCGTCGAAACCAGCAATCGCATACCCCGGTCGATACTGTCGCCCAAACGCTTCTTACGCGCCGCCTTTGGCGTCGCACTATAAGTGAGATGCGCCCTAGCGAAGCCTCCTGTGGCAGGAAGATACCGATAAGTCATCGCCGGTTGCGGATGCTGAAGGATGAAATTGATCACTCGTTTACTGAGGATTCTGTACTGGGGAGCCTCCTTGGCAAGATGGACACCGTTGAACGCATTATAGAGCCGATGAAAAATCGCATCCGCCCATCGATAGGCCAGACTTTGGGGGATTTTTTTCTCGTTTTTTGCGAATACAACATCTGCTCCTCTGGCAGCCTTATCAAGCATCTCAGGCACAAAACAAATGTCATCCGCCAATGGGTCGATAACCACAATGAAATCGCCTAATGCATTCTCCATTCCGACCCATGAGGCAGTATCCGCATCGACCTCTTTGGTCAATGCGTATACCTGTAGATTGGCCAATCCATTTTCGCCAGTCAGTGACTTCAATACTAGAACGCTGTCGTCATCGGAAGCATTATCGACCACGATCAACTCATAATCGCTAACCGTCGAGGCAATGATTGAGGCCGCATCAGACAGGATTTTTTCAACCTCATCTGACTGGTTGCGTACAACGAATACCACAGACAAAAAACAAGGAAAAAAGGCCATCTTAAACTCTCTTAAAAACCAACTAAATGTACACAAGGAGTGATCTGAGTTTAGTCAGCGGCCCCGTCATCAGAGATTGCACTACAGGAGTGTGCCCACCATCAATGTATAAATATCTGCCATCGAGACCATTGATGACAAGGGACTACAGACGGTCAATCGAAAGCTAAAGTACCACAACCCACCTACTTATTCATGGCTGACGCCACTCAAAAATTTGGCGCCCCGATGTTTTTCAATCTACGCGAATACTATCTTAGCGCTGTAACTCCACGCCGAACGCGCATTACAAAAGCGGGAACTCAAGGCTCAAGACGACGTTGCTGATAGATCCAGTCGACGATTTCACCGTCGGGTGCATATCCGCTGACAGTGTCCCGCAGCAACTGCCGGACGAGGGTGTAATTATCTTGCTCAATCGCAGCTAGCAGAACGGCCAACTTTTCCTTGAGTACATCCCAAGCCAGATAGTCTTCGTTGGCTCTCATGATCATTGGGTGTTGAGTGGCAATCACGTTGTCACCGATCAGCAACTCTTCGTAAAGCTTTTCGCCGGGACGCAGGCCGGAGAACTCGATGGCGATGTCTCCATGCGGGTTCTTGTCGGAGCGAACACTCAAGCCAGACAGGTGAATCATCTTCTCTGCGAGCTCGACAATCTTCACCGGCTCCCCCATGTCCAACACAAACACGTCACCGCCCAAGCCCATGGAGCCCGCCTGAATCACCAACTGCGCGGCTTCAGGGATGGTCATGAAGTAACGTGTGATCTTCGGATGGGTCACTGTGAGCGGGCCACCCGACTTGATCTGCTTGTGGAACAGCGGAATCACCGAACCCGAAGAGCCCAGCACATTGCCGAAACGCACCATGGTGAAACGGGTTTTGTTCACCCGCGAGATGTTCGACTTGTCACCGAACAATACCGGTGCCAACTCACGACTGAGGGCTTGCAGGGTCAACTCGGCCAGACGCTTGGTACTGCCCATCACATTGGTCGGGCGCACCGCTTTGTCGGTGGAAATCAGCACAAAGTTCGACACACCCGCCTGCAGCGCCGCCTGTGCAGTGTTCAGGGTGCCGATGACATTGTTCAACACGCCTTCGGCGATGTTGTGTTCAACCATCGGTACATGCTTGTAAGCGGCGGCATGGTAGACAGTGTCCACTTGCCAGGTCTTCATCACATCCAGCAGCTTGGATTGATTGCGCACCGAGCCCAGGATCGGCAACAACTTCACCGACAACGACTCGCGGGTGAGACGCTGTTCAAGCTCCGAAAGGATGCTGTAGAGGTTGAATTCACTGTGTTCAAACAGCAGCAACGTGGTCGGACGCAACGCCAGGATCTGCCGGCAGAGCTCTGAACCGATAGAACCGCCCGCCCCGGTCACCAGGACGTTTTGTCCCTTGATACAGTGTTCCAGCAACTCACCCTGCGCAGGCACCGCATCACGTCCCAACAAATCGGCGATGTCGACTTCCTGAATATCATCCACCTTGACCCGGCCGCTGGCCAGGTCCATGAATCCTGGAACGCTTCGCACGTGCAGCGGAAAACCTTCAAGGAAACCAAGGATTTCGCGGCGGCGACCGCGATTGGAGGACGGAATCGCCAGCAGGATCTCTTGCGCACCAGTGGCGTCAATCATGCGTTGGATGTGCTTGGGCTTGTAGACTTGCAGGCCAGAGATAACGCGGTCTGTAATACTCGCGTCGTCATCGATAAATGCCACCGGACGCATCACTCTGCCCATGCGCAACGCAGCAACAAGTTGGTTGCCCGCTGCACCCGCTCCATAAATAGCCACACGCGGCAGACCGTCTTCGCGGCTGGTAAAGGGTACATGCTGGGCTGCGGCAAACCAGTCGCCCAAAAAGTATTGGCGCATGGCCAAACGCAGCCCGCCAACCATGATCAGGCTGAGCCACCAGTAGTTGAATATGATCGAGCGTGGAACCACGTTCTGGTGGTTACTGTACCAGTAGACAACAACCCCCAGGACCAGGGACGACAGACTGACAGCCTTGATAATGGCAATAAGCGCATCGTTGCCAAAATAACGCATGACTGCACGGTACATGCCGAAGCGGACAAACAAAGGAATCGCAACAACAGGAGCAACAAGAAACAGCCACAAATGGTCGCGAAACGGATTGGCCATTTCGTCGACACCCAGGCGCACGACAAAAGCGAGCCACAGAGCGGTCCACACAACACCGACATCAGTGGCTACTTGAATCAGTCTCTTTTTACGGCGTGGCAATCCCACCAGGAAGGCCCGTAACTTTTCCATAACCCCTTCGTCCACCTCAGACTGCTCCCATAATTTTTACGCCATCACCATTCTACGTTTCTCGATACGCCATAGATGATTAAATCGTCAACACCCGTCAGGTCTTTCCAGCTCTCCGGAACGAAATTTGTACGCCAGCGCGATCAACGGCAGATAAGCTAGGATCAGTGCCACTGCTCCGTCCACCCTCAACAGCACCACAGACAACGCCAACGGAAGCAACCAAAACAGATTGATTGCTCCGACCGCCAGTGTAACCGGCAAATGCTTGCCAAACTGTCTAGAGGCAAATTGATAGCCATGGCTGCGATGAGCCTCATACACCTTGTCGCCACGCATCAGGCGCCGCACCAGCGTAAAGGTGGCATCAACGATAAATACCCCCAGCAGGATTAACCAAACCCACAACATCCGCGGGTCGCTCCACGCGGCCTGAAGAGACAAAATGCCCAAGATAATACCCAGGAAACCACTACCGGCATCCCCCATGAATATTTTGGCGGGCGGGAAGTTCCAGCAAAAAAACCCCAACACCGCCGCCGCGAGCAGCAACGGCGTCCATACCAACGAATCAGTACCGGTAAGCCAATAGACAAGGCAGGCGCCTAGGGTAGCTGTAACGGCTTCAATACCGGCAAGACCGTCGATACCATCCATGAAGTTATACAGGTTAAGCATCCAGACTAAGTAAAGCGCCGCAAGGATGTGACCAATCCAGCCGATATCCAGAGATACTCCGAACACGCTAATAGATGGCAAACCACCCATCCAGAAAAGCGCCCATACCGCACTGATAAAATGCGCGAGCAACCTCCAGCGTGCGGCTATATGCCCGTGGTCATCAAGAAAGCCGACAATCGCGATCAAGGCACCCGCCCCCAACAACCCCCAAACCTGGTGCCAGGTGGCAAGGCCCGCGAGCGCAAATAAAGGCAAAACCACCAAGAAGCTAACGACAATAGCTACACCACCGCCCCGAGGGGTCGGCACCGAATGGGAACTGCGGGCATTCGGGACATCAATCAGGCTGTTTTTTAAAGCATAATGGCGTAGCGCCCCTGTTAACCCCAGAGACAGTAAAATAACTGTCACCAGCATCAGCCCTAAAAACTCACCAAAAGAAACGACATTTAGCATTTTAAAAACACCACTTTCAGAAAATCTAAAGCCATTTGAAGTTCTGCCCTGCCTCGACCAACGCCTCCAGGGGAGAGACGATCGGTGTCCACCCCAACAAAGAACGAGACTTGGAAGAATCAATAACCAGCGACTCACAAAGCTGAGAATACATGGCTCGGCGTCTGAGCAATGTTGCACCTGCCAGCAACATCACAGGAGGAACTGCAATAAGGCGACTCTTTTTGCCCATTCCCTTGGCCAGCAACCCAAGGATTTCGCCGATGGACAAGTCCACGCCATCAGAAATCAAAAAAATATTATTCGCCGCGCTGGGATGCTCCAGGCATACGCGAATAAAATCAGTCAAGTTTTCCAATGCAATCATACTGCGACGATTTTTAATCGCTGCAAAAGGTAAAGGCAACTCCTTGGAAACTATTTTCAACAGGCGTTGAAAGTTGCCTGGAGCATCACCGGAATATACCAAGGGTGGTCGGATGATAACCAACTCCATGGAGCTACCCTGGACCAGTGCTTGCAGTCCTTCCTCAGCCTCGAGTTTTGACTCGGCATAATCAGCATGAGGTGCAACAGTAGACTTCTCGCTGAACGCTTCATGGGTTGTATATGAACCATTGACGCCAATGGAACTGATGAAAACGAATCTCTTCACATTCCCAGCCAGAGCTTGCTCGGCCAATCGCAGAGTACCGTCAACGTTGATGGCCTTAAATGCACGTTGTGCAATATCACGCGGCTCGCCTATATTGTGAGCCTTGCCTGCAACATGAACCACCACATCGACATTCTGTAAAAGGAACTCCCAATCGGCATCACGACTCAACGATGGCGAGATGGAAAACTCCGAATTTTTTTCACTCACGGTTCTTGAACAACACGTTACGTCATATTTGACACTTAGCTCTTTAGCCAATCGCCGGCCTACAAATCCATTTGCCCCCGTGAGCAAGATTTTCATGATTTCTGTAACTCAACAAGAGGGGTCAAACTGTCAATGAATTTATTGAGCACCGGTGTCTCTGAATATGTCTTCAAAAAAATACTCCGCGATCGCCCGCTCAATGGTGCAAAGTCAATTGCACATATTTCTATAATCAAGTCAGCCAGATCTTGAGGCTTGGATGGACCACACTGCCACCCCACACCGGTTTCACGAATGACCCTAGAAATCTCTGCACGCTCATCCATAATCGCCAAAAGCGGCTTATCTGCCGCAAGTGAGAAATAGGCCTTGCTGGGAACACCCAGACCAAGCATTCCATTTTCAAGACTGATCAAAGCGACATCACCTGCAGCCAAGCCCAGATTCTTGTCCTTTAGAGGCACAGCGCCAGCATACGCAACATTTCGACTCGGGTATGCACTAATGAATTCCTGCACCTTGGGAACCAGAGCGCCCTCCCCCATAAACAAAAATGCGGCTCGCCCATCCCCTACAAGCGAAATGGCATCAAGAATATTCTCGATACCCTGCAACCTACCAATATTGCCAAAAAACTGAAATACGACTTTATTCTGCCAGCCCATTTTTTCAATGAGCGGCACCTCCCCACGTGGTAAAGGATAAACTTCGGTTTCATCGGCCCAGTTGGAAACATATACAACCTTACTGGGATTTCTGACTTTTTGAGCGACCAATTCCTGCATATCTCTACCAATGACTATCAATAAGTCCGCAGAATCATAAACGACTGAAAAAAGGCGCTTTATGATTGGGTAGAGACACCCATCGCTTTTTATAACACCGGCAGGAACAAGGTTTTCAGGAAATACGTCATGAACAAGCACCCCCCACTTGAAACCTTTGAGTCTCTTCAACAAAGGAAGAATCATCAGTAACAAAGCCGGGTTGGTACCCGTCATGACAACATCGCCTTTTTTTACATGGCGCACGATCCGCCAGCAAAATCCGACAATCTGGCACACCTGTCCAAACACTCTGGCTGACAATTTGTTTTTGTTGAATCGTGGAGCATAAAAAGGAAGTTTATTTACCGTAGCGTCAACAGACTCAGCCGGCAACATAGCCGGCTCCGGGTAAATAACTGATACACGCCCATACTCGCCCCCTACCCGTTTTATGATCCTGGACCAAAAAAAACCGGTAGAGTTTTGTTCGGCATCCACATACTCCGAAACAACAAAAACATTACTCATTACTGCATCCTGCCTCGATCAGTACTTCTTCCATACCACACGCATTACATAGTCGCGATAGCTGTGGATTATCCTTACGACCTTGTCGGATACATTAGGCATACTGTAATCCTGAACCCGTCGCAGCAGGCGGTTTTCACCGGAAGGCTGGGCTTGCAAAATATTCAACCCTTGGAGCACTCGGTCGACCTCAAGGCCGACCATCATGACCGCCGCTTCTTCCATACCTTCCGGACGCTCGTGCGCTTCCCTGATATTCAGGGCGGGAAAGTTAAGGATTGATGACTCTTCGTTAATTGTTCCACTGTCGGATAATACGGCCGTTGATTCCAACTGCAGCTTATTATAGTCCTTAAAACCCAGCGGCTTCAGCAAACGGACGTTTTCATGAAACTTGACACCCATCGCGTCAACACGCTTTTGAGTACGAGGGTGCGTAGAAACAATGACGGGCAAACCAAACGTTTCTGCGGTCGTGTTTAGTACGTCTACCAATTTGAAAAAATTCACATCGGAATCAATGTTTTCTTCCCGGTGAGCGCTGACCACGAAAAACTTACCCGGAATCAAGTTCAAACGCTGAAGTACATCCGAAGCATCAATACCTTCCCGGTAGAAGTTGAGCACTTCAAACATCGGGCTACCTGTCTTGATGACCATGTCTGGCGAAAGCCCTTCGCGCAACAGGTAATCGCGGGCGATTGTACTGTAAGTCAGGTTGATATCCGCTGTGTGGTCAACAATTCGACGGTTGATTTCTTCCGGCACACGCATATCGAAGCAGCGATTACCTGCCTCCATATGGAATGTTGGAATTTTGCGACGTTTGGCAGGAATGACAGCCATGCAGCTGTTCGTGTCCCCCAGAACCAGGAGCGCATCCGGCTGAATTTCAGCAAGTACGTGATCAACACTAATGATCACATTGCCGATGGTCTCTGCACCCGAAGCACCCGCAGCATTCAAAAAGTGATCTGGTTTGCGAATCCCGAGATCTTGAAAGAAAATTTCATTCAATTCGTAATCGTAGTTTTGGCCTGTATGCACCAGGATGTGATCGCAATCCCGGTCAAGAGCGCACATGACACGCGACAGGCGAATGATCTCAGGACGAGTCCCGACTACGGTTACGATTTTCAATTTTTTCATTTTTAAACGTCACATATTTAATAAGTAATAGTAGCGATCAGACTCCAGGCTTCCCTGTGAGTCGGCTGTGGGCCGGCATCAGGAACTGCTAGGCTTCTACAGAGCCAGAAACGAAGGCTGTAGCTGATCACGGCTCAAGTAACGCCTGTTGTTGCCATAGTGACACACTATCTGAACGTACAGGTGGCCGTGACGAAGCACTCCGGTTTTCACTAGAAACACTCCGGCGGATAGCTGGACCTCAAGTTTGCGCAATCAATCCAAGCACCAACAACTCCACCACATGAAAAACGTACAAGCGCACGAAAACTTGGCCGCACGACAGGCGAATCCAAGGATAAAGCGCTGCAGAAGCTCTTCAAAAAGAATAACGCAGCGCTATTGTCCATTACGCCTCCGTGCCGACGGGCAACGCATAGGTGTCCGGAGCCTGACGATCAAAAATCTCGTTGGCCCACAGCATGACAATCATTTCTTCCTGTCCTACGTTACTCACATCATGGGTCCAGCCAGGTACCGTTTCAACAATCTCAGGCTGTTCTCCTGTGGTAAACAACTCGTAAAACTCACCAGAAACGATATGCCGGAACCTGAAGCACGCAGTCCCTTTAATGACTAGGAATTTCTCGGTCTTCGAATGGTGGTAGTGCCCGCCGCGAGTAATACCAGGATGGGCCGTAAAGAACGAAAACTGACCGGCATCCGGAGTTTTCAGCATCTCAACGAATACACCACGCGGATCCTCATACTTCGGAACCTTGTAGGTAAAGTTTTCGGGCGGCAGGTAACTCAGATAAGTAGAATACAACGCGCGAACCAAGCCTGTACCTACACGCTCACTGATCATCGTCGCGCGACTGTCGCGGAACGCGGACAGTTGCTCAACCAGCCCACCGACGCTAATGCTGTACTGAGGCTCAACGCTTACAAAAGACCGTGCGCTTACTTTGCCATCCATTACCGCTATAAACTGTGTGACCACGTCGTCAATGTAGACGAGATTAATCAGTGCAAGCGGATCGTTGACCTTGATCGGAATATCGCGAGCAATGTTATTGCAAAACGTCGCTACTGCAGAATTGTAGTTAGGCCGTGCCCATTTACCAAAAACGTTCGGTAAGCGGAAAATGTAAACGGCGGAACCAGAGGAAGCCTGCAAATTCAGCAGTAACTCCTCGGCACCGCGCTTGCTGCTACCGTAAGGGTTATCCAGTTCAGCTTGGCTGGATGATGTATACAGCACCGGTACTTGACGACCGCTGCTAATGACAGCATCGCAAAGTGCACCGGTAAGATCAGTATTACCCGTATTGAATTCCTGGGGGTCAGTCGGACGGTTGACACCTGCCAGGTGGAAAATAAAATCCACCTGTGCAACCAAGCCAGGCAAGCTCGCCAATGAATCGTCTCGAGTAAACCGCACGAACTCGACGTCAGCACGCTCTCCCAAGTGCGAGATGAGATTCTGGCCGACAAAGCCATTGGCGCCCGTAATCAGAACCTTCATTGCTTATTCCTCAGGTGTCGCGTGCTCGCCGCGCTGAATAGCGCGCATGAAGTCCAACTTTAACAACAATTTTTCCATGCCGGTAGCGTCAAGGCGCTCGGTGTTATGGGAGTTGTAGTCTTCGGTTCTCGAAATCTTGGTTTCACCCTGCTCGACAAACTTAGCGTAGTTCAGATCGCGCAGGTCCGGTGGAATACGGAAGTATTCGCCCATGTCTTCAGCACACGCCATTTCTTCCCGGCTCAACAAGGCTTCAAACAGCTTTTCACCATGACGGGTACCGATCACCTGAATCTCGTGCTCTGGCTTGCCAACCATCGCGGTCAGTGTCTTAGCCAATACTTCCACGGTGGCAGCCGGAGCCTTCTGCACAAACAGATCACCATTGTTGCCATGCTTGAACGCATAAAGTACCAAGTCCACAGCATCCGCGAGGGTCATCATGAAACGCGTCATGTTCGGATCAGTCAGCGTCAGCGGTTGGCCCGCACGGATCTGCTCAATGAACAATGGGATCACGGAACCACGGGATGCCATGACGTTACCGTAACGCGTACCACAGATGACCGTCTTCGTTTCATCAACATTTCGCGACTTCGCTACCATGACCTTTTCCATCATAGCCTTGGAGATTCCCATGGCATTGATCGGATAGACGGCCTTGTCAGTGCTCAGGCACACGACGCGCTTAACCTCATTCTGTATCGCTGCCTCAAGCAGGTTTTCGGTACCGAGAACGTTGGTTTTGACAGCTTCCATCGGGTGAAACTCACACGATGGAACTTGTTTCAGCGCAGCCGCATGGAAAATATAGTCAACACCACGGGTGGCGTTCAGCACACTCTGATAGTCTCGAACATCGCCAATATAAAATTTCAGCTTGGAACTGGCGTAACGCTTACGCATGTCGTCTTGCTTTTTTTCGTCGCGACTAAAAATGCGGACTTCGGCAATATCAGTATCGAGAAAGCGCTTAAGAACAGCGTTACCAAAAGAGCCAGTACCGCCAGTAATGAGTAATTTTTTGCCTTTAAACATAACTCTCTCCTTTAATTGCATCTAACAATTTACGTACCTGTACGCCAGGCATTTTATTTTCAATAATGAATTTTTTGGCAGACTGACCTTTTGCCAAAAGTTCATCGTCAGAAAATCTTGAAACGTCTAACAGCTTTGCCTTCAGCCCGTCATCAACCGGAGGGACAACAAAGCAAAACTCATAATACTCATCGGGTATGCCGTCAAGTTTATACATCAACACAGGTGTGCCTGACGACATGTATTCGATCACTTTGGAAGGAAACGAGTATTTCGTAAATGCAGACTCGTTACTCCTTGGATTAATCAGCAACTTGGCATTACGCTGAAAGCTCAGAACGGCGCTACGATCCAATTGCCCTAGAAACTTGACATGAGGATATTCAGCCGCAATCGCCTCAACGTATCTACGGTCATCACCATCACCGCATATCAGCAATTCGTAGCCATCGATTCCGGCACTCACAAAAGAGTCAAGCAAATTCCTTATGCCATAACGACGATCTAACGTTCCACTATAAAGGAAGTAATTTTTTCTGCCATCCGAATCGTCAGCTGAGATATATTTTTCGTCTGCAATACCTTCTATGACAACCTTCCTTACATCACCTTGAAACTTATTCAACATCTCTGCAGTAATAGCGACAATGCTATCTGACCTATTGACAATAAAATAAGAAACTTTAGAAAGTGTATCAAAAGCGAGTTTCATGAAGCCCGCTCTTACGCTCATGTATTCAGGTAGATCCGGCACAATCACACAAAGGTGCACATCTTTTTTTATACGCTTAACGAGATAGCAGGCAATCAGAAAGGGGAGGTGCATGGAATAACATACGAGCACACACTCTTTCTCGTTATATTGCTTCATCCCAGATAAAATCTGCTTTACCGCGAGAACAACCTTATGGATATTTTTCACCACTGTCAGATTTAGAAAACCGACATTGGAGACTGTGGCGCGCCCTAACGACTCAGTACGTTCCAATGGGTGAAAAAAGACACTGCCATACCGCTTGGGATAGGCACCAATGAAGGGCAGATTAATCACAGAAACGGTCTGCACCATTTCACTTTGACAAAAGCCGTCAATATAATTTTTCTGAAGCGTATCCGCAGCGTATTGCATTCCACCCTTGGACTTCTGGATAATTCGGTCCCTCTCTCGTTCGGTAAAAATCCCACCCAGGAAAAAAATATCCACAAAAACCTCACTTGAACAGAAACGAAGAGAGAGCTGCACTCATCGCATGCAAACGCCTCACACAATACCCTACTTGGCACCTCAGTTCAAAAACAGATTATTTTTCCACATCGGAATATAAGTCTCTTCTGCAACTGGAACCAGAAAAAACAACACCAGGTAGCCAACAAAAATAACGATATACGATAACAAAAACAGATATGTTCGCCGCTTTAAGAACAGAGAGTTCACACAGTGTAAGATATTAAAAAATATGATGACCCTCAACACTCGAATAAAAATATCGGACTCAAAATACAGCCCAAGAAAAAACAACGAAAAAATATTTATATTTAAAATAAACGCGAGTTCTTTATCTCGCCCTGTCGAACAGTCGATTCTGCAAAGACTTTTTCTTTCTGCCATGACCGCAAATACAAACAATACAAACGAAACCAGGTGAGCAAAGATATTTGCGAGGATACTTTTCCATGTCGTACTATAAAAATTGAAATGGCTTGCCATGCTATCCGGTAGTGGCAGAGCGTATCTGGCCAGTACGTAGCAAACTATAACCACCAGATAAGCAAGAAAAAACCTTCCTAGAGGTATGACTCTATTAAGGGGCATAAAGATAAACACCATAAACATCAGCGATGACTGGTGTATGGCCGTCGCCACCAATATAAGAATCGCATACTTCAATCTACAATACTTCCGCCCCTCATAGAGGGTCACTATCCCTTGAAGAAAAACTGCAAATGCAAGAAAATTTCGCATCAGCACGAAATCAAGTGAAAAGAAACAGATCATGTAAAGGATTAACGATACAAACGGTGACAATGTTCGTTTAGCTATATATCTGAAAACCAAAAATAGCGTAACCAACGAAATCAGAATTTGAAACGTTTGAAATGAAAGACCCGATTGATTCGCAATAATATTCAAGTACCCATAACCGATCTCCCCTCCCCAACTGGAGAAAGTGTCACGCGTGTGATAGTACAGCTCGTATACATCTCTGTCGCCGTTCCAGGAGTTCCAACCATACAACCCCCACATTATAAAAAACACCAATAATGCGAAAAATATGGACAACGATCTTTTTTTGTACACCCGCGTCACCCCTTAGAAAACTTACTTTTGAGAAAGCCCGAAATGCTTTGGGCTTTCTTGATACCCAAGTATCTCCTAATTAACCGAGAGGTCATGGAGCGCAGGGAGAAGAATCCGGGATTCAAGATGATTTTCGCAACAGAAATTTCAAATGGGATATCGAGAAGTAAACTATTCGGGTGCTTCAACGGAAACGTCATTGCTTTGGTCTCAAGACCACAAAATCTTTCCACCATCACGTCTTGCAGGCTATTACCGCCGTGAGTAGAATCGTTATCGACACCGATATTTTTAATTTGGTTATATTTTGGCACCACTGCATATACGTTGTGTACACGCATGGAAAAACTCATCTGATAGTCCCATGAATAAAACTTTCCGTGCGCTTCTTTCGCGTCGAGTTCATATTCAAGGTTATACTTATCCTGATAATATAAGTTCTTATATTGATACTCGTCTATCAACCGGCCCCGGACATACTTGTTCTGCCAAAGCGCAAGTTCGCCATCGTAAAATCTATTGAATTTATCAGCCCATGACGCCCAACCACACGGCATCATATTTTTGGTGAACACGTAGCTGGAGCCGTCTTGAGGCTCGTATTCTTTCAGATAGTTCGTACCACAGACCCAAAGCACGCGAGTGTCATTTTTATACTTAACAAGCACTTCTTCGCAAAACTTAAAAAATGAAAGTTCTGGAAAGTTGTCATCCTCAAGAAAAATAGCAACCTTTTCGCGCTGAAATACCCACTTTGCGCCTTCAGCGATGTTGGAATAAACACCTATATTCTCGGACTCATACTTCTTGATGACCTCACAATCCCACGTGATCGCATTTTCAATGGCTTCCCTGCACTTCGCGGCCTGAGCTTTCTCTTCTTCGCTCCGCCCACCATCGGCCAGCAAATAGAGCTTGGCAGGCGCCACCCTGGAAATTTGCTTGATGACCTCCAGTGGCTTATCTATTCTTTTAAACAGAAATAAAACGACTGGGATATTAAACTGTTCCATTACGTTTGCGTACTCCAACTGTCATAGGGACCCTGCTTCCAGTTAAACACTGGCCTGCGGCATAATCATTCAGTGCACAACCATCTGCCTTGATAGACTAATACCCCTCCACCTTCTTGACCAAAGAGAAACTATAGACAATTTCCAGCAACGCCGAACTAACAAGTGCTAGCACCACGGAATAAACACTCCAACTCACCATTAGATAAGCCGCACAAAAGACATAAAACGAAATAACAGAGACGACCTGATTTCGCAAAACAAAATCGTATCGCTGATGCGGGACATATATAAAATATATATGACTACCTACAATCAAGAATGTCATAATATTAAAACTTAACAAAATCGACAAATAATAAGCGTCATGCATATCATGCACTGACACAAGGTCTACCACCCAGTAACCACCCACTATCACTGAAAGAATACACAACAACCCTACAAAAAATTCGATTCTAATTACCTTGCTCACAATATTTTTTTGCGCTTTTTTTACCATCATTGGAAAGAGCGCAGCATTAATGTTAGAAGCTAGCAAGCTCGGCACCGAAAATATCTTGTTCGCCAAATCGTAAATCGCCAACTCTTTCATGCCAAAGAAGGAACCTATTATAATCTCAACGCTTTTTTGCTTTAACGTGTTGGTCGCGGTTGACCAGAAAAAAGGCTGCACCTCACTGAGCAACGCTCTCACATTCGACAGCGCCGGCCACTGCATCGGAGAATTACTCATTTTCAGTGCAACAATAAACGCAACAATCGATGAAATCACGTTAGTCAAAACAACGATAGAGGTATAAACAACAATATCCCCTTCGCCTTTAATCGAAAAATAAATAAGGGGTAGCGACAACAATTTAAACGAAATTTGAATCAGCGTTAGTATTTTCATTTTTTGCAACCCATGAAAATACCAAGTTGGCAAAAACATGCATGACACAGTATTTGCAAAACATAGAACGAACAGCAGACTGTTCGTTCTTAAAAAATCAATATTAAAAACAAGAACAAGGAATACAGCGACAGCTAACACTTCCAAAAAAAGCTTAGCTACAGTAACAGAAGACAACAACGACGCATGCAATTGGCTATCATCTTGGTTCAACGACACCAGCTTTGCAGCGTGCATATCAAAACCAAAATTAATAAAAACCATAAAATAGGTAGCAATACTGGTCGCAAAAACAAACAATCCGTAATTATCAACACCCACCGTATTGATAACGAATGGATAAATTAAAATATAAAAAAAAGAGTTCATGACTTGCAAAATCGTCATATGAGAGTAGTTATTGATTACTCTAATATTTTGCTGATATAGTATTTTGACTGCAGCAAAATTCAACAAACACCTCACAAAAATTTAATATCCAAAAAACACCATTCAACTCAACTCTCAAGACTGCTGGAACCGCCAGCTTGAGGGTGAGGAAAACTCCGTAACAAATCGATTAAAACTAGAGATTTCACCCACGCCCTTAAGGTATGACTGAGATAAGGTCCTCAATGAACAGCTCCTCATTTTATGGATTAATTAAATATCTCATTCCCTGACATTTTGACAGAAAAAACCAAAATTCGCAGTATCAACTCATCGGGGGCACCGAACACCATCCATCGACCTGACGCCCCCCCCTTGACAAGTGCTTTTGGGGAAGAGACCGATATAGCCCTAATCCGACTCGAGCGGTATTCAGACATGACGATGGAGGCAGCATGAGCCTTCGACCGCCTCGAACCCAGCATGCAATGAAACGTGGAGGCACAAGGGCAGCGAACTTTTTCAATGAATGTATCGTTGCCATATAGCTATGCCAGACAAGCATCACCCACTTAACCAGTATCAATTAGCCATCAACCAATTATCGACTTTTTGAAGACTGCTCAATATTTTCCACTACGCCTGCCAAAGCGACAGCGCCCGAAATACGCGACATGCGCTCTGACGAATGTCTGTCGGTAACGCTACGCCAATTGCCAAAGATACTACGCAGCAAGGCAATCGCAATGCCTAAGCCAGCCCCCAGAACGATGCCCAAGGCCAGTATCAAAAACTTCCTCGGCTTAACTGGGCCCAACGGTTCCAGGGCTCGCTTGTCGATGGTGACCATTTTCAGTTGGGTCATGTCGATGTTCAAATTACGTAATCGGGATATCTCTGCTCTTAAAGGCTGGACATTACTCAAGAACAGGTCCTCATTCGTACGGAGCTTCAACATCTCAACCTCACGATTCGACTTCAAAAGCTGAAGCTCTTTTGCGATCTGCGCAATTCGCCCCTCAGTAAAATCATCCGACTTGCGCTGAAGCAACGCAGTCCGCTCAGCTTCCAACGCGTCATATCCCATGAAATACAAAGGCGCTTGCTGGTTATTGATTTCAGTACGCATTACGCTCAAAGCCCCAGGACGCTCAGCATCCCCCAAAGAGGAAGGCGTCGTGGGCTTTTTGATATTCAGTGATTTAGCGATACTAATGGCTTCGCTCAGCTGAACTACTCGGTCAGAGCGCAGCGTCTTGAGCTGGTCACGCAGAGCCTTTAACTCATCTTGCAATTGAGCACGGCGTACATTGTCGACCTCAAGTAAAGATGCAATTCTTGCTTCTTTTTCCGTGTCGTAACTTGAACGGGCGGCGTCGAGTTTTCCCTTCAGCTCTGTCAGTCGATTGCTTACGATAACACCCAAGTCCGCAGCGATTTTATTACGCTCAACTACGGTGACATAGTCAACAAACCCATTTAGAATTGCGACACCATCTATGCCCTTTGGATAATCCATTTCCAGTTTAATATATGAACTTAGAGAATCAGCTTTCTTTGGGTCTGGAAGAACGAGATTAATGGAATTACGGTTAAACGCTTCAAAACTCTGCTCTAACGTACGTCCCGGCTGCTCAAACTGCTTGAATAGCGCCTGATTGGCTCGAAAAAATCCCAGACGTGTATCATAGGACTCCAGAGCGGAGCCCACTTTGATAAGCGCCTCTCCTGGAGGAAGCTGATAGATTTCAGAGCGATTCAGCGCATCCAATTCGTTAATTGCCGCTGGCCGCAAAACACTACTCACTTGATACTGAGGCGTCGCCATAAATGCATAGACGCCAGCGCCCAGAGCAACGATAGCGGTCACCAGCACAATTAGCTTTTTCTGTCTCCAGACAGCCTGATAATACGCAACGAGGTCAATTTCGTCGGATGGAGGGACCAGAGGATCGCGGAAGCTACTACTCACAACAAAAACCTGCCTTCAAGGAGAAACTGCGGGCTCGTTATGCAGACGATCTTGTGGTGATTTTATATTTATAAGAACCGGCCAAAAACCCAGCGTCGCTGCCAAGTCTTGGACACACAAAATGACTGGTATCGAGAACAGGTTGCATTTTGCCATCTCGCCGTCACATTGCAAGACTTGACATAATTTTAAGGCAATTCTCAAACATCGAAGAAGTTGTAAGAATTAAGGCCAGAGAGCCCATTAAAGCCACTATTTCCTGAACACAGAGAAGCGCTTAACGCTTAACCGTCTAGGGAACCGACGCCAAAGGGAAGGCTCAACCCTGCAATACAGCCGACAAACGGTCTGAGCCGTCAGACCAGCCCTACAACACGGGCTTTAGGCGCTTTTTACGACGCACTAGCAAACCCAGAAGCGGCCCCACCAGCATCCCAACAATCAACGCCAATGTCACAAACACCGAAACCGGCAGCTCTGGCGTAGACCATCCCAAAAACGCCAGGGCGACGCCTTGCTGGTTTTCCAGTACGAATGCCAGGATCACCAAGGCGACGATCAGCACAATCAGTACCAGGGCGACGCGCTTTACACCGCGCATAAACTTCTCCTATCCCCAAAAAAACTCAGACGCTTTCTTCTTCGTCTTCGTTCACTCGATCCCGCAATTCCTTGCCCGGTTTGAAGTGGGGCACGAATTTGCCGTCGAGGCTGACGGACTGGCCGGTTTTCGGATTACGGCCCACGCGTGGAGCGCGGTAGTGCAGCGAGAAGCTGCCAAAGCCGCGGATCTCGATCCGATCACCAGTGGCCAGGCACTGGGACATTTGCTCAAGCATGGTCTTGATGGCCAACTCCACATCCTTGGATGAGAGCAGCCCTTGATGGGTGACAATTCGTTCGATCAACTCCGACTTCGTCATATTTTTCCCTTCTTTTTCAAGCAGCTAGGAAAAGCGCTCCGAAGGTTTTAGCATGACCAGATGAATTTGAACAGCCTGTGGCTTGACTTATCTTGCGCAAATTATCGCAACCCCCACAAGACCAAGGATAAGAGCAGGCTCCCCCCAGGAAAGCGCAGGAGACCCTTCCCCAGAAAAGCACTGGAAGTGTGCCTGAATAGCAAGATCACCGCCTGCAAGCAGCCTCAGGACGAACGCACTACACCTGCCAACCTCCCGCCCCGTAAAACCCAAATCACAGGCACAAAAAAGGGCGACCGAAGTCGCCCTTTTTCTATGGTCTGACAGAACTTAGTTCTGTTTTTCCATTTGTGCACGCAACAGGTCGCCCAGAGTGGTCGGACCCGAAGCAATGTCAGAGGTAGCTGGCTTGTCGCGCAGGCTCTGGATTGCTTCTTTCTCTTCGATCTCGTCTTTCGACTTGATGGAGAGTTGGATTACGCGGCTCTTGCGGTCAACGCTGATGATCTTGGCTTCTACTTCCTGGCCTTCTTTCAGAACGTTACGAGCGTCTTCAACGCGGTCACGGCTGATTTCGGAGGCTTTCAGAGTCGCTTCGATATCGTCACCCAAAGTGATGATGGCGCCTTTAGCGTCAACTTCCTTCACGATGCCTTTAACGATTGCACCCTTGTCGTTCTCTTGAACGTACTCGGAGAACGGATCGCTTTCCAGTTGCTTGATACCCAGGGAGATGCGCTCGCGCTCTGGGTCAACCGACAGGATAACGGTGTCCAGCTCGTCGCCCTTCTTGAAACGACGAACAGCTTCTTCGCCAACTTCGTTCCAGGAGATGTCGGACAGGTGAACCAGGCCGTCGATGCCGCCGTCCAGACCAATGAAGATACCGAAATCGGTGATCGACTTGATGGTGCCGGAGATTTTATCGCCCTTGTTGAACTGGCCAGAGAAATCTTCCCATGGGTTAGATTTGCACTGCTTGATGCCCAGGGAGATACGACGACGCTCTTCGTCGATGTCCAGAACCATAACTTCCACTTCGTCGCCGACTTGTACGACTTTCGAAGGGTGGATGTTCTTGTTGGTCCAGTCCATTTCGGAAACGTGTACCAGGCCTTCCACGCCTTCTTCCAGCTCTGCGAAGCAGCCGTAGTCGGTCAGGTTGGTAACACGCGCGGTTACGCGAGTGCTTTCTGGGTAACGGGCTTTGATAGCAACCCATGGATCTTCACCCAGTTGCTTCAGGCCCAGGGAAACACGGTTGCGCTCGCGATCGTATTTCAGAACCTTGACATCGATCTCGTCGCCAACGTTGACGATTTCGGAAGGATGCTTGATACGCTTCCAAGCCATGTCGGTAATGTGCAGCAGGCCATCGACGCCACCCAGATCGACGAATGCGCCGTAATCGGTGAGGTTCTTGACGATACCTTTGACTTGTTGGCCTTCCTGCAGGGATTCCAGCAAAGCTTCACGCTCGGCGGAGTTCTCTGCTTCCAGGACGCTGCGACGGGAAACGACAACGTTGTTGCGCTTCTGATCGAGCTTGATGACCTTGAATTCGAGTTCTTTGCCTTCCAGGTGCGTGGTGTCGCGCACAGGACGAACGTCGACCAAAGAACCTGGCAGGAACGCACGGATGCCGTTAACGTCGACAGTGAAGCCGCCTTTAACCTTACCGTTGATAACGCCCTTGACCACTTCTTCAGCTGCGAAGGCTGCTTCGAGAACAATCCAGCATTCAGCGCGCTTGGCTTTTTCACGGGACAGCTTGGTTTCACCGAAACCGTCTTCAACCGAGTCCAGAGCAACGTGAACTTCGTCACCGACATTGATAGTCAGGTCGCCAGCGTCGTTGTAGAACTGCTCAAGCGGGATGAGTGCTTCAGACTTCAGACCAGCGTGAACGGTTACCCAGCGAGCTTGGTAATCGATATCAACGATAACACCGGTGATGATGGAGCCTGCCTGAAGGTTCAGGGTTTTTAGGCTTTCTTCAAAGAGTTCCGCAAAGCTTTCGCTCATTTTAATTCCTGTTGATAAGGGCGAAGAATACGCCCATCTGCCACACCCCAGACGGTGTGGGTTACGTTCATATAAGAGAAGAAGCCCAGGTCTAGGACTGGTCCCCTGCACTTCCTCTGAGTCATCCGGCGATATCGCGAAGAGCGATTTCACTCAAGATGCGTTCCAACACCTGCTCGATGGACAATTCCGTGGAATCCAGCTGTATGGCGTCAGCCGCCGGTTTGAGCGGGGCTACCGCACGCTGGGTGTCACGCTCATCGCGTGCACGAATCTCATCTAGCAGACTCGACAGACTAACACCATCCACCTTGCCCTTCAACTGCAAGTAACGGCGACGCGCCCGCTCCTCGGCACTGGCCGTCAGGAAAATCTTCAGCGGCGCCTCAGGGAACACCACGGTCCCCATATCACGGCCATCGGCCACAAGGCCCGGTGGCTCCTGGAAAGCCCGTTGACGCTGGAGCAAGGCATCACGCACGGCCGGCAAGGCGGCCACCTGGGAAGCCCAGGAGCCAACCTGCTCGTTACGCAGATCATCGGTTACGTCATCTCCTTCCAGGATAATGCGCAGCGAATGACCTTCGGTCGCGCCGACGAACTGCACGTCAAGGTGAGCCGCCAGCAATACCAACGATGCTTCATTGGTCAGGTCGACGCCATGATTACGTGCGGCGAAAGCCAGCAGGCGATACAACGCCCCGGAGTCCAGCAGACACCACCCCAGACGCTTGGCCAACAAGCCTGCGACGGTGCCTTTGCCAGAGCCGCTCGGCCCGTCGATGGTAATCACCGGTGCTTTGATATTCACAATTGAGCCTCTTGGGCTACACGAATGCCGACTTGGGCAGACAGTGTAAGAAAATTCGGAAAAGATGTAGCTACGTTGGCACAGTCATGGATACGAATCGGCGCAGTGGCACGCAGGGACGCCACACTGAACGCCATGGCGATCCGATGATCACCGTGGGCATGCACTTCACCCCCGGCCATGCCGCCGCCATCAATGATAATCCCATCAGGGGTCGGCACACACTTCACACCCAGCGCCAACAGACCGTCGGCCATTACCTGGATGCGGTCAGACTCCTTGACCCGCAACTCTTCGGCACCACGCAATACCGTGCGCCCCTGGGCGCAAGCGGCGGCGACAAACAGCACTGGGAATTCGTCGATAGCCAGGGGAACCAGCGCTTCGGGAATCTCGATACCCTTGAGCGGTGCCGCGCGTACACGCAGGTCCGCAACCGGTTCACCGCCCACTTCACGCAGGTTTTCCAGGGTGATATCGGCACCCATGAGACGCAGGATATCGATCACCCCGGTGCGGGTAGGATTGATTCCCACATGCTCCAGCAACAATTCGGACCCCTCGGCAATCGAGGCGGCCACCAGGAAGAATGCCGCGGAAGAGATATCACCCGGCACTTCGATGCGCGTGGCCAACAGTGCACGACCCGACTCAACCGCCACCGTTGCGTCAACGACCTCCACCGGGCAGCCAAAACCGCGCAACATCCGCTCGGTATGATCACGGGTGGGCGCAGGCTCGGTCACCGCCGTCCGGCCTTCGGCGTACAAGCCAGCGAGCAACAGACTGGACTTGACCTGGGCGCTAGCCATCGGCAGCGCGTAATTCAACCCCTTGAGCGACTGCCCGCCACGAATAGTCAGCGGTGGCCGGCCTTCCGGCCCGGTTTCGATCACCGCGCCCATCGCCCGTAACGGCTTGGCCACGCGATTCATCGGCCGCTTGGACAGCGAAGCATCGCCGGTCAGGACACTGTCAAAACGCTGCGCCGCCAACAAACCTGACAGCAGGCGCATGGACGTGCCCGAATTGCCGAGATAGATCGGCCCCGGGGCCGGCTTCAAGCCATGCAGGCCCACACCATGGATGGTCACTCGCCCATGATGCGGACCTTCGATCACCACCCCCATGTCGCGGAACGCCTGCAGGGTCGCCAGGGCATCCTCACCCTCAAGGAACCCCTCGACTTCGGTAATACCGTCCGCCAGCGACCCGAGCATGATCGAGCGATGGGAAATGGATTTATCCCCCGGCACCCGGATCTTGCCACTCAATTGCCCACCGGGGCTGGCGACAAACACCACATCGTCAGTGTTGACGGCGGCGTCCATATAGGCACGCCGCGCCAGGATCTTGCTGAAGTGCTCGCGCGCTACCCGTGCACGGGTGAAAACACCCAGCAACTGGTGCCCATCCCCCGCATCGACCGCATCGCGCAAGGCATCCAAGTCACTGCGGAAGGTGTCCAGGGTGCGCAGTACGGCCTCGCGATTGGCGAGAAATATGTCGTGCCACATCACCGGATCGCTCCCGGCAATCCGCGTGAAATCGCGAAAACCGCCGGCGGCGTAACGGAAAATCTCCAGATTTTCGTTGCGCTTGGCCAGGGAGTCGACCAGGCCAAAGGCCAGCAAATGCGGCAGATGACTGGTCGCCGCCAGCACTTCGTCATGGCGCTCGACCTGCATATGCTCGACATCCGCCCCCAGCTCGCGCCACAGCCGATCCACCACCGCCAAGGCGGCGGGATCGGTTTCTGGCAACGGCGTGAGGATCACCTTGTGCCGACGGAACAGTTGGGCGTTGGAGGCTTCCACCCCGCTCTGCTCGGAGCCAGCGATCGGGTGCCCCGGCACGAACCGCGCCGGCATGCCGCCAAACGCCAGCCGCGCCGCGCGCACTACATTGCCTTTGGCACTGCCAACATCAGTGAGGATCGCCTGGCCCAGGTCCATGCCAGCCAGCAGCCCCAGCAGTTTTTCCATGGCCAGGATCGGTACCGCCAACTGAATGACATCGGCGCCCTGGCATGCCAGGGCCAAGTCCGCCTCACAGCGGTCCACCACCCCCAACTCAACCGCCAACCGACGCGATTGCGGGTCCAGATCCACACCGACCACTTCGCCACACAGGCCGCTTTCACGCAGGCCCTTGGCAAAGGAGCCGCCAATCAATCCCAGGCCGACCACCACCAGGCGACCGATCACAGGCACAACAGGTTGCATTGCAATCACATCAACCACGGGCCAGGACCTTGGCCAGCGCCTCAAGGAAGCGACTGTTTTCAGCCGGCAAACCGATGGTGATACGCAGATGGTTGGGCATGCCGTAATTGGCCACCGGACGCACGATCACGCCTTCGCGCAGCAGGCCCTGGAATACCGGAGCGGCCTCCTGGGCGAGATCTACGCAGACAAAGTTGCCCTTGGACTCAATCCAGCCCAGGCCCAACTCACGAAAGCCTTGCTGCAGCTGCTGCATACCGCTTTCGTTGATCCGCCGCCCTTCTTCCAGGTACTCGACATCCTTGAGCGCCGCACAGGCCGCCGCCAGCGCCAGGCTGTTGACGTTGAATGGCTGGCGCACGCGGTTCAGCACATCCGCGACAACGGCTGTGGATAACCCGTAGCCAACCCGCAGCGACGCCAGGCCATAAGCCTTGGAGAACGTGCGCGATACCAGCAGGTTCGGGTAGGCCGCGAGGAAGTCCAGGCCGTTGGGCAAGTCACTGCCTTCGGCGTATTCGATGTAGGCCTCGTCCAGCACCACCAACACGTGCCCAGGCACATCCTGCAGGAACTCGTTCAGCGCGTCGGCACCGAACCAGGTACCGGTCGGGTTGTTCGGGTTGGCGATAAACACTACGCGGGTCTGGGCATCGATGGCCGCCAGCATGGCCGGGAGGTCATGCCCCCAGTCCTTGGCCGCAATCACCCGCGCCTCGGCGCCGACAGCCTGGGTGACAATCGGATACACCGCAAACGCGTGCTCACTGAACACCGCATTCAGGCCCGGGGCCAGATAGGCACGCGCCACCAGTTCCAGGATGTCGTTGGAACCGTTACCCAGGGTCACCTGGCTCAACTCAACCCGGCAGCTCTCGGCCAGCAGGGACTTGAGGGCAAAGCCGTTACCGTCGGGATAACGGGTCAGTTCCGCCAACTCTTCGCGGATCGCCGCCAGCACTTTGGGGCTTGGCCCCAGGGGGTTTTCATTGCTGGCCAGCTTGACGATCTTCGCCGGGTCCAGATTCAACTCGCGCGCCAACTCGTCCACAGGCTTGCCTGGAACGTAAGGCGACAGTTGTTGCACGCCCGGCTGCGCCAGGGCGAGGAAGTTGCCACTCATGTCAAAGCCTCACAAAACCGCTTTCGGGTAGGAACCCAGCACCTTGAGTGCCACGGCTTCCTGACTGATTTTCTCGAGCACACCCTTGACCAGCGGATCACGGTGGTGGCCGACGAAATCGATAAAGAACACATAGGTCCATTTACCGCTGCGCGAAGGACGGGTCTCGATGCGCGTCAGGTCAATCCCGTTGTCATGGAACGGCACCAGCAGCTCATGCAGCGCCCCCGGCTTGTTGCTCATGGAGACGATGATCGACGTCTTGTCGTCGCCGGTCGGCGGCACTTCCTGGCTGCCGATCATCAAGAAGCGCGTGGAGTTGTCCGGGCGATCCTCGATTTTCTCGGCCAGGCGCGTCAGGCCGTACAGGCCCGCAGCCATATCCCCGGCAATCGCCGCCGAATTCCACTCACCCTTGACCCGCTTGGCCGCCTCGGCGTTGCTGGAGACCGCGACGCGCTCGACATTCGGGTAATGAGCGTCCAGCCACTTGCGGCACTGGGCCAGGGACTGAGCGTGGGAGTAAATGCGGCTGATGCTGTCGGTCTTGGTGTTTTCGCCCACCAGCAAGTGGTGGTGAATACGCAGCTCGACTTCGCCACAGATCACCATGTCGTGCTCAAGGAAGCTGTCAAGCGTATGGTTGACCGCGCCTTCGGTGGAGTTTTCCACCGGCACTACGCCGAAGTTCACCGCACCGGCAGCCACTTCGCGGAACACCTCATCGATGGCCGCCATCGGCTTGCTGATCACCGCGTGGCCGAAATGCTTCATCGCCGCCGCCTGGGTGAAGGTGCCTTCGGGGCCGAGGTACGCCACTTTCAATGGCTGCTCGAGGGCCAGGCACGAAGACATGATTTCGCGGAACAACCGCGCCATCTCTTCATTGCCCAGCGGCCCCTGGTTACGCTCCATCACCCGCTTGAGCACTTGGGCTTCGCGCTCTGGACGATAGAACACCGGCACTTCGCCTTCGGCCAGGGAAGCCATCTTGACCCGCGCCACTTCCTGGGCACACCGCGCCCGCTCACTGATCAGCTCCAGGACCTTGGTGTCCAGGGCGTCAATGCGTACACGCAGGGCCTTGAGTTCTTGCTCAGACATTAGCCGTGTTCCTTTTCGAACTCTGCCATGTAGGCCACCAGTGCCTTGATGGCATTGATGTCGACGGCGTTGTAGATGGAGGCGCGCATGCCGCCTACCGAACGATGCCCCTTGAGGTTGAGCAGGCCACGCTCGTCGGCACCCGCCAGGAATGGCTTGTCCAGGCGGTCATCGGCCAGGCGGAACGGCACGTTCATCCACGAACGGGCGCTCAGGCTGATCGGGTTGCTGTACAGGCCGCTGGCGTCGATGAAGTCGTACAGGGTGCGCTTCTTCTCTTCGTTGAGCTTGCCCATGGCTGCCACGCCGCCCTGCTCCTTGAGCCACTCGAACACCAGGCCCGACAGGTACCAGGCAAAAGCCGGCGGAGTGTTGTACATCGAGCCGTTGTCGGCCGCGACCTTGTAGTTGAGCATGGTCGGGCACACCGAGCGGGCACGACCGAGCAGGTCTTCACGGATGATGTTGACCAGGATGCCGCTCGGGCCGATGTTCTTCTGCGCGCCGGCGTAGATCATGCCGTAGCGGGACACATCCATCGGGCGCGAGAGAATGTCCGAGGACATGTCGCACACCAACGGGACATCACCGACTTCAGGTACCCAGTCGAATTCCAGGCCGCCGATGGTTTCGTTCTGGACGTAGTGAACATAGGACGCGTCCTTGGACAACTTCCACTCGTTCTGACCTGGAATAGCGAAATAATCGTAGGGCTTGGCAGTACCGGCCACGTTGATGTTGCCGTAGCGCGATGCCTCTTCAATGGCCTTCTGCCCCCAGATACCGGTATCGATATAGTCAGCAGTGCCGTCTTCCGGCAGCAGGTTCAGCGGGATCTGGGCGAATTGCTGGCTGGCGCCGCCTTGCAGGAACAGCACCTTGTAGTCCGACGGGATGTCCAGCAGGTCACGCAGATCCTGCTCGGCCTTGGTAGCAATGGACACGAACTCATCACTGCGATGGCTCATTTCCATCACGGAGAGGCCTTTGCCATGCCAGTCGAGGAGTTCACCCTGCGCGCGCTGCAGGACTGCTTCAGGAAGTGCCGCGGGACCAGCACAGAAGTTATAGGCTCTCTTGCTCACATCCAATCTCGCTCTGATCTGTTGGTCACATAATTCGTGTTCGACACATAACCCCTGTGGGAGCGGGCTTGCTCGCGAAAGCGGTGTGTCAGCCCGCCTATGCGCTGACTGATACGCCGCTTTCGCGAGCAAGCCCGCTCCCACAGGGGAATGCGCAGTATTGCAAACTTTCAAAAGGGACAAATAACAAGGGGGCGAATCTTCATCCGCCCCCTTGGTTGTCCGCTTATTCCTGCGGTTCTTCTTCGTCTGCGGCAGCATCGAGGGTTGGCTCGTCGACGCTGTCATCGCCGGCTGCGATCACCTCGCCATCGAACTCCTCACCTTCCAGCTCCTCGCCTTCGACTTCCGATGGCTCCTGGACACGCTCCAGGCCCACCAGGGTCTCGTCGCTGGCCAGCTTGATCAAGGTCACGCCCTGGGTGTTACGGCCCAGGCTCGACACTTCATCAACACGGGTACGTACCAGGGTGCCCTGGTCGGAAATCAGCATGATTTCCTCGCCATCCAGCACCTGGACCGCGCCGACCAGACGGCCGTTGCGATCGTTGCTGACCATGGCGATCACTCCCTGGCCGCCACGCTTGTACTCGGGGAACTCGCTGATAGCGGTGCGCTTGCCATAACCACGGGCCGAAGCTGTGAGGATCTGGCTGCCCTCTTCCGGAATCAGCATGGAAATCAGCTTCTGCCCTTCCGGCAGGCGCATCCCGCGCACACCACGGGCGGTACGGCCCATCGCACGCACGTCGGACTCTTTGAAGCGCGTCACTTTGCCACCGTCGGAGAACAGCATGACTTCCCGCTCGCCATCGGTAATGGCCGCAGAGATCAGCACGTCGCCTTCGTCCAGCTCCAGGGCGATCAGGCCCACGCTGCGCTGGCGGCTGAAGGATTCCAGAGGGGTCTTCTTCACGGTGCCTTTGGCGGTTGCCATGAAGATGAAGTGACCCTCGGTGTATTCCTCGACCGGCAGCATGGTGGTGATGTATTCATCGGTGTCTAGCGGCAACAGGTTGACCAGCGGACGGCCACGGGCAGCGCGGGACGCTTCCGGGATTTCGTAGGTCTTGAGCCAGTACACCTTGCCCTTGCTGGAGAACAGCAACAGCGTGGTGTGGCTGTTGGCAACCAGCAGGTGAGCGATGTAGTCCTCATCCTTCACGCCGGTAGCCGATTTACCTTTACCACCGCGGCGCTGGGCCTGGTACGCAGCCAAAGGCTGGGTCTTGGCATAGCCACCGTGGGAAATGGTCACCACGCGCTCTTCTTCCGGGATCATGTCACCCAGGGTCAGGTCGAGGCGCGCATCAAGAATTTCGGTGCGGCGCACGTCGCCGTATTCGGCGCGGATCACTTCCAGCTCTTCGCGGATCACTTCCATCAGGCGCACGGCGCTGTTGAGGATGCGGATCAGCTCGCCGATCTGGTTGAGGATCTCCTGGTACTCGGCCAGCAGCTTCTCGTGCTCCAAACCGGTCAAACGGTGCAGGCGCAGTTCCAGGATGGCCTGGGCCTGTTCCGGCGACAGGAAGTATTTGCCATCACGCAGGCCGTATTGCGGGTCCAGGGTCTCCGGACGGCACGAATCGGCACCGGCACGCTCAACCATCGCCACGACGGCACTGGATTCCCACGGCATCTTGATCAGCGCTTCCTTGGCTTCCGACGGGGTCGGCGAAGCCTTGATCAGGGCGATAACCGGGTCGATGTTCGACAGCGCAACCGCCTGGCCTTCCAGGATGTGCCCGCGCTCGCGGGCCTTGCGCAGTTCGAACACGGTGCGGCGGGTCACCACTTCACGACGGTGACGCACGAAGGCTTCCAGCAGATCCTTGAGGTTCAGGATGCGCGGGCGACCGTCGATCAGGGCCACGACGTTGATACCAAACACGCTTTGCAGTTGGGTCTGGGCGTAGAGGTTGTTGAGGATCACCTCAGGCACTTCGCCACGACGCAGCTCGATCACCACGCGCATACCGTCTTTGTCAGACTCGTCGCGCAGTTCGGTGATGCCTTCGAGCTTCTTCTCTTTAACCAGCTCGGCGATCTTCTCGATCAGACGTGCCTTGTTCAACTGGTACGGGAGTTCGGTGATGACGATCTGCTGGCGGCCACCGACCTTGTCAATGTCTTCGATCATCGAGCGGGCGCGCATATAAATGCGGCCACGGCCGGTGCGATAGGCTTCGATGATGCCGGCGCGGCCGTTGATGATCGCGGCGGTCGGGAAGTCCGGGCCGGGGATGTATTGCATCAGCTCATCGACGGTCAGCTCGGGGTTGTCGATAAGCGCCAGGCAACCGTCGATGACTTCACCGAGGTTGTGTGGCGGGATGTTGGTGGCCATGCCCACGGCGATACCGCTGGAGCCGTTGACCAACAGGTTGGGAATACGGGTCGGCATGACCGCCGGGATCATTTCGGTGCCGTCGTAGTTCGGCACCCAGTCCACGGTTTCTTTGTGCAGGTCGGCCAGCAGCTCGTGTGCCAGCTTGGTCATGCGCACTTCGGTGTATCGCATGGCCGCGGCGTTATCGCCGTCCACCGAACCGAAGTTGCCCTGGCCGTCTACCAGCAGGTAGCGCAGGGAAAACGGCTGGGCCATCCGAACGATGGTGTCGTACACCGCAGTGTCGCCGTGAGGGTGATACTTACCGATCACGTCACCGACAACACGGGCAGATTTCTTGTACGGCTTGTTCCAGTCGTTACCCAGCTCGCTCATCGCGAACAGCACACGCCGGTGCACGGGCTTCAAGCCATCGCGCGCATCAGGCAGTGCCCGCCCGACAATTACGCTCATCGCATAGTCGAGGTAGGACTGTTTCAGCTCGTCTTCGATATTGACCGGGAGGATTTCTTTGGCCAGTTCGCCCATGAGAAGCCTGATTCCTTTTTCGGGTGAAACCTCGTCACATCCATATGGGACGAACGAAGCTCGCCGCCGCCGGCATGATGCCTGGCAACGACTTACGACAAATCAACGAGTTATGACACGGATCTGCGCATTAAAGGTCGCCCCTTGGGGTGACCTTGGAAACCGCCGAATGGTATCACAATCGCCGCCACGCACCTATCCCCCAGATGCGCATGGAGCGTAGTAAGTTGACGGATGACAGGCTTGAGGGCGACGAGAGGGGCTCAGAGCTGAATAGAGGCTAGGATTTGCCTGTGGATCCGAGGGTTTTGCTGGTTTTTCGGGCCAATCGCGGGCAAGCCTGCTCCCACCGTTGTTTTATGAAGGCACTCATAATGTGCGGGCTTGCCCGCGATTGCAATCTGCCAGACACCAAAGCCCTCAATGCAGGCGCTTACGGCACATCAATTTGGCGATCTTGGCAGTATCAGGCCGCTCGACGATGCCTTTTTCGGTGACGATCACGTCGATCAGGTCCGCCGGCGTGACGTCAAACACCGGGTTAAAGGCCGCAACATCGGCAGCAAAGCGTTGCCCGGCAACCTCCAGCAACTCGCCGGCATCGCGCTCTTCCAGGGCGACGTCATCACCAGTAGCCATCATCAGGTCCAGGGTCGAACTCGCCGCCACCACCATAAAGCGTACGCCATGGTGCATGGCGCACACGGCCAACTGGTAGGTGCCGATCTTGCTGATCACATCGCCATTGGCGGCGATGCAGTCAGCGCCCACAATCACCCAGGTCACCCCCTTTGTCTTGAGGATATGCGCGCCAGCCGAGTCGGCATTCACCGTGACCGGAATGCCCGCGCCCGCCAGTTCCCAGGCGGTCAACCGCGAGCCTTGCAGCCAGGGGCGGGTTTCGTTGGCATAGACCTGCTCGACCATGCCCTCCAGAAACGCCGCACGGATCACCCCCAGCGCAGTGCCTACACCACCGCTCGCCAAGGCCCCGGCGTTGCCATGGGTCAGGATCGCCTGGGCATTGCCCTGATGCTTGCGGATCAATTCGACGCCCAATTGCGCCATGGTGAGGTTGGCTTCACGGTCGCTTTCATGGATCGCGATGGCTTCGGCCTCCAGCACCGCCAGCGGATCGGCGTGCTTTTTGAGGCGATCGAGGCGATCACGCATGCGCTTGATGGCCCAGAACAGGTTCGACGCGGTGGGACGGGAATCGGCCAGCAACGCGTAGTCCTCCTCCCATGAAGCCTGCCAGTCACCGCCCTCGGCGATCCGCGCGCGCGCGGCCAGCACCAGCCCATAGGCGGCGCTGATGCCGATGGCCGGTGCGCCCCGCACCATCATCGCACGAATGGCCGCGGCCACTTCGTCGACCGTCGCGCAGGTCACCCAGTTTTCCCGGGAGGGCAGCGCACGCTGATCGAGCAGGTGCAGTGCGCCATCACGCCAATCGATGGCCTTCACTTTCTCCGCTGCCAACAGTCGATCGCGCATCCCTCACCCCGTACTCATCAACAAAAGCCGCGGATTATAGCGATCCGCCAGCCAGGACGCTCGGGTATACTTCGCCCTCTTTATATGACCGCCCTGGACGATGCCCGCTATGACGCCACCTGCCGCCCCGCTCGACTTACTGCTACTGCCAAGCTGGCTGGTACCGGTCGAGCCTGCGGGCGTGGTGCTCAAGGCGCATGGCCTGGGCATCCGCGACGGGCGCATCGCGTTTATCGGCCCGCGCGCGCAGGCGCTGAAACTGGCAGCCCATGAAGTGCGCGAGTTGCCCGGAGTGCTGCTCAGCCCGGGCCTGGTAAACGCCCATGGCCACGCGGCGATGACCCTGTTTCGCGGCCTGGCCGACGACCTGCCACTGATGACCTGGCTGCAACAACATATCTGGCCGGCCGAAGCCAAGTGGGTCGATGAGGCGTTTGTACGTGATGGCACCGACCTGGCGATTGCCGAGCAGATCAAGGGCGGCATCAGTTGCTTCTCAGACATGTACTTCTTCCCCAAGGTCGCCAGCGAACGCGTACACAACAGCGGCCTGCGGGCACAGATTGCCATTCCGATCCTCGACTTCCCGATACCCGGCGCAGCCAATGCCGACGAGGCGATCCGCCAAGGCGTGGAGCTGTTTGGCGACCTCAAGCATCACCCACGGATCAAAATCGCCTTTGGCCCCCATGCGCCTTATACCGTCAGCGATGCAAACCTGGAAAAAGTCCGGGTGATCGCCGAGGAGCTGGACGCCGCCATTCATATGCATGTCCACGAAACCGCCTTTGAAGTGCAGCAGTCCGTGGAACAGTATGGCGAACGCCCCCTGGCCCGACTCGCGCGCCTGGGCCTGCTCGGCCCGCGCTTGCAGGCCGTTCATATGACCCAAATCAGCGAAGACGACCTGGCGTTGCTGGTAGAAAGCAACAGCAGCGTGATCCATTGCCCGGAATCCAACCTGAAACTGGCCAGTGGCTTCTGCCCGGTGGAACGCTTGTGGCAGGCCGGCGTCAATGTGGCAGTAGGCACCGATGACGCAGCAAGCAACAATGACCTGGACCTGTTGGGCGAAACCCGCACCGCTGCGCTGCTGGCCAAGGCCGTCGCCGGCTCGGCCAGCGCCCTGGATGCCCACCGTGCGCTGCGCATGGCCACCCTCAACGGTGCGCGGGCCATGGGCCTGGAGGCTGAAATCGGCTCGCTGGAAGTGGGCAAGGCCGCAGATATCGTGGCCTTCGACCTTTCAGGACTGGCCCAGCAACCGATCTACGATCCGGTCTCGCAGCTTATATATGCCACCGGACGCGATTGTGTGAAACACCTTTGGGTCGGCGGCAAGCAACTGCTCGACGACCGGCAACTGACCCGTATGGATGAGCAGCAACTGAGCGCCATGGCCGCTGCCTGGGGCCAGCGCATCAGTGGACACCACGAATAACGCCGGCCCAGGATCAATATTCCGGCCAGGCACACCGTTTTATCGGATTTAGAGGACTACCCATGAGTAACGTCGACCACGCCGAAATCGCCAAATTCGAAGCCCTGGCCCACCGCTGGTGGGACCGCGAGAGCGAGTTCAAGCCCCTGCACGACATCAACCCGCTGCGGGTCAACTGGATCGACGAGCGCGTCAATCTGGCCGGCAAGAAAGTCCTCGACGTGGGCTGCGGCGGCGGCATCCTCAGCGAGGCCATGGCCCAGCGCGGCGCCACAGTGATGGGCATCGATATGGGCGAGGCGCCTCTGGCCGTGGCCCAGTTGCATCAGTTGGAGTCGGGCGTGAGCGTGGAGTACCGCCAGATCACCGCCGAAGCCCTGGCCGAGGAAATGCCCGAGCAGTTCGACGTGGTGACCTGCCTGGAGATGCTGGAGCACGTGCCCGACCCATCGTCGGTGATCCGCGCGTGTTTTCGTATGGTCAAGCCCGGCGGCCAGGTGTTCTTCTCCACCATCAACCGCAACCCCAAGGCTTACCTGTTCGCGATCATCGGCGCCGAATACATCATGAAGCTGCTGCCGCGCGGCACCCATGACTTCAAGAAATTCATCCGTCCTTCCGAACTGGGTGCCTGGAGCCGCCAGGCCGGGCTGACCGTCAAGGACATCATCGGTTTGACCTACAACCCGCTGACCAAGCACTACAAGCTGGCCAGCGATGTCGACGTCAACTACATGATCCAGACCCTGCGAGAGGAATAAACCTGTGAAGTTGAAAGCGGTTCTTTTCGACATGGACGGTACGCTGCTCGATACCGCGCCGGACTTTATCGCCATCTGCCAGGCCATGCGTGCCGAGCGCGGGCTTGCGCCGATCAACGATCAGCATATCCGCGATGAAGTCTCCGGCGGCGCCCGGGCCATGGTTGCCGTGACGTTTGCCATGGACCCCGAGTCCCCAGGCTTCGAAGCGTTGCGCCTGGAGTTCCTCGAACGCTACCTCAAGGGCTGCGCGATCCATAGCAAGCTGTTTGATGGCATGGCCGAACTGCTGGAAGACATCGAACGGTCCAAGCTGATCTGGGGCGTGGTCACCAACAAGCCGCTGCGCTTTGCCGAGCCGATCATGGAGCAACTGGGCCTGGCCCAACGCTCGGCGCTACTGATCTGCCCGGACCACGTGAAGAACAGCAAGCCTGACCCGGAACCGCTGATCCTGGCCTGCAAGATGCTCGACCTGGACCCGGCCAGCGTACTGTTCGTGGGCGACGACCTGCGGGATATCGAGTCAGGGCGCGACGCCGGCACCCGCACCGCCGCCGTCACCTATGGCTACATCCACCCCGACGACAACGCCCGCAACTGGGGTGCCGACGTTGTGGTCGATCATCCGCTGGAACTGCGCAAAGTGCTCGATAGCGCACTCTGCAGCTGCTGAATGGCTAACCAATGAAGCTCTAATGTGGGAGCGGGCCTGCTCGCGAAGGCGGTGGGTCATCTGATAGAGAGTTGACTGACACTACGCTTTCGCGAGCAAGCCCGCTCCCACATTCAGATATGTGTTGCCCCACTGAATTTTGTTGAGGTCGATTATGTTTGATTACTCCGCACGCCCAGAATTGCTCAAGGACCGGGTCATCCTGGTCACCGGCGCCGGTCGCGGGATTGGTGCTGCTGCGGCCAAGACCTACGCCGCCCACGGCGCCACCGTGCTGTTGCTGGGCAAGACCGAAGCCAACCTGGCCCAGGTCTACGATGAAATCGAAGCCGCCGGCCACCCGCAACCGGTGGTGATCCCGTTCAACCTGGAAACCGCCCTGCCCCATCAATACGATGAGCTGGCGGCAATGATCGAAAAAGAATTCGGCCATCTCGACGGGTTGCTGCACAACGCCTCGATCATCGGCCCGCGCACCCCGATCGAACAGCTGTCGGGCGAGAACTTCATGCGCGTCATGCATATCAACGTCAACGCCATGTTTATGCTGACTGCCACGCTGCTGCCGCTGCTCAAGCTGTCCCAGGACGCGTCGGTGGTGTTTACCTCCAGCAGCGTCGGGCGCAAAGGGCGCGCTTACTGGGGCGCCTATGGCGTATCGAAATTCGCCACCGAAGGCCTGATGCAGACCCTGGCGGACGAAATCGACACCGTTGCCGCAGTGCGCGCCAACAGCATCAACCCAGGCGCCACCCGTACCAGCATGCGGGCCCAGGCTTATCCTGGAGAAAACCCGGCCAACAACCCGCTGCCGGAAGAAATCATGCCGGTGTACCTGTACCTGATGGGCCCGGATAGCTCGGGGATCAATGGGCTGGCATTCGACGCGCAGTAAT
Organism: Pseudomonas sp. MF5691; assembly: GCF_016405645.1. Taxonomy (NCBI): domain Bacteria; kingdom Pseudomonadati; phylum Pseudomonadota; class Gammaproteobacteria; order Pseudomonadales; family Pseudomonadaceae; genus Pseudomonas; species Pseudomonas sp. MF5691. Next base: position 164,843 of record NZ_JAEKDC010000004.1, read on the forward strand.
CCCCACAATGCGGGAGCGGGCTGGCCTGGGATAACCCTACGTCTCTAACTGACGACTTACCCTGTGGCGAGCGGGCTTGCCCCGCGCTGGGCTGCGAAGCAGCCCCACTCCAGGCATCGCGCGTGTTCCAGACATACCGAGCCGGCAGGTTTTGGGGCGGCTCCGCCACCCAACGCGGGCGATGCGGCGCTCCGACAAGCCCGCTCGCCACAACAAACCCACAGGACCTTGCCCACCCATCACATGTGGGAGCTGGCTTGCCTGGGATAATCCTAGGTCTCTACACAACTTTCAGAAACTGACGACTTACCCTGTGGCGAGCGGGCTTGCCCCGCGCTGGGCTACGTAGCAGCCCCACCCCAGACACCGCAGTTGTTTCAGACATACCGAGTCGGCAGGTTTTGGGGCGGCTACGCCACCCGACGCGGGCGATGCGGCGTTCCGACAAGCCCGCTCGCCACAACAAGCCCCCCCCACAGGGGCTGGCGCCAAATTCCCAGCGCTGTGCATACGCACTAAATCCCATCCCCTTGTTTTATAAGCAATAAAAAATATTGCACGAAATGGCACGCTTTTCGCTCCAATTTGCTTCAAACAGGCGGCACGACGTAAAGACGTGTGGCATGGGATCAGGGGTTATAACCCCCGGCAAAGCGGACTAGACTGTTACCTATGTTTTACGGAACTGAAGGAACAGTAAGGCGCCCGCCAGCAGCCGCTCCCATTGAGCCTGTAAGACAGCATTAAGTGCTTAGAGGCCTACCCGCTTATGAAAACACCGACCCAGACCAACGCAATTGACTTCGACAGTGCCAAATTGCAACGCCTGGGCTTTGGCCAGCCTTCCCTTATCGCACGGCGCCCCATCAGCCTCGGGCAACTGCGCCAGCAACTGAACCTGCAATTGCAGACCAGCCTGGAGGCGGAGCGAATCCTTGGCCTGTTCTTTCGCGAAGTGCAACGCCTTGTGCCCCTGGATGCCCTGCAATACCGCCATGAAGCCAGCGACCTGCGCCTGGAATACGGCCAGCGTGGCCATCACTCCGTGAGCTACAGCCTCAGCCACGAGGGCGAGCACCTGGGAGAGTTGGTGTTTCGCCGCAACCAGCGTTTCACGGAGGAGGAACAGGGCAATCTGGAGTCGCTGCTGGCCAGCCTGCTCTACCCGATGCGCAACGCCTTGCTGTATCGCTCCGCGACCCGCACCGCCCTGCGCGATCCACTGACCGAGACCGGCAACCGCGTCGCCATGGACCAGACCCTGGGCCGCGAGATCGAAATGGCCAAGCGGCACCTGCATCCGCTGTCCTTGCTGATGCTCGACATCGATCACTTCAAGCACATCAACGACAGCCACGGCCACGCCACCGGCGACAAAGTGCTCAAGGCCGTCGCTGCCTCGATCAAAAGCCAGTTGCGCAATGTGGATATGGTGTTTCGGTTTGGTGGGGACGAGTTCATGATCCTGCTTTCCAACACCAGCCGCGAGGCCGCCACCCTGGTCGGCGAACGCCTGCGCCAGGCAGCGCAGGCCCGGGACTACTGGGCAGACGCTACGCGTATCGAATTGACGGTGAGCCTGGGTTGCGCGACGTTGCTGGCGGGCGAGTCGGCCGAGAGCCTGCTGCGCCGCGCCGACAATGCCTTGTACGTGGCCAAGCGCGAAGGCCGTAACCGCCTGGCAATGGCGGGGTAAACGCTACCCCGCCATGCCCGGGTCAGGCTTCGCTGGTCGCCAGGACTTGACGCTCGCGGGTCACCGGAGCTTTCTCCAACTGCATGCAGCGCTCCAGGAACAGGTACATATAGTCGTAGCTTTTGCACACAGCCTGGCGCAACTCCACTTGCAACGCCTTGCTCGGGTTCATCCCCGCCAGGGTGCAAATAATCTCCAGCGCTTCCCACGGGTGGGCGTCGTCATACTGGGCATGCATCTTCAGCCACTTCATGGCGCGCTTGCGGTCTTCTTCAGGGAAAGCAGCGGCATACACGCCCGTTGAACACACCAGCGCAGACCACTCCCCAGTGGCGCCTTCGATGGCGTAGTTGGTGGCGGCAATGGCAACGATCAACGAATCGGCCGAACTGGTGTGCCAGCACCAATGACTCAGCGCATGCAACTCTGGCGGTACGTGTTGCGCCTGCAGCTCTTCCAGGCCGACGCCATGGGCGCGCGCCCAGTGCATCCAATAATCGGCATGGTTCAGTTCCACACGAATATTGCGCATCAACCAACGTCGCGCCATATCCTCCCCAGGATGTCGGGCAAACTTGGTCTTGGTCAGGTTTTGTGCCATGTACAACGCGAACTGTTCCACCACTGGCCAGCCACCGATCAGGTAGTGGCGCATGGTCTTGGCGCTGAGCTTGTTATCGCGCATGCGCTGGTACAGTTCGTGTTCGACAACGCGGCGCTTGCTCTCGCTACAGTCCTGGATCAATTGCTGAGCCCAGGCGGGGTAACTTGAGGCTTCCATAAGCGGGCCGGTTCTGCTGAATGTGTCGATCACTGTCGGGCTCCTTTTGATTTGTGATGTGTACAGACCAGCAGATGTTTCAGCGGAACGTGCCGGGCGCCCTGAATAACAGAGGCTGCGGGCGCGCAGGTCGACATTGCAAACTATCGAAGGTAAACAATTGCGGGCGCTCAATCAGGTAGCCCTGAGCGTAGTCCACGCCGATCTCGAGCAGTGCCTGCTCGATGTGCGGCGTTTCGACAAACTCGGCAATCGTGCGTTTACCCATGACATGGCCGATGTGATTGATCACTTCGACCATGGCGCGGTTAATCGGGTCGTCCAGCATATCCTTTACGAAACTTCCATCGATCTTCAGGAAGTCTACAGGTAAATGTTTGAGGTAGGCGAATGAGGACATTCCGGCACAAAAGTCATCCAGGGAGAAGCAGCAACCCAACGCCTTGAGCTCATTGATAAAACGAATCGCGCTGCCCAGGTTGGAAATGGCGCTGGTTTCGGTGATTTCAAAACAGATCATGCCCGGGGGAATCCCATAGGCACTGAACTTCTCCCGCAGGAAACGCAGGAAATCGTCATCGCCAATGGTGATGCCCGACAGGTTGATCGCACACATCGCCATGGGCCTGCCAGGTCGCTCGAGCATGCAACGGGCGATCAGCTTGAACACGTTCTCTACCACCCAGCGGTCCAGCGAGGTCATCAACCCGTAGCGTTCGGCGGCCGGGATAAAGCTGTCAGGCAAAATGATCCGCCCCGCTTCATCGTGCAGGCGCAGCAGGATCTCGATATGCCCGGCCCCCGCCTCGGTGTGGCCCAAGGGCGCGATTTCCTGGGCATACAGGCAGAAGCGGTCCTCTTCCAGGGCCATGTGCAGGCGCTGGATCCAGGCCATTTCGCCAAAGCGCAACGACAGCTCAGTGTCGTCGGCATGATAGACCTGCACCCGGTTGCGTCCCTTCTCCTTGGCCATGTAGCAGGCCATATCCGCGGCACGCAATGACGTCTCCAGGGTGGTCGGGGTGTGCGAGATATGCACCAGGCCGATACTGACCGTGGTGACAAACGGTCGGCCTTTCCAGACGAAGTGCAGGTTTTGCACGGTATGTCGCAGGCTCTCGGCGATCTTCTCGGCCACCGGCGCCGGGCAGTTTTCCAGCAGGATGCCGAACTCGTCCCCACCCAGGCGGGCCAGGGTATCGCCTTCGCGCAGGTCCGATTGCAGCAAGGCGCAGATATGCCGCAACAGTTCATCGCCCGCCGCATGGCCACAGGTGTCGTTGACCAGCTTGAACTGGTCCAGGTCGAGGAACATCAAGGCATGGCGCGCCGACTGCTGACGCCCGACGCCATGCAGCACCTGCTCCAGGCGATATTCAAATTCACGCCGATTGGCCAGCCCGGTCAAGGCATCATGGGTCGCCTGCCAGGACAGATTGGCAATGTACTGGCGCTCCTGGGTCATGTCGTGCAACACCAGCACCGCGCCACTGACCTTGCCGGCACTGCGGATCGGTGCCCCCACGAGGGTCACGGAGACGGTACTGCCATCCAGGCGCTGGATCAGCTTGGAGTGCTCGCTGCCACCGCTGAGTTGGCCGTCAAGAATATGGTCGATCAGGGTAAACCCGTCGGCCTGGGCGTGCTCATCCAGCAGATTGAACAACGCAGCCAACGGCAGCCCTTGCGCCTGGGCCGCGTTCCAGTGGGTCAGGGATTCCGCCGCCGGGTTCATGTAGGCGATAGCCCCATCGACATCGGTAGTGATCACCCCATCGCCGATGGACTCCAGGGTGATCTGCGCCCGCTCCTTCTCCAGCTGCAAGGCATCGGCAAACGCATGGCGCTGGGCCAATAGCTTGCGCGTGCGCAGCAACGCCAAGGCGATCAGCCCCAAGGCAGTGGCCAGGTTGGTGATCAGCAACAGGCGCAGAATCACCCTGGAGCCTTCACCCAAGGCATCGCTGAAGGCCTTGGCCGCCGGCGTCACCCCCTCGTTGATGGCGATGATACGGTTTTTCCAGGCATGGATATCGGCACTGCTGACCCGATCGGCGATGATTTGCCGGTGCATCTCCTGCGCCAGCTCATCAAGTTGCACCAGGTAGCTGTCACCGACGGTCCACAGCTCGATGGCTTTTTCCAGGTAGCTGAAATGGCGAAAGTTGAGGTACAGCCAGATCAGGCTCGACACGTCGTCAGGATGATTGCCGCCTTTAAGGATCCCCTGGCGCGCCGCCGCCAGGTCAGGACTGGAGCGATCCAGGGCGATACGCAGCTCGTGCCCGCCCTGGGGTACGGCAATGGCGTTCTGGTATTTGAGAAAGGTCGCCTGGTCGCGGTTGTCGGCGTACAGGGTCAGGTAGTAGATGGCGTCTTTCTGGCCTTTGGACCACAGGCTCTCGCCCGCCACATAGCCGCGCACGGCCGACAGCACGTAAAGACTGACGCAGCCCAGCAACGCCTGGAACAGCACGACGGCAATAAAGGGCCAGACAATACCGAGCAACCGGGGTGTTCCGAGAGTTCGCTTCTGCTTCATGAGATCCCTTGCATCAGCACAGGCGAGTAAAAACTGCTCCTGACAGCACAGCCGAGGCCAAACACGACCCCTTCAGGGCCGGAGCCGGGATCGATTCAGCGAACTTGTTGCAAGTGTCCATAAAGCTTGGCGTACAAGCCGCCATCGGCTATCAGTTGCTGGTGGTCGCCATCTTCGGCGATGTGTCCACCGTCAAACACCAATACCCTATCAGCCTGCTTCACCGCCGACAAACGGTGAGCAATGATCAGTGTAGTACGCCCACTGAGAAACCGCGCCAGAGCCTGGTGCAGGTTGTACTCGGTAGCCGCATCCAGGGCCGAGGTGGCTTCGTCGAGAATTACCACTTTTGGCTCGGCCAGCACCATCCGGGCAATCGCCAGGCGTTGGCGCTGGCCACCGGACAAACGCACGCCCGAGCGCCCGACAATACTGTCCAGACCTTGAGGCAACCCTTTGACCGTAGCATCCAACTGGGCAATTTCAAGGGCCTGCCAACAGGCCTGGTCAGTGCGCTCGCGGCCCATGGTGAGGTTGGCGCGCACGGTGTCGTTGAACAACGCCGGATGCTGCAGCACCACCGCGACATGCTCGCGAATGGTTTCCAGGCCAATGGCCTGCTGGGTCGCGCCGCCGAAGCGGATCGTCCCCGCTTGTGGGGTGTAGAGCCCCAACAGCAGTTGCACCAGGGTGCTTTTACCGCCGCCACTGGCACCGACGATCGCGACCTTTTCCCCGGGGGCAATCGCCAGGTTCAACTGGTTGAGCACCAGGTCTTCGCCATAGCCGAAGTCCAGGCCCCGCACTTCGATGCCCACGGTCTGGTGTCCGGTAAACGGATCTTCGCCCCCGGCATATTGCGGTTCGTCGGCACGGGCCAGCAGTTCGTTGATGCGCGTCAGCGCACCGCCGGCGGCGTAGTAGGCGTACTGCAGGTTCAGCAGTTGTTCCACCGGGCCGATCATGAACCACAGGTAGCTGAACACCGCGAGCATCTGGCCGATGGACAGGTCGGAAAACAGCACCGTGAGCATCGCTGCCGCACGGAAGATATCGATCCCGAACTGGAACAGCAGGCCGCTGGCGCGGCTGGATGCATCGCTTTTCCACTGGGAGTTGATGGCAAAGTCACGTACTTCCTGGGCACGCTGCCCCAGGCGCCCGAGGAAAAAGCCCTGGCGATTGCCCGCGCGCACTTCCTGGATGGCGTCCAGGGTTTCCGTGAGGGCCTGGGTGAACCGCGAGGTGCTGTCGTTTTCCAGCTTCTTCAGGTGTTTGACCCGCTTGCCCAACTGCACCGTGGCGTAGATCACCAATGGGTTGAACAACAGGATCAACAGCGCCAGCTTCCAGTGCATCCACATCAGGATGCCGGAGGTGCCGACCAGGGTCAGCATCGCCACCAGGAAGCGGCTCAAGGTTTCACCGATAAACTTGTCCACGGTGTCCAGGTCGGTCACCAGGTGCGTAGTCACGGTACCGCCGCCCAGGCTTTCGTATTCACTCAGGGAGATGCGCTTGAGCCGTTCGATCAGGCGCACGCGGATGCGATAGACAATGTCCTTGGCCAGCCCGGCAAACAGGCGCGCCTGGACCACGTTGAACACCAGCGCCGCGCAACGCAGCACCAGGGTGATCAGCAGCATTAGGCCGATATAGCCTGCGGCCTGCTGCCAGGGTGCTGGCAACGCGTGGTTCATCACCTTCAGTGCGGCATCGCCATTGCCCAGCAACACCTCGTCCACCAGCAATGGCAGGAGCAAGGGAATCGGTACGCTGCACAGGGTCGCCAGAACGGCGACACCATTGGCGATCCACAGGGCTTTTTTATGACGCAGGGCCAGGCGGCGGATTTCTGCCCAGGTCAGCCGATCAACGCGTACGGCGGGTTGATCAGCCACAGGCGGCTCGCTCCAGCCAGCGACCGAGCAACGGCGACAACTCGGACAGCGGCTGGTAGCCGTTGGTCAACAAGGCCAATTGGCCATTGCGCTCGGCCAACAAGGTGGGAAAACCGGCGATGCCCAGGTCCTGGACCCAGGTGAAATCAGCGGCCGTGGCGGCATGCTGTTCGGCGCGGTCAAAAGCCTCGGCAAACTCGATACGCGGCACCCCGGCGGTCTCGGCCAGTTCCACCAGCACACTGGCGCGGGTCACATCGCGACCCTCGACGTAAAATGCCTGCTGGATCAGCCCGAGCAAGGTCCAGGCGCAATCCGGCGCCAGGCTGCGCGCGGTGACCAGGGCCCGGCATGCCGGCTCCGTGTCATACACAAACCCGTCAGGCAAGGCGCCCTCCAGGCGGAACGGCTGGCCAGTGGCTTCAGTCACCGCCTGCCAGTGTTCCAGGATATAGCGCCGGGTGGCCGGCTCCAGCGCCGAACCACTGCCGGTGCGCAAACCGCCGACCACCAGGTGCAATTCCACGCCAGCCGCCTGGGCCTGCTCAACCAGGGCCTTGGCTACCGGGGCGAAACCCCAGCACCAGGAACACATCGGGTCCATTACATAGAGCAGGCGCGCGGACATGGTTCAAGCCTCGGTGGATGGTTGCTTGTAGTTGTAACCAATCGGGTGCGGCATATTGCGGGCCTTGGCCAGCTCGATCTGCTTCTGGCGGTCGATCGCACTGCGACGGGTCTTCTCGGACAGCTTATCCCAGCAATGCGGGCAACTGATGCCGGCCACGTAATGCTCGGATGCGCGGTCCTCTACGCTAACCGGTGTGCGGCAGGCATGACATTGATCGTAGTCACCTTCGCTCAAGTCGTGGCGCACGGTCACGCGGTTATCGAACACGAAGCAGTCACCCTGCCACTTGGTTTGTTCCTGGGGCACCTCTTCGAGGTATTTGAGGATGCCGCCCTTGAGGTGATACACCTCATCGAACCCTTCGCTGAGCATGTAGCTGGAGGCCTTTTCACAGCGAATGCCGCCGGTGCAGAACATGGCGACTTTCTTGTGCTTGGCCGGGTCGAAGTTGGCTTTGATATAGTCGGGAAATTCGCGAAAACTCGTGGTTTTCGGGTCGATCGCCCCTTCAAAGGTGCCGATCGACACTTCATAGTCGTTACGGGTGTCGATCAACAGCACTTCTGGGTCGCTGATCAGGGCGTTCCAGTCTTGTGGATCAACATAGGTGCCGACTTTCTTGTTGGGGTCGACGCCTTCGACGCCCAGGGTCACGATCTCTTTTTTCAGCTTGACCTTGGTGCGGTAGAACGGCTGCTCGTCGCAGTACGACTCTTTGTGGTCGATGTCGACCATGCGCGGGTCGTTCTTCAGCCAGGTCATCAGGCCATCAATGCCTTCGCGGCTCCCGGAAACGGTGCCGTTGATGCCTTCTTCGGCGATCAGCAAGGTGCCCTTGATGCCGTTGTCGACCATGGCTTGCAGCAGCGGCTCGCGCAGGGCGACGTAATCTTCGAGGGTGACGAACTTATACAGTGCCGCCACGACGATGGGTTGTGTCATGGGTGTTCTCTCCAGGTGGCTACCCTCGCAAAGGGTGAACCGGATGCAAAAAAAACGCGCCGACTGAGCGGCGCGTTGCGGATTCTATCAGGGATAAACCCTGAACTGTAGGAGCGAGCTTGCTCGCGAAAAACCTGAGAACGCCGCGTGCTTTCAGAATGCGCGCGTCATCGTTAACGATCTTCGCGAGCGCGCTCGCGCCTACAGAGGCTGACCGTGACCGATCAATGTCCGCCAGCGCAGGTCGGCGAGGCCGGGGCTGCGTCGATTTTCGCCCATTCTTCAGGCGTGTAGGTATGCAGTGCCAGCGCATGGAACTCGCCCATCAGGTCGCCCAACGTGGCGTAGACCTTCTGGTGGCGCTTGACGCGGTTGAGTCCGTCGAACTGCTGGCTGACCAGCACGGCCTTGAAGTGCGTCTGCAATCCACGGCTGTGCATATGGCTTTCGTCCAGCACACTCACGTGTTCCGGGCTCAGGGCGGCAAGTGCCGTCTCGATGCGCTGTTGCATGGTCATTCCTGGCTCCACTTACTTCTTGGCAGGCGCGGCGGCTTTTTTCGCCGGAGCCAATTCGTTGGTCATGTCTTCCAACAGCTTGTTCACGACCGGTACCGCGCTTTCCAGTTTGGCCTGGGTCAGTTGGGCCGATTGCTGGGTCAGTTGCGGCATTTTCTCCAGGACTTTCTTACCCAGTGGCGATTTGTAGAAGGCAACCAGGTCCTTGAGTTCTGACTCACTGAAGTTGCTGGTGTACAGCTTGACCATGTCCGGCTTGAGCTTGTTCCAGCCAATGGCCTGGTCCAGGGCGGCGTTGGCCTTGGCCTGGTAGGTGTCCAGAACGGTTTGCTTGGCGGCAGGCGCCTTGGTCTGCTCGAAACGCTGGGCAAACATTTGCTGCACTTGCATGTACACCGGGGTGCCGAGCTTGTCTGCGTGAGCCAGGGTCAGGAAGGCTTCGGCACTGGCGTTGTGGCTGGCGGTATCGGCAAGAACCTGGCCGCTGGCACATACCAGGGCAACCGCGGTACAGATGGCACGAAGACGAGTCATCGAGTTTCCTTTCTAGCTGGCGAGGTAAGACCCCAAGGGCGACCATTCTGCGCCTAAAAAACGCCGGTACTCAACCCCACGCCTTGTAGGGCCTGGTTTTGCGGGGGATTGCCCGATGAAATGGCTTTTATGGAACCCAAGCGTGCCTCCAGGGCCTAAACTGCGCAAACCGACTACAAGGAGAGTCACCGCGATGAGCCGTATCGAAACCGACAGCCTGGGCGAAGTACAAGTCCCGGATGACGCTTACTGGGGCGCACAGACCCAGCGTTCACTGGTCAATTTCGCCATCGGCGAGCAACGCATGCCACTGGCCGTCCTGCACGCCCTGGCGCTGATCAAGAAGGCCGCGGCGCGGGTCAACGATCGCAATGGCGACCTGCCCGCCGACATCGCCCGCCTGATCGAACAGGCCGCTGACGAAGTGCTCGATGGCAAGCACGATGACCAGTTCCCGCTGGTGGTCTGGCAGACCGGCAGTGGCACCCAGAGCAACATGAACGCCAATGAGGTGATCGCCGGCCGCGCCAATGAGCTGTCGGGCAAGCCCCGTGGCGGCAAGAGCCCGGTGCACCCCAACGATCACGTCAACCGTTCCCAGAGTTCCAACGACTGCTTCCCCACTGCCATGAGCATTGCCACCGTACAAGCGGTGCATGAGCAGTTGCTGCCGGCGCTGCGTGAGCTGTCCGGTGGGCTGGCCGAGTTGTCGGCGCGCCATATGAAGCTGGTCAAGACCGGCCGCACCCACATGATGGACGCCACGCCCATCACCTTTGGCCAGGAAGTCTCGGCGTTTATCGCGCAACTCGATTATGCCGAGCGCGCCATTCGCAGTGCCCTGCCCGCCGTCTACGAACTGGCACAAGGCGGCACGGCGGTCGGCACCGGCCTGAACTCGCCCCATGGCTTTGGCGAGGCCATTGCCGCAGAAATCGCCGCGTTGTCCGGGCTGCCGTTTGTCACCGCACCCAACAAGTTCGCCGCGCTGTCGGGCCATGAGCCGCTGACGACTTTGTCCGGCGCCTTGAAAACCCTGGCCGTGGCCTTGATGAAAATCGCCAACGACCTGCGCCTGCTAGGCTCGGGCCCGCGCGCCGGGCTGGCTGAAGTGCGCCTGCCGGCCAATGAGCCGGGCAGTTCGATCATGCCCGGCAAGGTCAACCCGACCCAGTGCGAAGCGCTGTCGATGCTGGCCTGCCAGGTGCTGGGCAATGACGTGACCATCGGCATTGCCGCAAGCCAGGGGCATTTGCAGTTGAACGTGTACAAGCCGGTGATTATCCACAACCTGCTGGAGTCGATCCGCTTGCTCGCCGACGGCTGCCGCAACTTCCAGGAACATTGCATCGCCGGCCTTGAGCCCGACGCCGAGCAAATGGCCGAGCACCTGGAGCGCGGGCTGATGCTGGTGACGGCGCTGAACCCGCATATCGGCTATGACAAGTCGGCAGAGATTGCCAAGAAAGCCTATGCCCAAGGGCTGACCCTGCGCGAAGCTGCGCTGGAATTGGGCTACCTCACCGATGCCGAATTCGACCAGTGGGTACGCCCGGAAAACATGCTCGAAGCCGGGCACTGATCCCCTCTCCTACAGAGGTTGTATCAACCTTGCACGCCGGGACTTGAGCCCGGCGATCAAGGACGGGGCCAACGCCACCGATGCCGATCCCAGCACCACCAGCACCGCGCCACCGTAGCCCAGGCCATTGATCTGCTCGGCGTGCACATAGTCGGGCCATAGCCATGCCGCAATCGCCACCGCCACGAACGTCACCAACGGCGTGATCGCCAGGGTCGCGCTGACCCGCGAAGCCTCCCAGTGGGCCAAGGCCTCGGCAAAGGCGCCGTAGGCAATCAGGGTATTGAAACAGCACGCCAGCAGCAGCCAGCCTTGCAACGGGCTCAGTTGCAGCGCCTCCATGGGATGCACCCAGGGCAGCAGCAGCAATGCGCAGCTCAGGTAGATCACCATCATGACCTGCAGGGAATTCCACACCGTCAACAATTGCTTCTGGCCCAGGGCGTAGAACACCCAGATGGTGGTTGCCAGCAGAATCGTCAGCACCCCGGCGGTGTAGGTGCCCAGGGACGTCAACAGCTCTGCCAGGCGCTGGTTGAAGAACAGCGCAAAACCGATGATCAATACCAGCAGACCTACGCCCTGCCCCAGGCTGAAACGCTCCTTGAACAGGAACACGCTGGCAATCATCAGGAAGATCGGCCCCATCTGCACCACCAGTTGCGCGGTGCCGGGGCTCAACATCTTCAGCCCGACCAGATAGAGCACGTAGTTGCCCACCAGTCCGCATACCGCCATCGCCACCAGCCAGCCACCGCGCTTGCCCAGGACTTTGGGGCTGGGCAGACGCTTGACGGCGGCCAGGTAAATGAACAGGCAAGTGCCGGACACCATCAGGCGAAACCAGGTCACGGTGATCGGGTCCATCACCTGCAGGACCTGCTTGAGCTTGATCGGCAAAATGCCCCAGAGCAGCGCGGTCAGCAGGGTCAGGGATAAACCGTAGACCCAGCGGCCGGAAGATATGTGCATGAGTGCCCCAAGAGCCAGAGGTAGAGGAACCTGCATTCTAGGGGGATGTGGGTAGACCTTGGCGAAGTTTTTTATCAGACACACCACAAATCAACGGTGGGCTTGCTCGCGAATGCGGTGTGTCAGTCGATATATCCATCACTGACCCACCGCATTCGCGGGCAAGCCCGCTCCCACAGTTGATCTTCGGTGTTTTATAGATCAGCGCACAGCTTCGAACAGCCCGGTCGCCCCCATCCCACCACCGACGCACATGGTGACGATGCCGTAGCGCAAATCACGCCGCTGCAGTTCACGCACCAGATGCCCCACCTGTCGCGAGCCGGTCATGCCGAACGGATGGCCAATGGAGATCGAACCACCGTTGACGTTGTACCTGGCATTGTCGATTTCCAGGCGATTACGCGCATACAGGCACTGCGAAGCAAACGCCTCGTTGAGTTCCCACAAGTCAATGTCCGCCACCTGCAGGCCACGGGCCTTGAGCAATTTGGGCACCGAGAACACCGGGCCGATGCCCATCTCGTCCGGCTCGCAACCGGCAACGGTAAACCCGCGGAAAAACGCCATGGGCTTGAGCCCCAGTTCCAGGGCTTTTTCCAGGCTCATCACCAGGGTCATCGATGCGCCGTCGGACAGTTGCGAAGAGTTGCCTGCCGTCACCGAGCCATCCTCGGCAAACACCGGCTTGAGCCCGCTGAGGCTGGCCAGGGTGGTGTCTGGGCGGTTGCAATCGTCGCGATCGACCACGCCATCAAGAATCTGTACCTCGCCGGTGTTTTTATCCTCGACCTTGTACTTGACCGCCATGGCTACGATTTCATCATCGAACAGCCCGTCAGCCTGGGCCTGGGCGGTGCGCTGCTGGCTTTGCAGGGCGTACAGGTCCTGCTCCTCGCGGCTGACGTTATAGCGCCGGGCGACAATTTCGGCGGTCTGGCCCATGGGGAAATAGATGCCCGGCACCTGCTCCTTGAGCAAGGGGTTGATCAGGTTGTCGGTATTCACGCTTTTCATGGTCAGGCTGATGGATTCGACGCCACCGGCAACAATGATGTCGCTGCAACCCGAGGCAATCTGGTTCGCCGCGATGGCAATCGCCTGCAGCCCCGAAGAACAGAAACGGTTGAGGGTCATGCCCGCGGTGCCAGTGCCAAGGCGCGACAGCACTGCCACGTTGCGGCCGATGTTGTAGCCCTGGGCTCCTTCGTTGGAACCGGCGCCGACGATGCAATCCTCGACACTGGCCGGGTCGATGCCGTTGCGGGTGAGCAAGGCGTTGACGCAATGCGCGGCCATGTCATCGGGGCGGGTCTGGTTGAACTTGCCGCGAAAGGACTTGGCCAGGCCGGTTCGCACGCTGTCGACGATCACTACTTCACGCATGGGCTACCTCAATCTTGTCGTTGTTGGGAGACAGATCGAGGATAGATCCAGCGCCAGGCGATCGCGACGATCATTCACCTGGCGTATGCAAAAGCATGGCGCTAACCCTGTAGGAGCCAAGCTCGCGCCTACTTATGCTTCTTCTTTTTGTCGTGTTTATCGGACTTGGCGAACGCCTCTTCCAGCGCCAGGTTGATGGTGCGCAATACCTTGACCCGCGCCCAGCGCTTGTCGTTGGCCTCCACCAGGGTCCAGGGGGCGATCTCGGTGCTGGTACGGTCCACCATGTCGCCCACCGCTGCCCGGTAGGCATCCCACTTGTCGCGGTTGCGCCAATCGTCTTCGGTGATTTTGAAGCGCTTGAAGGGGATTTCTTCGCGCGCCTGGAAGCGCTCCAGTTGGGTGTCCTTGTCAATGGCCAGCCAGAACTTGACCACGATCACCCCGGCGTCGCGCAGTTGCTCCTCGAAATCGTTGATCTCGGCGTAGGCGCGCATCCAGTCCGCAGTGCTGCAAAAGCCTTCGATCCGCTCCACCAGCACGCGGCCATACCAGGAGCGGTCAAACACGGTGAACATGCCCCGCGCCGGGATCTGCCGCCAAAAACGCCACAGGTACGGCTGGGCCCGTTCGTCTTCGGTGGGCGCGGCAATCGGTACGATGCGGTATTGGCGCGGGTCCAGCGCCGCCGCCACCCGGCGGATCGCCCCGCCCTTGCCCGCCGCGTCGTTACCTTCGAAAACCGTGACCAGCGCGTGCTTGCGCATGCGTTTGTCGCGCATCAGGCCCGAAAGCCGCGCCTGTTCGGTAATCAGTTGTTCCTCGTAGTCGTCCTTCTCCAGGCGCTGGGTCATGTCCAGGCTGTCGAGCAGGTTCATCTGGTCCACGGATGATGGCAATGGCGCCGGCTGGATACCGCTGGCCTTGGTTTTGGGCACCTTCAGGGCATTTTGCAAGCTTTCCAGCAGGATCTTGCCCACTGTCAGCCCACGGTAATTGGCGTCGACGCCTTCGATCACATGCCAGGGCGCGTAGTCCCGGCTGGTGCGGCGCAGCACGCGCTCACCAAAATGCACAAACTTGTCGTAGGTCTCGGACTGCTGCCAGTCCAGCGGGCTGATGCGCCAGCTGTGCAGCGGATCGTCCTGCAAGGCCTTGAGCCGTGCCTTCATTTGCTTCTTGGACAAATGGAACCAGAACTTGAAGATCAGCGCCCCTTCATCGCAGAGCATCTGCTCCAGGCGTTCGGCCCCAGCGATGGCCTGGTCCAGCCGCGCATCCTTGATCTGGCCATGGACCCGCGCCTGCAACATCTGGCTGTACCAGTTGCCGAAGAACACCCCCATGCGCCCCTTGCCCGGCAATTGCCGCCAATAGCGCCAGGCCGGCGGGCGCGCCAGTTCTTCGTCAGTCTGCTGGTCGAAGGTGCGCACTTCGATCAGGCGCGGGTCCATCCATTCGTTGAGCAGCTTGACCGTCTCGCCCTTGCCGGCGCCTTCGACGCCATTGATCAGGACGATTACCGGGAAGCGTCCCTGCTGGTGCAACTCGAACTGCGCCTCCAGCAAGGCTTCACGCAATGCCGGAACTTGCGCGTCGTAAGTGTCTTTATCGACGGCGTGACCAATTTCTGCGGATTCGAACATGGGCGACTCCCTTCCAAGATGGATCAAGACTAGCGGATTGGGCTGCAAGGCGGGCAAGCAATTCCATAGGGCTTGCCGTGGATCAATCCGCAACCCTGGCGGCTAGTCTTCCGGCAGATGGCAGATGTTCAGGTCCTGATACTTCATCATCTGCTGGGTCAGGCGTTCCATCACCTCGTTGATCGCCTGCCTGCGCGGCGCGCGCAGGCCTTCCATTTGCGCCAGGTATTCGCCATCGGTGAGGTTCTGACTGTTCTCGAAAAGCGCCTGCTGCTGCCCATCAAATGGCTCGGTCGCACGCCTGAACGTCTCGGGAAACTGCTGCTTGAGATGGGCCTTCCAGAACGACAGTTGGGCAATAAACCGCAAAAACACCGGCGACAGTTCGGCGATCAGGACTTGCTCATGCGCACGCTCCAGGTTCTCGCTGGTCAAGTCAGCCAATGACCCGAAGCGCATGTGCTTGGGTTGCCCCGGCAACTGCAGGATCTTCGCCAAGCCGACCCGATACGCCAGGCTCACCTCCAGCGGGTCTTCGCTGGCATGTTCGGTGGCGTAAGTCGCCGCGATCTTTTCCAGTTCACTGAGGCGAAACAGGCCGCGCCCCAGGCTCAGCAGCACCCCAGAGTTGCCTTGCCCACGGCTGGCCTGGCGCGTGGCGTTCGCCACGGCCTTGAGCACTTCGACCTGGCTGAAAATCTCTGTCGCGCCATCGACACAGTTCGCCGGATGGGCCACCAGTTGGAACACCCGCTCGCGCAACTCGACGCTGTCATGGGTCGCCTGCAAGACCTCCCAGACTCGCCGGGTCATGTCCTCGCGCACGTAACGGCTGTCGGCGGCGCCAGAGAGCTGCGCCAACAATGCCATCAGCGGCATCGATTCCGGGTCATCGCGCAGGTTGGCCCAAATCGCCCGCTTGCTGGAGTCGGCCGCCGCCACCTCGTCTGGCAGCCAGGTGCGCCTGGCCTTCAGCTCAGTGAATCGTGACGAATCGTCCTCCACATAGCCCATACCGATTCCCACTGCATCGCGGTAACTGATCAGGGCGCTCATCGTCGTCGAGGACAAGGGGTTGCCCCCCAGATTGATCGCCTGGCTGAACCTGCGTGTGGAGGTGAACAACCAGTCGGGCAACACCGTGATCCAGTTACTGCGCAGGTCGACCTGTTCCAGATGGGCCAGACGTGCGATCCCGCTGGGCAGGTCCACCAGCTTGGCATCCTCCAGTAACAGGGTCTGCAAGTCGCGCATGTTGCTTACGTCCAGATGCGACTCGATGGGGTTGTGGCTCAAATCCAACAGACACAACGTGCTCATGTCGGCCAGCTTGCGCCGGGTGTACTCAGTCAGCGCCAACTGATTATGGGGCAACGCCAGGCTGTTGAGTTCGGGCATGCGCGACAGGTACTCGGGCAGGCGCGTCAGGCGGTTGCGGTCCAGGTTCAGGCGCCGCACGCCCTTGAAGCACTTCAGAAAATAAGCCACGTCATCGCCCAGGCGCATGTTTTTCAGGGACAGTTGCCGCACATGGTCGAAGCGGATCTCGGGGGGCAGGTTCGGCAATGCCCCCACGCGCATGCCATCCAGTGTCAGCCCCGGCACGGGCACTTGGTGATCATCGAGCACAAAGCTCTGGCGGCGCCAACAGGCTTCGATCCGCTCGGCCACTTGCTGGCGGCTGTGACGAATATCAGCCATGCCCGGCTGCGCCGCCAGGTCGCCGAGGTTGTTCTTCCAGTGCTTGAGGATCGAGCGCAGAAGCGTCAGGTCAACCTGCAGGCGCGCGACGGCCTTGGCTTGGGCCAGGGCGTCGGTCCCCAGGCTTTGCAATAACTCGGCTGCCTGGACATCACTGAACAAGGGATAAATTTTCTGTACCTTGCCCACCAGTGGCCGCGGGCTGGCCGGTGAGTCAGACATGCGACAGGGAACCTCCAGCGCCAGGGGCTCGCTCGCCTGATCGGTGAAAGCTTCGCCCGCCACCACACGTTCGCTCTGCGCCCGGGCAGCCAGGCGGCGGCGCAGCCTCCAAGCGTTTTCGCCAGGATGCAACGGCAACTCCAGGGCGCTGCGCTGGGCAGCCGAGAGCGTTTGCAGGATTGCCTCGAACAACCCATCGGAACCGGCCTGGGCCGCCCCCATGCTCACCCCGTGGGCATCGAATGGCGTGAATCCCGCGCCCGAGCTGACCAGCACCCGACGCACGCTCGCGCCCTCCCTCGCCCCCAGGGCCAACAACGGCCCGGCGGGTGAACCCTGGCGCAACTCCACTTGCAGTGTGCTGTCCCAGCCGTCGAGGTGCGGCAGCATGCGTACCGCCACGCACTGGGTGTCCAGACCGGCCAACTCCGGCTGGTCGAAACCGGCCAGGGCACGGTCCAGGCGCTGTGCCTCCAGGCTCACGCGCACCGACTCTGCCAGGGCCATGGGCACCCGCTGGTTGTCCCGCAGGGCTTGAAGCTCCACGGAGGACGCCTGAGCCATCAACTCGCGCATCACGCGGGTGGGCAATGGCGGGTAGGCCTCGCGCAACGGCGCGCCGCCCTCGGGCACCGGCCCGTCGTAGGCCTGGTACAGCTGCTCAAACAACGGTTTGCGATCAGCCTTGAGGTGCGCGAGCAATTGACGCGCCAATGCCGCGTGCTCGTCATTGGCGGGCACCCCTTCGCCCAACAGACCGGCCTTGCGTGGCGCATCCAGGCCAGACAGCAACACATCAAACACCTGCCCCTGCGCCACGGCCTGCTCGCAGAGGCTCAAGCGCCCGGCGGCATCAAACGGGCCAGCGGCGGGATAACGCGCCGTAACGCTACCCTGGGCATCCAGCACCTCGAAATAATGGCCCTCGGGCCAGCCCGGCAGCAGCGGCAACGCGTGCATCTGGGTGGTCGCACTTGGCCCATTGAGGTAAGCGCCACGCTCCAATAGCCAGACCAGGTCGCGAATCGACTGCTCCAGCCTGAAGCGCTCGTACAGATCACGAAAGCGTGCCGGAAAAGGCAAGCACTCCTGCGCCAGGTGATACCCCCAGCGGTGGGGCTTGTCCATGATGTCCTTGACCAGCCGCAGCTTGCGCGATTCCAGCGCAGGGTGGCGACTGCTCGGCTCCAGGCGGGAAAACAGATAGTCCTGGTCTTCCCACTCCTCGGGGTCCTCGAACGAAAAACGCCAGGCCCCCTCGCCGTTGTGCACCATCGGCGGCCGATAGGCCGCCTGCCGCGTACGGTGGCTGGCCCGCCACACACCCTGCTGCGGCTCGTAGGTCACCTGATGCAGGTTGTCGCCGACTTTGACGTATGAGCGAGCGCCCACCTTGTACACGCCCTGGGCGTCGGCAGGCACATCGTCGATCAGGTGTTGATCGTGGGAATATTGCCCGATGTCAGGGTGCCACAGCCGTGGCTGTCCATCCGTCGAACGCACCGCCTCCAGCGACTTGAAGTAACCGGCATAGCTTTGCCGGGTGCGCTTGAGTACGTTGCCCACGACCTTGGTCCCCGCAGCGAACAACACCATTGAGGTAATGTCCTGCGCCACGGCTACCAACTGCTTGAGCGCCTCCTCCTTGTCGCCACGGCGCCAATCCTCAATGCCCTCATACACCTCACCGAGCATCTGCCCCACCGCCACGCTCGTCATCAACAGGCCCAATGCCGGGACCACAAAGCCGGCGAGATTGAGCAGCGTCAGCCCCGCGTCCAGGTAGTCCAGCAGACGCTGTTTGCGCACCTGCTCATCCACATCCGCCACCGGGACCGCCAGGGTCCGGGCGTCAATCTGCAATTTGCCCGCATAGGTGGCGAAAAAGTGCTGCGCCAGGCTGGTGGTGATGGGCTTGGCCTCCAACACGCCCAGGGTACGGTGCTGGTCAAAGCGACGGAAAAAGTCGACCCGGTCTATTTCCCCCAGGTACCCCGTGAAAAAGGTGCGGTAGGTGCTGACTTCCAGCTTCAGATCCAGATAAAGCTTGAAGTCGTTGAGCGATGGGTACTCAAAAAAAGGTCGCCCCGGCTCATTGGGCATGTACACCACACAGGGCTCCTGCGGGTAATCGGCAATCGGCCGGCCAGAAAACACCAGCACACTCCACAGGCAGCAATCCAGCGCATTCAAGCCCTGCCAGATGACCTGGCGCCCTTGGAACATCAGGCCCCTGGCCTGCACGGGGTCCATCTTGCGATCCAGCAGGGTGCATAACAGGCCATAGGTAGCGGCGGTGATATCGCCGCGCATGCAGGCAATGTGCGCGTCGATTTTCAGATCCAGGGTTTTCATCCAACCGATATCGAGCGCCACCCCATTGAAATAGGCGTCATCGCCGGGTTCGCCAACGTCGAGGTTGAACACGTCACTGATGTGCTGCTGATACAGGCTGCCGACATCAAGATCCCGGCAGCCCTTGGCAAATGCCTGCACGGAGATGGGGATCATCCCACCCAGGCCTGAACCCGATTGCAGCCGCGACGGCGGCGCAAAATGCGCCTCTTGCGCTTCCGCCTCGGTAAAGTTCTGCAGGGCCATGTGCAACAGGGTCTGCTGCTCCAGCTTGACACTGCGGACATATTCCAGCGGCAGCACGTCTTTCTGGTATTCGTAGAAAGCCCGCACGAACAGGTCCTTGTGCGGCTCGACCGTGGCCTGCCATTGCCTCTGGCAGTAGGCCTTCAACTGCGCACTGCAAAACTCATCCAGTGAGCGCAATGGGCGCAAGCGTCCTGCGACGGCGGCCCTGGCCTCGTCAAGCTGCGCGGCCTCCCGTTCCAGCGCCTCCAGCACCCCTTTTGGGGCGTTCAACATCCAGCCCGGCAGGCGCTTTTGCAGGACCTCGGCCTTGGACAGGTCGCGGGTGATTTCCAGCAACGCCGCTTGTAGCTGGCGCTGCGTCAATTGAGTACATGTCTTGGTCAAATCATCCTGGTCCGGCATGCGCAATTTCCTTTATTGCCCGTTAATCAGCCATTCACCATAACCCGACGCAAGCCTTTGAATTTACGCAGATAGTTGATCGTTAGCGGGTGCTTTACAGAGGTTTTTTGCGTGCAACCATCAGCGGGCTACCACCACAGGCCGGCACGGATCGGCCGGCGCTCCCGCGATCGGCTAGAATGGCCGCCTTGTCTTTGCCGAGTTGCCCATGAACCCCGTATCGCCAAATGCCCAGCTTGACTGGGACGACCAGGGACGCCCGCGCTCGCGGGTCTTCGACGACGTGTACTTCTCCGACCAGTCGGGCCTGGACGAAACCCGTTATGTGTTCCTTGAACAGAACCACCTGCAGCAGCGCTTTGCCGCGCTGCCCGAGGGTGGGCGGCTGGTGATCGGCGAGACCGGCTTTGGTACCGGGTTGAATTTCCTGTGCGCCTGGCAGCTGTTTGACCAGCACGCAGTGCCCGGCGCCCGCCTGCATTTTGTCAGTGTCGAAAAGTACCCCCTGAGCCGTGCCGACCTGCAACGTGCCCTGGCCCTGTGGCCGGTACTCAAGCCGTGGGCCGACCAACTGCTGGCGCAATACGTGGCCATTCACCAGGGCTTCCAGCGCCTGGTGCTGGACGCAGGACGCGTGACCCTGACGCTGTTGATTGGCGATGCCCTGGAACAACTGCCGCAACTGGACGCGCAGGTCGATGCGTGGTTTCTCGACGGCTTTGCCCCGGCGAAAAACCCCGACATGTGGACCGCCGAACTGTTTGCCGAACTGGCCCGACTCGCGGCACCGGGCTCGACGATCAGTACCTTCACCAGCACCGGCTGGGTACGGCGCCTGCTCAATGGCGCCGGGTTCAAGATGAAGCGCACGCCGGGCATCGGTCACAAGTGGGAAATCCTGCGTGGCGAATTCCTCGGCTGGCCGTCGCAAACACCCGCACCGCCAGCGATCAAGCCCTGGTTCGCCCGCCCGCCGGCGCACCGCGGTGAACGCCGGGCCCTGGTCATCGGCGGCGGCATGGCCGGTTGCACCACCGCGGCCAGCCTTGCGGCGCGCGGTTGGCAGGTCAGCCTGCTGGAGCGCCATGACGGCCTGGCGCAAGAAGCCTCAGGCAATCCTCAGGGTGTGCTGTACCTCAAGTTGTCCGCCCATGGCACCGCGCTGTCGCAGATGATTGTCAGTGGTTTTAGTCATACCCGCCGCCTGCTCCAGCATTTGCAGCGCGGGCTCGACTGGGACAATTGCGGGGTCTTGCAACTGGCCTTCAACCCCAAGGAGGCCGCACGCCAGGCGCAATTGGCAGCAGCCTTCGATCCGCAGTTGGTCCATCAACTGGATCAGCAGCAGGCGCAGGCGCAGGCCGGTATCGGCCTTGAGTCAGGCGGCTTGTTCTACCCCGAGGGCGGCTGGGTCCACCCGCCCGCATTGTGCGAATGGCAGGCGCATCAGCCGGGCATCGAGATCCTGACCCTTCATGATGCCCTGGACCTGCGCAAGGTCGATGACCAATGGCAAGCCTTTGACGGCGAGCGGTTGCTGGCCAGCGCACCGGTGGTGGTGCTGGCCGGGGCGGCCGAGGTCAAGCGCTTTGCGGCGAGTGCCCAATTGCCCCTCAAACGGATCCGCGGGCAAATCACCCGCGTGCCACAGACCGGCAGCAGTCAAAGCCTGGCCACCGTAGTTTGCGCCGAAGGCTACGTGGCCCCGCCTCGCCTGGGTGAACACACGCTGGGGGCCAGCTTCGATTTCAAGAGCGACGACTTGACTGCCACCGCCGCCGACCACGCGGGCAACCTGGCACTGCTTGCGGCCATCTCGCCCGACCTGGCCGCACGCCTGCAAGCCTCCAGCCTCGCCCCGGACACCCTGCAAGGCCGTGCCGCGCTCCGCTGTACCAGCCCGGACTACCTGCCGATTGTCGGACCGTTGGCCGACAGCCCGGCCTTCGCCGAGGCCTACGCGGCCCTGCGCAAGGATGCGCGCCAGACGCCCGACATAGCCTGCCCCTGGCTGGACGGCCTGTACGTCAACAGCGGCCATGGCTCCCGTGGGCTGATCACCGCACCGTTGAGCGCCGAGCTACTCGCCGCCTGGCTCGACAACGAGCCACTGCCCTTGCCCAGAAGCGTGGCCGAAGCCTGCCACCCGAATCGTTTTGCCCTGCGCACGTTGGTGCGCAGCAATGTGACCGGGCATTCAAGCTAACGGCAAACCGCAGCCGACCAACTCTTGGTATTTCAACGCCTCCTCGGTGAGGCGTTCCAGCTCTGCTTGTTCGGCCAGCCTCTGCTCCCTGAGTACCTCATTCATCTGGTCGCGATAGGACACGTCATCCAGGGTCAGGCCCTGGTCGAACACCGCTTGCAGACGTTGGTCGTAGGGCTCGTTCACCTGCTCGAACCCACGACTGAAGGTGCGCTTGAGATAGCCGACCCAGAATGGCAGCTCCACCAGAAACTTCTGCAGCGCCGGCGACAACTCGGCTGCCCGCAACCGAGACTCGGCAGCGCGCAACGCCTGCGGCGTGACCCCGCCCAATCGGGAAAAGCGCATGTGCCGGGGTTGGCCCGGCAAGTAAAACTGATCGACCAGCCCGGTACGGTACGCAAGGCTGACCTCCAGCGGGTCCGACAGCGGATGCTCGTTGCTATGGGCGCGGGCCATGCCCTCCAGTTGCTCAAGGCGGAACAGGCCCTTGCCCAGGCGCAACAACGATTTGGCATTCATCTGCCCGCCTTCCAACAGCCTGGTTGCTTCGTTGACCTCAACCAATACTTCCAGATTGCTGAAACTCACTGCGGCGGCGTCGTCACAATTCAACGGTGTGCCGGCACGCTCAAAAATCTCTTCGCGCAATTTCACATCGGCGGCAGCGGCATCCAGTACCCGCCATACCCGACGCGCCATATCTTCACGCACCTGCATCGAATCGGCCGTGCCCCCCAGCTCGGCCAGCAGCTTGAACAGGCCGTCGGAACCGGGTTCATCATTGAGTCCCTTCCAGGCCAGCTCCTTCTCGGCCACCCCCCTGGCCCCATCCTGCGTCAACCATAGCTCCCGGGCGCGCTGCTCGTTGAGCCGGGCGATATCGTCCTCGATAAACCCCATGCCCACCCCCACGCTGTTGCGAAAGTTGCTCAACAACAGTTGACTGCGCGAATCCAGCGGGTTGTGTCGCAAGTTAATCATCTCGGCCCTTTGCCGCGTCTGGGTGAAGAGCCAGCCGGGCAACTGGGCGATGTCATTGTCACGCAGGTCAACACTTTCCAGATTAGGAATGCGCAGCAGACCACTGGGCAAATCCTTGAGCCGGCAATTGCTCAGGACCAGATGGCGCAACTCAAACATCCGACTGACCAGCGGCGGATCGATCAACGGGTTGTCGCTGAGGTTCAAGACCCTGAGCTCGCGCATATCCGCGAGCTTGGCCCGTGTGTATTCGGTGAGTTGCAAGCGGTTGCCGTTCAAGTACAAGCGTTGCAGTTCAGGCATCTGGGACAGCGCTTCGGGCAAAAGCGTCAGCTCGTTACCGGTCAGCTCCAGCGAACGTAGACCTTTGAAGTGCTTGAGAAAGTAGGCAACGTCATCGTTGAGTCCCATGCGCTTGAGCGACAGTTGCTCGATGGCGTCAAATCGGATGCTCGCCGGCAATGTCGGCAAGGGGCCAACGGCCATACCATCGAGGCTCAGGCTGGGAACCTTTTCACCGTATGCATCGGCCAGCAGCATCGCCGATTGCCAGCAGCGCTTGATCGTCTGCGCCGATTGCAGGCGGCTCCAGCGATAGTCCGCCACGGGGTTGGGTAGTTTCTCCAGCGAAGCCGTCTCGCTGCACCACAGCTTGAGCGCACGGCGCAGGGCCTCGTACTGCTGTTCAAGCGCGCCAACCGCCTTGGCCCGGGCCAGGTGATCCGGCCCCAGCCCCTGGAGGAAGGTCGCGATGCGCGCCTCATCAAACAACGGGTAGAGCTTGCGCACCTTGCGCACCAGTTCCAGCGGATGCTTGACCTGCTCCTTCCTCATCGCCTGCACGCAGGCCACCGGTTGCTCGGGCAGCGCCGCCCGTTCAGGCCAGAGGTAACGGGAAAGCTGGCCGCGTTCATCCCGCGCCTTGAATATGACTTTATTACGCAACTGAACGTCGGCGCTGCTCCCCTCCAGTTGCAACCTTGCGCGCTGTGCGGGCGCCAGGCTCTCGAGAACGGCCTGATAGAAACCCTGTGGGCCGCCGAATGCCTTGCCCGCCACGACGCCCTGTGAGTCGAGGGTTTCAAAACCCTTGGCCGAATGAATCAACGTCCGTCTAAATACAGCGGCCTGGTTGCCCGCCTGCCCCAGCACCCGCCCCGTCGCTGACGCTTGGCGCAATTGCAGAAAAACATCTTCGGGCCAGCCCGGCAGCCCGTCGAACAACCCCAGCGCCAGGCGCCACGTTGCCTCATCCGCCAGCTCCGGCAGATGCAAGCCGAGCACGGCCTGATCTTCATACAGCGTTTCCAGGGTTTCCCGCGCCCGCTGCGCCACCAGCAGCGGGATCCGCCCGGTGCGCCGCAATGCCCAGCGTTGTTCTGTCGGGATGCCAGTCATGACCTCCCACGCCAGGCGGGTCGGTAACTGCGGGTAGTGCTGCTTGAGCAGGCCATGATCACCCAGGTCGAGCCTGTCGTAATCCTCGTACAGCTTTTCGTACACCCGCCGATGATTGGGCCTGAGGGCGGCAGCCAAACGCCGCCTCAATACCGCGGGCGCCGCCTGCGCCGAATACACCCCGCCCAGCAATTGCTGGCTCTCATCGGCGTCCAGTGCCGCCAGCGTCGTGGAGATGACCTTGCCTTCGTGCAACTGCTGTTCGGTAATGTGAATACTCAGGTCTTCATAGTCGAACGGTGCCGTGTCAGGGTAGCGCTCAAGCAATACACCCTCTTGGTCCAGCACCTCGAAAAACCTTCCCTGGGGCCAGCCTTCGACCATGGGCAGCGCCAACAACTGGGTATGCGCCGTGCTCGGGTCCGGGGATGGCTGGTGCTCCAGTTGCCAGAGCAGATCCCGGACCTTTTGATTGAGGTTGAACCGCATTGCACACTCACGAAAGCGCTCCGGCAGCGGCAGGCTTTCCAGGGCCAGTTGTTGCAGGCGGGGCGTGGTCATGTCGGTGATGCTGGCAATATCTTTCAGATGGCCGTCGGGCAGGTCTGCGAGGCTGGGGTCCAGGCGTTTGAGCAGGTACTCGGGGTCACGCCATTCGTGCAAATGCTCAAAGGTGAACTGCCAGCCGCCCTGACGATTGTGGGTCAGGAACGGGCGATACGCCGACTCGCGCAGCGGGTGCAAGGCCCGCCAGTAACCGGTGCGCTCATCAAAGGCAATGGCGTACAGCGAGCCCTCGACCTTGACATAGGACTGCCCAAGGATCTGATAGATACCCCTGGGGCTGGCCACCGTTCCTGTAATGTCCAGCGCCTGGCGATAAGGCATCGTGCGACCGCGCCACAAGCGCGAACTGCGGTCCCCTAGGGATGGTCTGAAGTAGTTGTGTATTTCTGGCTGACTTCAGCCCCTGCCGATTTTAAAAGCGGCAAATCGATCAAAAACGCTCAGATCACCCGCTTATTTCTGTGTTTTTAGCCGCCGCGAGCACCTCGCGGCAGCCATTTCCCACATTACAGGCGCACCTCTCCTGCATTCGCCAGTAAATGTCGGCGCGCCATCCACAGGTTCGACAGCGCGAACAGCGTCACCAGTTGCGCCGTGTTCTTCGCCAGACCACGGAAGCGCACCTTCACATAACCGAACTGGCGCTTGATCACCCGGAACGGATGCTCGACCTTGGCTCGTACCTGAGCCTTGGCCTTCTCAATCTTGCGCGCGGCTTTGTACAAAGCACTGCGCTTATCAAGCTTCTTGTAAGTACTACGGCGGGCGGCGATCTGCCAGATGACCTCCCGGCCTTCATGTTCAGGGCGTTTCTCGACGCCGGTGTAACCCGCGTCGGCACCGACCATGTTCTCATCGCCGTGCAGCAGCTTATCGACCTGGGTGACATCGGCCACGTTGGCCGCCGTGCCCACCACGCTGTGCACCAAGCCCGACTCATCATCGACACCGATGTGCGCCTTCATGCCGAAGTAGTACTGGTTACCCTTCTTGGTCTGATGCATTTCCGGGTCGCGCTTACCGTCCTTGTTCTTGGTCGAACTCGGCGCATTGATCAGCGTGGCATCGACGATAGTGCCTTGGCGCAGCGACAGCCCTCGGTCGCCCAGATAGCCATTGATGACAGCCAAGATGCCGGCGGCTAGTTCGTGCTTCTCCAGCAAACGACGGAAGTTGAGGATGGTGGTTTCATCGGGGATACGCTCCAAGCTCAGCCCCGCGAACTGGCGCAGGATGGTGGTCTCGTACAGCGCCTCTTCCATCGCTGGATCGCTGTAACCGAACCAGTTTTGCATCAGGTGCACGCGCAGCATCGCCATCAGCGGATAGGCCGGACGACCGCCTTCACCCTTGGGATAATGCGGCTCGATCAAGGCAATCAAACCCTTCCACGGCACCACCCGATCCATCTCGATCAGGAACAACTCTTTGCGGGTTTGTTTGCGCTTACCGGCGTACTCGGCGTCAGCGAAGGTCATCTGCTTCATGGGGAAACTCAGCGGGTGGAATCCGGGTATTTTGCCAAAATCTGGAAGTCTTCTTCAGATGGTATGGACGCCTCCCCCCGGCAGCGGGCCGACCGCCGCACTGTGCACGACAAGCGGATCTCGCGGCCCCGATATACAAGTGTCAAAGTAACGCGTGTGAACAGCAAGAACACCTCTAACAGGAGGATCCACCATGAAACAGAGTGTGATTGGTATGGACATCGCCAAGAAGGTTTTCCAACTGCATACCGTCGATCAGCGCTCCGGAAAAATCGAACGTTTCAAGCTGCGGCGTGAAGAGGTTTTGGCGTTTTTCGCCGAGCGTCAGCCCTACTTGGTAGCGATGGAGGCTTGTGGCAGTGCGCACTGGTGGGCGCGCCAGCTTCAGCAGTTGGGGCATGAGGTGCGCTTACTGGCTCCTCGCTCGGTACGCCCATTCGTACTCAGGAACAAGACCGATGCGGCTGATGCCCAAGCGATATGGACAGCAGTGCAGCAGCCCGACGCCCACCAAGTCGCAATCAAACAAGCTGATCAGCAGGCCATCCTCTCGCTGCACCGCATCCGCGCTCAACTGCTGAAATTTCGCATTATGCAAAGCAATGCATTGCGCGGCTTGTTCTATGAGTTCGGGATTGTGTTGCCGGAAGGCTACACCCCGCTGACCAAGGCGGTGCCTAACGCCTTCGTCGATGCGGAAAATCAAGTACCCCATGTGCTGTTGGAAAGTCTGCGCGAGCAGTGGGCACGGGTAATCCGGCTGGACGAAGAAATCCAAGCGATTGAACTCCGTTTGAAACACTGCATGCGTGAGCGTCTCGATTGTCAAAAAATTGCAGAAATCCCCGGAGTAGGCTTGTTGACGGCCACAGCCGCAGTTGCCTCGCTGGGCGATGCCAAAACCTTTCGCTCCGGTCGGCAGTTTGCCGCTTGGGTGGGACTGGTTCCTCGACAGACAGGCACAGGTGGTCGAGTTCGGCAACTGGGGCTGAGCAAGCGCGGTGACACCTATCTGCGAACACTGTTTATGCATGGTGCCCGCTCAATCATTGCCAGGGGGCAGAAGTCTGAGTGGGTTGAGCGCTTGCTTGCCAGGCGACCGTATAACGTGGTGGTGGCCGCAGTTGCCAATAAACTCGCGAGAACCGTTTGGGCTGTGCTGGTCAAAGGCTCCCGATATCGCGCAGAACTCTTTACGGCATGCCCTGTAGGGCATTGAAAAAGCTTATAGACAAAAGGCTTCACAAGGAGCGCACGCGGTAGATACGTGATGGCGAAATAGGTCAGACCGTGACGAGGTAAACCTGGTAGGGAATATGAGCTATGGGCACACCATCAGCTCGATTTTCAGATGAGGGCCTCGTCAGCGGATTCCATCAGGGCCAGTAAGCTTGTCGGCCTGCACAAACAGGCCGGATATAAGACTGCTCCTACCTATACGTCAGCATGACTACCCCATTGAGCTTCGGGAGGCGTCCATATAAGAGTTTCCCTAGCTTGACGGCTTCCATCCCGTCGAAGAACCGCTGCGCATTGGCCTGCGTCTGTCGCAGTCGCCCCACTACGCTGGCACCGGCGGCGAACAACGCCATGGTGGCGAGGTTTTCTGCGACATTGACCAAATGCTTCAGCGCTTCCTGACGGTCATTGTGGCGCCAGTCCTCAACCCCCTCGAACACCTCGCCCAGCAGTTGGCCGACCGCCACGCCCATCATCAACTGGCCCAACAGCGGCACCACCAGGCCGGCCACGTTCAATACGGTCAGGCCGACATCCATGTAGTCCTGCAAGCGCTGCTGGCGGGCCTCTTCGTCGACTTGCGCCTTGGGCACCGCCAGGACCTGCGCGTCCAGTTGCAACTTAGTCACATAGGCACTGAAAAAAAACGCCGACAAGTTACCGATGACCGGCAACGGTTCTACGGCGTAAAGGGTGCGGGTGCGGTCGAACCGCTGGAAAAAATCGAAGCGCTGCGCCTCGTCGAGGTAGCCGTTAAAAAAAAGGCGGTAGCTTTTCACCTGAAGCTTGAGGGTCAGGTAGAGCTTGAAATCCTCCAGCGACGCATACCGGTACCACGGCCTGACCGGCTCGTTGGGCATGTACACCAGAAACGGCCCGCTGGCAAAAGCGTCGTAGGTGTGATGGGAAAATATCAACACGCTCCAGATGCAAACCTCATTGATACTCACCCCATGCCAGGCCAATGGTTTGCCATCGAGCAACATTGATGTGACCTCGCTCGCGGGAAAATCCGCGCAGATCAGTTGCTGCAACAGCCGGTAAGTGGCCTCGTCGAGATCGCGCCTGGCGTAGGCAATGTGCAGATCAACCTGCATGTCCATGCACCGCGATTGACCAATCGCGGCGAGTGCCGGGTTGTAACCGCGCGTGGGGTCGACCGGCCCTTCTTCGGGCGCGGGCAGATTGAAGATCTCGCGAATATGCGCCTGGTAGGCGGCCCCCAGGTCCAGCTCACGGCAATACTGCACAAACTGCGCAGCGGTCAACGTCG
Source organism: Pseudomonas sp. MF5691 (assembly GCF_016405645.1). Lineage (NCBI taxonomy): Bacteria > Pseudomonadati > Pseudomonadota > Gammaproteobacteria > Pseudomonadales > Pseudomonadaceae > Pseudomonas > Pseudomonas sp. MF5691. The sequence continues at coordinate 194,057 of NZ_JAEKDC010000004.1, forward strand.
GCGATGCCAGCCGTTTCGCGCCGACACGTACCACGGCGGCCTGCGGCAGGCCACCGGGTGCGGCACTGGCCGCCGCAAAGTTCTGCATGGCGGCCTGCAACAGGCTGTGCTTTTGCAGGTTCACGGTTTCTATCAGCAGGCCGCCCAGATCCGGGCCGACTCCATTGAGGTTGCGTGTGGGTACCTCCAGTGTGTCGTGGTGGATATCCAGGGTGTTCAGCGCCTTGGTGGCCAAAAAGGCTGTGAGTTGCTCGGCGCAAAACGTATCCAGGGGCTTGACGCGGTTGAGTAGCCGGCGCGCTCGCTGGCGGGGTGCCTCACTTTCCGCGTGGGCCTTTTCCAGGGCTTCAAGAGCGCCGGGCGTGGCCGCCTCCAACCACGTCGGCAACGTCTCGATCAGGGTCTGCGCCTTGTCCAGGTGGCCGGTGATATCCAGCAGGGCCCGCAACCGCTCCTCTGGCGCCACAACGCGGGGGGCCTGTTTTTGCTCGGGTGTTTGTGTCATCTACCACGTCCCTTATGACGTTGAACATGGCTCCACACCCTAAGCCCATCGCGCCTGAAAACCGATTCGAATAGCGGGGCGTTCAGCCCGCTGAACCGCCCACTATTTGTATGTCATTGCCTATCTATATACCGCCCTTCAACGCCAGGCCACGGCGTGCGATACCCGCTGCAAAAACAGCGCAGGCCATTTGCCTTATAACGCATTGTTCTAAAACTCCCGCAACACGGATGGGGTCAGTCTCTGGGTACCCGCCGTATTGACGGGTGCGTTTTTATCCCTCCCCAACGGAAAAACCGGTAAGGAATTTATGTGCGGATTAGCTGGAGAGTTACGTTTCGATGCCCAACCTGCCGACCTGGCAGCCATTGAGCGCATCACCCATCACTTGGCCCCTCGCGGCCCCGACGCGTGGGGTTTCCATGCCCAAGGGCCGATTGCCCTGGGCCATCGGCGCCTGAAAATCATGGACCTGTCGGATGGCTCCGCCCAACCGATGGTCGATGCCCAGTTGGGCCTGTCCCTGGCCTTCAACGGCGCGATCTATAACTTCCCCGAATTGCGCAGCGAACTTGAAGCCCTGGGTTACGCGTTTTATTCCGGTGGCGATACCGAAGTGCTGCTCAAGGGCTACCACGCCTGGGGCGAAGCACTGCTGCCCAAGCTTAACGGCATGTTCGCCTTCGCGATCTGGGAGCGCGACAGCCAGCGCCTGTTCATCGCCCGTGACCGCCTGGGCGTGAAGCCCTTGTACCTGTCGCGCACCGGCCAGCGCCTGCGTTTTGCCTCGGCGTTGCCAGCGCTGCTCAAGGGCGGCGATATCAACCCGATCCTCGACCCGGTGGCACTCAACCACTACCTGAATTTCCATGCCGTGGTGCCCGCGCCGCGCACGTTGCTCGCGGGTATCGAAAAACTGCCGCCTGCCAGCTGGATGCGTATCGATGCCAACGGCACCACCGAGCAGAAAACCTGGTGGACCCTGCCCTACGGCCCCCATGAGGATGAAAAGAACCTGACCCTGGAAGACTGGACCGACCGCGTGCTCGACAGCACCCGCGAAGCCGTGGCGATCCGTCAACGCGCCGCAGTGGATGTGGGCGTGCTGCTCTCGGGCGGGGTGGATTCGAGCATGCTCGTGGGCCTGTTGCGGGAAGTGGGCGTGCAGGACTTGTCGACCTTCTCCATTGGTTTTGAAGATGCCGGCGGCGAACGTGGTGACGAATTCCAGTATTCGGACCTGATCGCCAAACACTACGGCACCCAGCATCACCAATTGCGCATCGCCGAAAGTGAGATCATCGAGCAACTGCCGGCTGCGTTCCGCGCCATGAGCGAACCGATGGTCAGCCATGACTGCATCGCCTTCTACCTGCTGTCCCGGGAAGTGGCCAAGCATTGCAAGGTAGTGCAAAGCGGCCAGGGAGCCGATGAACTGTTTGCCGGTTACCACTGGTACCCACAGGTGGACGGGGCCAACGACCCTTACGCCGCCTATCGCGATGCGTTTTTTGATCGCAGCTACGACGATTACGCCGCCACTGTCGCGCCGCAATGGCTGACCGCCAATGACGCCGCCGGCGACTTCGTGCGCGAACATTTCGCACAGCCGGGGGCCGATGCCGCTGTGGATAAGGCCCTGCGCCTGGACAGCACGGTGATGCTGGTGGACGACCCGGTCAAGCGCGTGGACAACATGACCATGGCCTGGGGCCTGGAAGCCCGTACACCGTTCCTCGACTACCGCCTGGTGGAGTTGTCGGCCCGGGTGCCGGGTAAATTCAAGCTGCCGGACGGCGGCAAGCAAGTGCTCAAGGAAGCGGCGCGCCGGGTCATCCCCAGTGAGGTCATCGACCGCAAGAAAGGCTACTTCCCGGTGCCCGGCCTCAAGCACTTGCAGGGTGACACCCTGAACTGGGTACGTGACCTGCTGCTGGACCCAAGCCAGGATCGCGGCCTGTTCAACCCGGCGATGCTCGACCGCCTGCTCACCGATCCACAAGGCCAACTGACGCCGCTGCGCGGCTCCAAGCTGTGGCAATTGGCAGCGCTGAACCTGTGGCTCAGCGAACAAGGACTCTGATTGATGAAACCTCACGCCACGGCCTACAGCCAACGCCTGCTGCGCGGCCAGGCGCCTTCCTACGAGCGCTTGCAAGCGCGCCTGGCCGAAGACGGCAGCGAACCCAGCGCGCAACCCATCGCCGTGCATTGCGGCTGGGGCCGGTTGTTGATTGGCCATACCTTCCCTGACCCGGCGAGCCTGGCCCTGGAGTTGCTCAATGAGCAGCCGGGGGAACGGGATATCGCCCTGTATGTAGCGGCGCCCCAGCAGATCCTCGGGATCGATCCACAGCAGTTGTTCCTTGATCCGTCCGACACCCTGCGCCTGTGGTTCACCGACTACCGCCCGGCGACCCGGGTGTTTCGTGGCTTCCGCATTCGTCGGGTACAGAGCGAAGCCGACTGGCAGGCCGTCAATCGCCTGTACCAGGGCCGCGGCATGTTGCCGGTGGATGCCAACCTGTTGACCCCGCGCCATCAAGGTGGCCCGGTGTACTGGCTGGCCGAGGACGAAGACAGCGGCGCGGTGATCGGCAGCGTCATGGGCCTCAATCATCAAAAGGCCTTCCACGATCCGGAAAGCGGCAGCAGCCTCTGGTGCCTGGCCGTAGACCCGCAATGCTCGCGGCCGGGGGTCGGTGAAGTGCTGGTGCGCCATCTGATCGAGCACTTTATGAGCCGTGGCCTGAGTTACCTGGACCTGTCGGTATTGCATGACAATCGTCAGGCGAAGAGCCTCTACGCCAAGCTCGGCTTTCGTGCCCTCACCACCTTCGCGATCAAGCGCAAGAATGGCATCAACCAACCGCTGTTCCTCGGCCCGGGGCCTCAGGCGGGGTTCAATCCCTATGCGCGGATCATTGTCGAAGAAGCCCACCGACGCGGGATCGACGTGCAGGTAGATGACGCCGATGCCGGGCTGTTTACCCTCAGCCATGGCGGGCGGCGGGTGCGCTGCCGCGAGTCGTTGAGCGACCTGACCAGTGCCATCAGCATGACCCTGTGCCAGGACAAGAGCCTGACCCACAAGACCCTGAGCGCCGCTGGTTTGAAATTGCCGTCGCAGCAACTGGCCGCCAGCGCCGACGATAACCTGGAGTTCCTCGACGAACACCAGCGCATCGTGGTCAAGCCGCTGGACGGGGAACAGGGCCAGGGCGTGGCCGTGGACTTGCAGACCATCGAAGAAGTGCAAAGCGCTATCGAGGCGGCGCGCCAGTTTGACTCGCGGGTATTGCTGGAGAGCTTCCACGAAGGCCTGGACCTGCGCATCCTGGTCATTGGTTTTGAAGTGGTGGCCGCCGCCATCCGCCGCCCGGCCCAGGTGATTGGTGACGGCAAGCACAGCGTCGGTGCGTTGATCGAAGTGCAAAGCCGCCGACGCCAGGCGGCCACCGATGGCGAAAGCCGCATCCCCATGGACGACGAAACCCTGCGCACCTTGAAAGCGGCGGGTTACGACTACGACAGCATTTTGCCTTCCGGCGAAGTGCTGGCCGTGCGGCGCACCGCCAACCTGCACACCGGTGGTTGCCTGGAAGATGTCACGGCGATCCTGCACCCGACCCTGGCAGACGCTGCCGTGCGTGCCGCGCGCGCCCTCGACATTCCCATGGTGGGCCTGGACCTGATGGTGCCGGCCGCCGACCAGCCGGAATATGTATTTATCGAAGCCAATGAACGCGCCGGCTTGGCCAATCATGAACCGCAACCGACTGCGGAGAAATTCGTGGATCTGTTGTTTCCCCATAGTCAGTCCACGGCTTGAGATAGGCGTTGACTGGTCGGCCCTCATCGCGGGCAAGCCCGCACACAGTGGTACGCGATCAACTGTAGGAGCGGGCTTGCCCGCGATGAGACCAGCCCAGGCACCAATACCCTCAGCCCCCTCATCGAAACCATCGATGCCCTCAACTCATCAGGAGTTTCCATGACCCGAACCATCCCCGAACCGGATCTCAACTACCTGCAGAAAGTGCTGCTGGAAATGCTCGCCATCCCCAGCCCCACCGGCTTTACCGACACCATCGTGCGTTACGTCGCCGAGCGTCTCGAAGAACTGGGCATCCCCTTTGAAATGACCCGTCGCGGAACCATCCGCGCCACCCTCAAGGGCCAGCAAAACAGCCCGGACCGCGCGGTTTCCGCGCACCTGGACACCATCGGCGCTGCCGTGCGGGCGATCAAGGACAATGGCCGCCTGACCCTGGCCCCCGTGGGCTGCTGGTCCAGCCGCTTTGCCGAAGGCAGCCGCGTGAGCCTGTTCACCGACAATGGCGTGATCCGCGGCAGCGTCCTGCCGCTGATGGCTTCCGGGCACGCGTTCAATACCGCCGTGGATGAAATGCCGATCAGTTGGGACCATATCGAACTGCGCCTGGACGCCTACTGCACCACCCGTGCCGATTGCGACTCCCTGGGGATCAGTGTCGGCGACTTCGTGGCGTTCGACCCGCTGCCGGAGTTCACCGAAAGCGGCCATATCAGCGCCCGTCACCTGGATGACAAAGCCGGGGTCGCCGCCTTGCTGGCGGCGCTCAAGGCGATCGTCGACAGCGGTGAACCGTTGCTGATCGACTGCCACCCGCTGTTCACCATCACCGAAGAAACCGGCAGCGGCGCGGCGGCGGCATTACCCTGGGATGTCAGCGAGTTCGTCGGCATCGACATTGCACCGGTCGCCCCCGGCCAGCACTCCAGCGAGCATGCCGTGAGCGTCGCGATGCAGGATTCCGGCGGGCCCTACGACTATCATTTGTCCCGTCACCTGCTGCGCCTGGCCGCCGACCATGAATTGCCAGTACGCCGCGATCTGTTTCGCTATTACTTCAGCGATGCCCACTCGGCCGTGACGGCCGGGCACGATATCCGCACCGCGCTGCTGGCCTTTGGCTGCGATGCGACCCACGGTTACGAGCGGACCCATATCGACAGCCTGGCGGCATTGAGTCGCCTGCTTGGCGCCTACATCCTCAGCCCGCCGGTATTTGCCAGCGATGCCCAGCCCGCCCAGGGTTCCCTGGACCGCTTCAGCCATCAACTGGAGCACGAGACGCAAATGGAGAGCGACACCCGCGTGCCGTCGGTGGATAGCCTGGTCGGGCAGAAATCCTGAAGCTGGCAACAATGATCCCGGCACAGTAGGATCGCCGGGATCAACCATTTGAGGCTTGTATGCTGATTCCCCACGATGCACTTGAAGTCGACACCCTGACCCGCCTCATTGAAGACTTCGTCACCCGCGACGGCACCGATAACGGCGACGACACGCCCCTGGAAACCCGCGTACTGCGCGTACGCCAGGCGTTGACCAAGGGCCAGGCGCTGATCGTTTTCGATCCGGAGAGTGAACAGTGCCAACTGATGCTCAAGCACGACGTGCCCAAGCATCTGTTCGACTAAGGGTTGGGCACGGGCACCGGATGGGGCGCCAGCGGTGGCCCCTGCAGGTTGCGGATCTTTTCGTAGACCTCCGCCCGATGCACATTGACCCCTGCCGGCGCTTCCACGCCGAGTTTCACCTGGAAGTTGTTGACCTCCAGGATCCGCAGGGTGATGTGATCGCCGATGGAAATGATTTCGCCTACGGTGCGGCTAAGTACCAGCATGGCGTTTGTCCTTTGAAAGTTACCGGACATCGACCATGCGCCCTCCCCCATGCCCCATCAATGCCTTGCCAGCTAAACAGGCCTCCCCTACAAGCCTTGGTTAACTTTACTGACAGACAAATATAAAAAACGCCGCAAAAGAGCAAAAAACCAAACACACCGTTTACTCTGTGGCTAGGGGGCAAGCCCCCTAGCCACAACAAGCGCCTGAACCACACTTGCCCCTGCGCCCGTTAACTTTTGACCGACTGGGCCTTGGCGCGCATTTTTTCCGACATGCTGGTCATCTCGTCATACAGCAACTGCGGGTTTTTCTGCTTCAAGGCCCAGGCCATCCGCCCTTGTTCATGGGGCAGGATCATGAACTCACCGGCCGCCACGCGCTGGTAGATGTAATCGGCGATGTCCGCCGCCGTGATCGGCGAGCTTTCCAGCAGCTTGCCGACCTGGGCCTTCATCGCCGGGGTGGGGCCGCGGAACGAGTCCAGCAGGTTGGTCTGGAAGAACGACGGGCAAACCACGTGTACCCCGACTTCCTGCTGCTTGAGTTCCACCAACAGGCTTTCCGAAAGCGCCACCACACCAGCCTTGGCCACGTTGTAGTTGCTCATGGCCGGGCCTTGCATCAGCGCCGCCATCGAGGCGATGTTGATGATCCGGCCCTTGCTTTTTTCCAGCAGCGGCAGGAAGGCCTTGCAGCCCTTGACCACGCCCATCAGGTTGATTGCGATCTGCCAGTCCCAATCCTCCAGGGACAATTCACTGAAGAACCCACCGGAGGCGACCCCGGCGTTGTTGACGATCACATCGATACCGCCCAGCTTGACTTCGCAGGCCTGGGCAAAGGCAGTGAGCTGGCTGTAGTCACGCACGTCGCAGCGCTGGATAAAGCCATCGCCACCGGCCTGGCGCACCAGCGCGAGGGTTTCCTGCAAACCCGGCTCACTGACATCCGACAAGGCCAGTTGCCAACCTTCGCGGGCCCAGCGCAGAGCGATTTCGCGACCCAGGCCGGATCCGGCGCCAGTGATCATCATGCGATTTTGCATAGGAAGTAGCCTTGTGGTTCAGGGAAGAAGTACGCGCCAGTGTAGCGAAGGTTATTCACCGCCCCATGCACCATCAAGTTGCTGAATGCCGCGGGCAAACCAAGGGCCCGGTCGGATGCCAGGGCCTGGGGTTAGTTCAATCTTTTTAAACTAAGTGCGAAGCCGCACTACAATTAAAAAGGAAATAAGCCAACGGCCAAATCGCTTTAAAAAAACAGGGAATTTTCTGCAAAGTGCAGGAGTCGGATTGGTTAAGGCAGCCGTTTTAGATGTGCGGCTCTGACAATTAACAATCAGGTCTTTTCAGAAGACGAATAAGGAAAACAACCTATGAGCCTCATTCTTATCATTGTTCTGATCCTCCTGCTGGTCGGCGGCCTGCCGGTGTTCCCGCACTCGCGCAACTGGGGTTATGGGCCATCGGGTATTCTCGGCACGGTGCTGGTGGTGCTATTGATTCTGTTGTTGCTGGGCAAGATATAACGACGTTGATTGCATAACTGTAGGAGCGAGCTTGCTCGCGAAGAACTCAGCCGCACTGCGGTTATCCAGAACAAACGTGTTGCCTGGGCATTTTTCGCGAGCAAGCTCCTCCTACAAAAAAAAGATGCAAAAAAAGAGGCCTTGAAGAAGGCCTCTTTTTTATTGCCTGGCGATTAGTCCGGCTTACCGTCTACCACGCCTGCGGTGTTATCCAGCAGGCTCTTGGTAGCGGTCTGCAGGAACGACTCAAGTTTCTGCTTGAGTTGTGCCTCATCCGCCGACTCAGGGATTACCTTGCCGGTAGGGTTGGCGCCCAGTTCGTATTGCCACAGTTTCGGTGGCATCTCCTTGGGCAATACCAACACACGGTCAGCCGTGAGCAAGGCCACGGTCTGGTCGCTACCCGATGGCTTGATCACGCCAAAGCCCTTGTCGCCTTCCGGCAGGTTGAGCAGGTCACGGCCCCAGCACTGGTGACGGGTTTCGCCGCCCAGGCGGCCCATGATGGTCGGCACGATGTCGATCTGCGTACCCACGGTGTGGTCGCGCACGCCGAACTTGTCCTGCATGCCCGGGGCAATCAGCAGCAGTGGCACGTTGAAGCGGCCCAGGTCCATTTCGGTGATCTGTTGCTCGTTACCAAAACCATGGTCGCCGACGATCACAAACAGGGTGTCCTTGAAGTACGGCTCTTTGCGGGCCTTCTCGAAGAACTGGCCCAAGGCCCAGTCGGAGTAGCGCATGGCCGTCAAATGTTCGTTGAGGCGGCCACGGTCAGTCACCGGCTCGACCGGCAACGGCGTCGGCAAGGCGTACGGCGTATGGTTGGACAGGGTTTGCAGCAGTGCGTAGAACGGCTTGCCGCCCTCGCGCGCCTTCAACTCTTGCAGGCCACGGTCGAACATGTCCTGGTCGGACACGCCCCAGGTCGGATCGGAGAACACCGGGTCGACGAAGTCATTGCGGCCAATGAAGTTGGTCATGCCCTGGTTGCTGAAGAAGCCCGACTGGTTATCCCAGGCGAAGTCGCCGTTGTAGACATACACATCGTCGAAATCACGGGCACTGAGCAATTGCGGCAAGCCCGACAACTTGTGGCTGCCTTCCGGGGTCTGCATCAGGTATTCGAAGCCTGGCAGGTTCGGGAAGCACGCCATGGTGGCGAACATGCCCTGGTGGGTGTGGGTGCCGTTGGAGAAGAAACGGTCGAACAGCAGGCCTTCCTTGGTCAACTCATCGAAGTACGGCGTGATCTTGCCGTTGCTGCCCAACGCGCCCACCGAGTGACCGGCGAAGCTTTCCATCAGGATCACCACGACGTTCTTGATCGGCAGGGTCTTCTCGGCCGGTGGCGTGAAGTCACGGCGCACGGCGGCGGTGTCGGTATCCACCAGTTTTTCGTCAGGCAACACCAGCATGTCACGCACGGTCTGGGTGGCCAGCGGTTGCTCCAGGGTGGCTTTCCAGACGTTCTCGCGATGCTCGGAGAAACGCGCCTTGGCCGCACCGATCAGCGACAGCGTACCGTTGAGGCCCAGGTGGTTGGCGAAGTTGGAGTCGGTGGTGTAAACGTCACCCCAACGCAGCGGCGGGCCCTGGCGCAGGGTGCCACGCGCGGCGACCACGGCAATCAGCAAGCACACCACGAACACGGCGATGCGGCTGTACCACGGGGCAACCTGGCGGGTGCCGACGGTGCCACCGCTGAACGGGCCACGGGGCCGCGTTGCACGATCAGCGCCTTTGAAGGCGATGCTCAGGATAAACGTACCCACGGCCCAGCCCAGCAGGTAGCGCACCACCGGGAAGCCGTACCAGAGCATGCTCATCACGGTTTTCGGATCTTCCTTGACGTACTGGAAGACCAGGCCGTTGAGGCGCTGGTGGAACTCGCGGTAGAAGTCCATCTCCATCAGGCCAAGGAACAGCGCGATGCTGGAAACCACGGTCAGCCACAACCGGAAGAACCCGCGGGCGGCCATGGCGCGCACGCTGAACAGCGCCAGGATCAGCGGGATGCTCAGGTACACCACCAGGCGCAAGTCCAGGCGCAGGCCGTTGACGAACGCTTCAAGGAAGGTCGAGGCCGGGGTGTCGAGCATCATGTCGCTGTTGTAGACCAACAGCCCGAGGCGCAGCAGGGAGAGCATCACCATCATGACCAGCGCGCAAAGCAGCGTGTAGGCCAGGTGGGATTTGACGGTGGGTTGCAGCAGGCGATTAGAAGCTCGCTGCTGATTCAGGGCGTCCGGGTTTGCCATGTTGTTTGAGGACCCATTGGAAGTTTAAGTGGCGAAATAATGCAGCGGCGTCCTGCCCCGGCCATTAAAGGCAAAGGGTCCAGGGTATTACGCGGTGGGCAGATGGTGCCCGATCAACGTCGGCAACGCTATTGATTACTCATCGCGCAGGGCTCCTGGCGGCACAGAGGGACCGTGGCAGGAAAATAAAGCGGGGGAATTGTCTTGGATGAAGTGTGAAAATTTTGTGCAGCGAATATCCAGACACACAAATCTAGATGCGGGGTACAAAAATGTGGGGGTGGGTTTGCTCGCGATAGCGGCGTGTCAGCCAATTAATCGGGTAATGATGGGGCATTAGGATCTACACAAGTTGCTCTTTTGGGGGTGTGTACATATCCGTTGCTGCGGTCACGGCCACTTAGGGTTCCGCCCTGACGGCGGGTCACTTTCGAAGAGCGCGAAAGTAACCAAAGCGCTCTTGCCCCACCACTCGGCACCTCGCCTAGGCTCGGTGTGCCCGTAATCCGACATTGATTTGGGGGGCCGCCGCGATGGGCCCTCCATGGCCCAGCGCGGCTAAACCGGCGTCCTGCCGGTTTACCCCCCAAATCAATATCGGATGACGGCCAGCGTGGTTTAACGGGGCGCCTAAGATCAAAATCACAAGCAGAGCGAGGCGGCCTGACAGCCGGCCTGATCGTCGAAGCGTGCGCGTCCCCCTTGTGGGAGCGGGCTTGCTCGCGAATGCGGTGGGTCAGTGATGGATATATTGACTGATACACCGCATTCGCGAGCAAGCCCGCTCCCACAGGGGAATGCAGCTTCGCGCTCTGGCGTTGCTGTTGATCTGGCTTTTGATCTTAGGCGCCCCGTTAAACCACGATGGCCGCAGGCAGGTATTGCGCAGTGGGCACCCCGGCATGGATGCCGGGGTAGCCGCGACACGGCCATGGATGGCCGATCGCGGCGGGCCCACGGAGCAATGCCTGACTGCGGGTATGCCGAGCCTAGGCGAGGCACCGAGTGGTGGGGCAAGAGCGCTTTGGTTACTTTCGCGCTCTTCGAAAGTGACCCGCTGTAAAAGCGGAACCATTAGCCGCCGTGACCACAGCAACGGATATGTACACCGCCTCCAAGAACCATCAAAGAGTTGTGTAGATACTCACAGCTATCGCCGGCAAGGCCGCACATTACTTGCTTGTGCTCACTGAGGATCAGATCCGCACATTGCCCCGTGGTCCGGCGATGGCCCAGATAATCAGGCCCAATACCGGCAACAGCAGGATCAACAGGATCCACAACACTTTGGCGCCGGTGCTGGCGCCGCTTTTGAACACGTTGATGATCGCCCAGATATCCAAAGCCAGGATGATCAAGCCGATCAGGCTGTTAAATGTGGAACCCATGGTGTCGCTCCTAAATGAGGGCTTGCCTGCTTAGGATAGCCAGCCCTGGCGAGGGTTCCGTTTTATTTCATACGTGCAGGGCAATGCGCAGGGCTTCCAGGGACGGCTCACCCTTGATCCCGACTGCAGCACACAACTCCAGCACCCGTGGCACATCGTTGCCGTACACCAACACCGCCTGGATCTCGTCATCGAGCAACTGGCTGAAGTTCATCAGGGTGTAGCCGCCGTTTTCCGGGTTCATGGCAGCGAGTTGGATCTGGATGCGATTGAGCGCCGTGAGCGCCTCGGTCTTGGCCAATTGCTTGGGCTTGAGGTTGAACGCCACGTCGGGACCAAACGAGGCGACGATCTGGGCGAATAGGTCCTGGTAGGTATCGGCCTGGAAAAGCACCGTTTCCGGCAGGCTACCGACCACAATCCACTCACCCAGGGGGATGGGGAAGCTGTCGTCGTAGTTGATATCGGGGTTGGCCGCCAGGAACCCCTCGGCATCCGCGTAGGCTTGGGCAGCCTCGTCGGCGATCTGCGCGATCTCGGCCTCGCCCAGGCAACCGGAACTGATTTTAGTGATGAGTTCGACGAGCGCGGTGTTCATGGGCGGATCCTGTGGCGAGGCTGATTTTGAGGGCGCAAAGCCTACACCAGTTTTTGCAACTGCGCCGTCGTATCCACTGCCCCCATGGTCTGGGCCGCCACCAGCGCAGTCACGCCCTGGGCATCGGTGGCCTTCGGGTTGGCCCCGACGCTGAGGAGGTAATCGACTATCTCGGTGCGGTTGAACATCGCGGCCATCATCAGCGCCGTGCGGCCATCGGCAGATGCGCCTTCAACCGGGGCGCCACCTTCGATCAACGCCTTGACCACCGCGAGGTTGCCCTTGAACGCAGCACCGGCGATGGGCAACTGGTTTTTGTCATTGGCCATCTGCGGATCGGCCTTGAACTCCAGCAGCACCTTCACGGCATCGGCATGCCCGTGATAGGCGGACAACATCAACAAGGTATCGCCATTGTGATTGCGCAGATTGACCGGCAAGCCCTTGGCCAGCAGCGCGGCCAGCATGGCGGCATCACCCCGGCGGGCCACGTCGAAGACCTGCTCGGCAAATTCGGCGGCTTCATCTTCGGTCATTTGTTTGGCTTGATCTGACATCTGCGGCTCCCTGTGGGGTGTGGCGTAAGGCCGTCAGTTTCCCGAGCAGCGCCACGCCTGTCACCCCTTTTTTGCCGAAAGCCGCAATAGCCAGGCTCTATCACCCACCGTCAGTAGCGATATTTTCCGCCCTGAATATCCACCAGCACCTGCTCGGTCACAGGCACATAGGCATCCGTGCCTGGCAGCCAGGCATAGAGCGGATCATCACCGACCCTGGCCGGGTCGAACGCCTCTTCCTTGAGGCGCACCTTCTGGTACTTGAAGGTGCCTGTGGTTTCCATCTTGACCTTGATCCGCAGGAACAGCGGCACCGCATAGGCCGGCATCTGGCTCAGGGCGAACTGCAACAGCGCCCGCATATCCAGGGTTGCCAGGGACTCGGACGGGGTAATCGCGGCCATCCCGGCGCGGCCGTTGGTATTGGCGATTTCCACACCGTAGGCCACCGCCTCGGTGATCTGCGGGTACTGCATAAAGATGTTTTCCACCTCGGTGGTGGAAACGTTCTCGCCCTTCCAGCGATAGGTGTCGCCCAGGCGGTCGACGAACTGCGCATGGCCAAAGCCGATGCTGCGCAGCAGATCGCCGGTGTTGAAATAGCGATCGCCCTTTTCGAAGACATCGCTCAAGACCACCTTGCGGTTCTTTTCCGGGTCGGTGTAGCCATCGAACGGCGCCTTGTCGTCGATCCTGGCCAGCAGCAGGCCCTGCCCGCCCTTCTGCACTTCACGCATGAAGCCATTGCTGCCACGGATCGGTTCGCAGGTGTCATGGGCGTAGTCCACCAGCGCCCAGTGCATCAGGGAAAAGCCGATGGTGTTGTCGAAATTCAGCACGTTGGTGAAACCGATATTGCCGTCGCTGGCCGCATACAGCTCGCAGATATGCTCGACGCCAAAGCGCTCCTTGAACGGCCCCCACACCCCGGGGCGCAAGCCGTTGCCGATCATCTTCACCACGCGGTTGTCGCAGTCGCGCGGGCTTGGCGGCTGGTCGATCAGGTAGCGGCACAACTCACCGACATATCCCAGGGTGGTTGCATTGAATTTGCGCACATCGTCCCAGAACTGGCTGGCGCTGAACTTGCGGCGGATGGCAAACCCCGACGCGCCGGCAATCGCCGAACCCCAGCACACGCAAAGCCCGGTGGCGTGGTACAGCGGCAGGGTGCAATACACGACGTCCTCCGGCCCCATGTCCAGGGCGATGGTGCCGAAGCTCGCCGAGGATTTCATCCAGCGGCCATGCTTGAAGATGCCAGCCTTGGGCAAACCGGTGGTGCCGGAGGTGTAGATATAGAAGCATGGGTCGTTGAAGTAGATCTGCTGGGTGCTTGCGGGGTTATCCGGCGAGCAGTCCGCGCTGGCTGCCATCAGGTCGACATAGCCCGCGGGCACCGGCGCCGCCGGTTGTTCGGCAACGTACCAGGTGCGCTGAGGATCAATCGCCACCTGCCCGCGCACGGCGTCGTAGGCTTCGACCAGCTCCGCGCCGACCACAATCGCCACCGGGTCTACCAGGGTCAGGCTGTGAACCAGCACCGCCTGGGTTTGCGCGGTGTTGAGCATGGCGCAGATGCCGCCGACCTTGGCCACCGCCAGCACGGTCAGCAGCAGTTCGGGACGGTTTTCAATAAACAGCGCGACCACATCCCCCTTGCCAATGCCCTGGGCTTGCAGGTGATGGGCGATGCGGTTGGCATGCTGGTTGGCCTGGCGGTAACTGAGCACCTGGTCGCCGTACAGCAGCGCCGCGCCCTCGGGGTTGCGCTGGGTGGCCTGTTCGAAGGTCCAGCCCAACCCGCAGGGTTGATCGGGGTCAGTGATGTTGGCGACGCGGATACCCCGTACCAGGCGTGACAGGGCACGGACAATGGTCGGCACCTTGCGCAACATCATGCCGAGGGTAATCATCTCGCTGTTCGGATTGCTCATGTACAGAAGTCCTTTTTCTTATTATTCGTAGGGTCTGCAGGCCGTCATGGGACGTAGGACCGTTCCTGAATGCCTTACAGGAAAATACGTCAGCCATTCCTTGGCTGTACACGCAGGATTTGCAATGTTTTGTATCCCACAGCGCGGTGCCGCCCAGCACCGTTCGTCACCGGCCAATAGCGCAAAATGCAGGATGCACGATGGCCATTCATGCATATTGCACGAAACCGAAAAATTCAATTTTTTATAAGATATTGATTTGTAAGGATTTTTTATAAAAAGCAATACTGGCACAATCACTGCACCTATCACTCCATGCCGCACAACACGAGCCAATGGAGCCGATAGACATGAGCCTGATCCAAGACAAATTCGCTTCTGTATTCTCCAACTACGACGTCACCACCCAAGCGCGTCCTGACGGTGGCATCCTGCTGACCCTGCGCAACACCGAGGGCAAGCAGATCAAACGCTCGATCTCGTACCAGCAGCTGCACACTGCCGACCAACTGACGTGGGTCATCAGCGCCATCCGTCGTGACCTGGCAGAACAGGCCAGCGAGCTGCCGCAGATTTCGATGCTGCAAAGCCAGCACCGCTTTGCCCTGCCGACCTACCACTCGGCCTGAGTACCGGTTTGTTTTCCAGGGCCGTGAAGCCGTCAGGCTTCACGGCCTTTTTTTATCTGCACAAACCGCGCTTGATCGCCTCGCTCACCGCCTGGACCCGGTTGTTGACGCGCAGCTTGCAGTAGATATTGCGCAGGTGAAATTTTACCGTGGCTTGTGAGACGCAACGGATCCGACTGATTTCCCATACGGTCTTGCCCTCCGTGGCCCAATGCAATATTTCCAGTTCCTTGGCAGTCAGCGGCTTGTTCGGCAACGCCAGTTGTGCGCCATCTGCCCTGTGGTCGGAGGCCTGTTCACAGGCCTCGTTTGCCGCAGGCGCCACGGATGGGATCGACTCATCTGGGCTGCTCATGCATACCTCTCCGTCTCTTATTGAATTGCACTGCCAATATTCGGACTCCTCCTATTGACAGATAAATACACAGCGACGGGAGAGTTACATAAAGCCTGGGATTAACACATCGACCCACAGACAAATAGCTATAACTTACAAACTATAGAGCCCATTCCCACAAACTTATCCAACTTCGGAGTATTGAATAAGTTTGTGAAAAGCGAACTTGGATCAATCATCCAATCCGGGGAACGCTTGGGCGATATCACTGCCGGTTACTTGCGCCACGGCCCCGGCGGCCGTCTGGAACAGGCTGATGGCAACCACACGCGGTTCTTCCCCCAAGTCAAACCAGCGCGGTATGCCGGCCGGGATGCGCAGCAGGTCGTGTTTTTCGCAGAGTACCGTGAAGATGTAATCGCCGATGTGCAGGCCGAGCAGCCCTCGCCCGGCGGCGAACAGGCGGATTTCATCGGCATCGTGGCGATATTCATCGCGCAAACCCGCAGCAACGGCGTCCTTTTGCGGATGCTCGCGGCTCACACTCAATACCTCTACGTGCGCGTAGCCCTGGGCGGTCATCCAGCTGTCGATGGGCCCCTGGTACGCCGCCGTCACCTCGGCCGCGCTGGCACCGGCCTCGACGCGGGTGTTGGCCTGCCAGCGCTCGAAGCCCACGCCGTGCTCGGCCAGGGTCGAGGCAATGTCGTCAGCGTGGGTCAGGACCTTGTTCGGGGTGTCCGGGGTGGCAACGTGATAAACGAAGAGAATGCTCATAAAAGGGGTCCTCGGGCGGTAAGAGTCTGCAGATGATGGGCCGGGCTCACGGCCGTTCCTCGGGCAAGCGCAGCAGCATGAGCAACGCGGCGGCCAGGGCCGCGAGGCTGGCGATACTGAAGGTCAGGGTCGGCCCTAGTTGGTTCCAGCTATAACCGGAATACAAGGCGCCCAGCGCGCCGCCGGTGCCGGCCAGCGCCGCATACAGGGCCTGGCCCTGGCCTTGCTGGCGTGCACCGAAGCTGCGCTGCACAAACTGGATGGCCGCCGCATGAAAGCTGCCAAAGGTCGCGGCATGCAGCAATTGGGCAAATAGCAGCACCCACAGGAACTCGGCGAACGAACCCAGCAACAACCAGCGCAACGCCGCCAGCAGGAAACTCGCCGCCAGCACCCGGCGCACCGAGAAGCGCGTGAGAATCCGGCTCATGGCCATGAACATCAACACTTCTGCCACCACGCCCAAGGCCCACAACAAACCGATCACACCCCGGCTGTAACCGAGGCTTTCCAGGTGCAGGGTAAGAAAGGTGTAGTACGGGCCGTGGCTCATTTGCATCAAGGCCACGCAGGCATAGAACGCCAGCACACCAGGGCTGCGCAATTGTCGCAGGAAGCCGTCGCCGGCCCCGCGCTCCCCGGTGGACGTCGGCTGGGCATTGGGCACCCACCAACTGGCACCGATGATGCCGGCCATGATCAACACGATTGCCACCGGGTAGATGTCCAGGCTCAGGGCTTCAAACAGTCGCCCCAGGGCAACGACGGCGAGGATAAAACCCACCGAGCCCCAGAGGCGGACCTGGCTGTAGCGTGAGGTCTGGCCGCGTAGATGCGCCAGGGTGATGACCTCGAACTGCGGCAGCACCGCATGCCAAAAGAACGCATGCAGGGCCATCACCAGCGCCAGCCAGGCGTAGCTCTGGCTGACGAAGATCAGCGAAAAACTCAGCAACGTGCACACCGCGCCAAACCGCACGATGGCCAGGCGCCGACCGGTGTAGTCCCCCAGCCAGCCCCAGATATTGGGTGCCACGCAGCGCATCAGCATCGGGATCGCTACCAGCTCGCCAATGCGCGCGCTGGAGAACCCCAGATGATGGAAATACAGCGCCAGGAATGGCGCCGTCGCCCCCAGCAGGGCGAAATAGAACAGATAGAAGCTGGAGAGTCGCCAGTACGGGAGTGCTGTCACGGTCAGACCGTCACAGCTGGCCCAGCACCGGGGTACTTACACGCACATCGGCATTCTGCCCACGGTGGCGCAGCAGGTGGTCCATCAGCACAATGGCCATCATTGCCTCGGCAATCGGCGTGGCGCGGATGCCCACGCAAGGGTCATGGCGACCCTTGGTGATCACGTCCACCGGGTTGCCATGCATATTGATGGAACGCCCCGGCGTGGTAATGCTCGATGTCGGCTTGAGTGCCAGGTGCGCCACGATCGGCTGGCCGGAGGAGATGCCCCCAAGAATGCCGCCAGCGTTGTTGCTGACAAAGCCTTGCGGGGTCAGTTCATCGCGATGCTCGGTGCCACGCTGGGCAACGCAGGCGAAGCCGGCGCCGATTTCCACACCCTTGACCGCGTTGATGCTCATCAGCGCATGGGCCAGTTCAGCGTCCAGGCGGTCGAAGATCGGCTCGCCCAGGCCCGGCATCACCCCTTCGGCGACCACGGTGATCTTGGCGCCTACCGAATCCTGATCACGGCGCAACTGGTCCATATAGGCTTCCAGTTCCGGCACCTTGTCCGGGTCGGGGCTGAAGAAGGCGTTGTCTTGCACGCTGTCCCAGGTCTTGAACGGGATTTCGATCGGGCCCAACTGGCTCATGTAGCCACGAACCACAATGCCCTGAGTCGCCAGGTACTTCTTGGCGATGGCCCCGGCAGCTACGCGCATCGCGGTTTCCCGCGCCGAACTGCGGCCACCGCCACGGTAGTCGCGCTCGCCGTATTTGTGGTGATAGGTGTAGTCGGCGTGGGCCGGGCGGAACAGATCCTTGATCGCCGAATAGTCCTTGGACTTCTGGTCGGTGTTGCGGATCAACAGGCCGATGGCGCACCCGGTGGTGCGGCCTTCGAACACGCCGGAGAGGATTTCGACTTCGTCGGGCTCCTGGCGCTGGGTGGTGTGGCGGCTGGTGCCGGGCTTGCGGCGGTCGAGGTCGCGCTGCAGGTCGTCCAGGGACAGCTCAAGGCCGGGCGGGCAGCCGTCGACAATGGCGACCAACGCCGGACCATGGCTTTCGCCTGCGGTGGTGACAGTGAACAGCTTGCCGTAGGTATTGCCGGACATGCAGAGCGCTCCGTGAAATCAGTTGAATCAACTCAACCGTGATAACTAAGCGCGCCAGTATACGCAGGCTCACCCAGTAGTTCATCCTCGAAACCTTCCCGGTAGACGTTGGTCCAACCGGCACCTTCCTCATGATGGCGCGATGATGCTGCGAGTTTTACTGTTTACCCTCACCCTGATCTGTACCGCCGCCCACGCCGCCGCCCCTGTGGTGCTGCAACGCCCCATCAGCCTGGACACCGGCAGCGGCGAGTTGTTTGGCTCGTTGCTGCTGCCGCAATCCGCCAAGCCCGTGCCCGTGGTGCTGATCATTGCGGGCTCCGGCCCCACCGATCGCAACGGCAACAGCGCCGAAGGGGCACGCAACGACAGCCTCAAACGCCTGGCCTGGGTCCTGGCCCGCCATAACATTGCCAGCGTACGCTACGACAAGCGCGGCGTGGCCGCCAGCCTCAAGGCCACGCCCGATGAGCGCAATCTGACGCTGGATGCCTATGTGGCCGACGCAATGGCCTGGGGCAAATCCCTCAAGGCCGATCCGCGTTTCGGGCCCCTGATAGTGCTGGGCCACAGTGAAGGCGCCTTGGTCGCAGCCCTGGCCGCCCCTGAGCTCGACCCCGCCGGGGTGGTTTCCCTGTCCGGCAGTGCCCGCCCGGTGGACCAGGTGATCCGCCAGCAACTGGCCGATCACCTGCCACCGGCCCTGCTCCTGCGCAGTAACCAGATCCTCGACCGACTCAAGGCCGGCCAGGTCGATGCCGATGTGCCCGACCCACTGCAGGGTATTTTCCGCCCCAGCGTGCAGCCTTATCTGATCAGTCTGTTTCGCGCAGATCCTGCGGCGGCATTCGCTCGCCTGAACATGCCGGCCCTGATTGTCCAGGGCACCACCGACCTGCAAGTGGGGGTGGCCGATGCCGAAAAGCTCAAGCAGGCCAAACCCGACGCCGAGCTGGCGGTGATTCCCGGCATGAACCACGTCATGCGCATCGTACCCAACGATGTGAAACAACAGTTGAGCTCCTACAACAACCCACAATTGCCCCTCGCCGACGCGTTGGGCAGGCGCCTGGTGAGCTTTATCGACGGACTTCGCCCCCGATAACCCACTATTTACCCTCCAGTCCTGGAGAAAACGGCCGATAAGCACAGGGTCGACAGCAAAAAGACTGTCGACTCGCTGGGCTTGGACAGGATCGCGCCGAATGACGAACACCGAAGCAGTACCGGAATCTCCCGCCGAGAGCACCGCCGAAACCGAAGCGGCGGCTGCGGCGGCTCTGCCGTGGGCGGAGGTTGAGGCCGAACACTTCAAGATGCTGCGCCTGGCGCCCTTGGCCACTGACCGCGCGACCGGCGCCCGGCCATTGCGCTTTGTGCAGTTTGGCTACGCCGAACGCAACAACAAGGACCACAGCCTGCTGCGTATGGTCATCCAATTGCCCGCCCAACGGGTGCGGCGCGAACAGAATCACCTGGATGTGTGGGTCGACCACGCCACCCACCGCGTGCATTTTGGCCCGGGCAACAGCCTGGAAATCGAGCCGGCCAACCGTGGCCTCGGTCGATTCCTGGTGGCCCAGGGCGCCGCGTGGGCGAAGAAGAAGTGGTCGCACTATCGCGTCGACGGTGTGGACCTGGCAAACAAAGACGCGCTGAACGAAGCCACCCGCCTGCGCCGCGATCACTTTTTGCGGATCCAGGGTTTTGATGTGGCCTATGCCGATGTGCAGCACCTCAAAGGGCACGTGCAGCCGGGCAAGGTCAGCGAAGTGCTGGACAGCTGGAACACCGAGAAGGTGCAGTTCGTGGAAATCCTGGAGGCGGCGCAGATGCTGCAACAGGCCGAGCAGAACCTGGCGGAACAGGAAGTGAAACTGCGCCACGAAGAAGAAAAGGTCATCAAGTTCAAGCGCGAAGACAGCGGCTTGCGCTTCACCATCACCTGCCTGGTGGCGTTTACCGTGTTCCAGGCGGGGCTGTTGATCTGGATTGCAACGCACCGCTGACAACACGCTTTAACTGATCAAACCAAATCAAATGTGGGAGCTGGCTTGCCTGCGATGGCATCTACATAACGTTCAGACACCGAAGAACTCCCCCGTGGCGAGCGGGCTTGCCCCGCGCTGGGCTGCGAAGCAGCCCCAATAAGCCGAATGTGCCGCATCAGATACACCGTGGAGACCGGTTTTGGGGCTGCTTTGCAGCCCAGCGCGGGGCAAGCCCGCTCGCCACGGGGAGGCAACTCGTCAGTTTCTGAAGGCCATCGCAGGCAAGCCAGTTCCTACATGGTCCGGGCTAGACCCTGGCGGCAAACACCGCCTGATGCGCCCGGCACTGCTCCGCCGTGAGCATGAACACGCCATGGCCACCGTTCTGGAATTCCAGCCAGGCAAAATCCACTTCCGGGTACAGCGCTTCAACGTGCACCTGGCTGTTGCCCACCTCGACAATCAACAAGCCCTTCTCGGTCAGATGATCGGCCGCTTCGGCCAACATCCGGCGCACCAGGTTCAAGCCGTCGTCACCGCAGGCCAGGCCCAGTTCGGGTTCGTGCTGGTATTCATCGGGCATGTCGGCAAAGTCTTCGGCATCGACATACGGCGGGTTGGACACAATCAGGTCAAAGCGCTGGCCTGGCAAACCGTCGAAACCATCACCCTGCACGGTGTACACGCGCTCGTCGGCACCATGGCGCTCGATGTTCTGGTTAGCTACTTCCAGCGCTTCGAAGGACAAGTCCCCCAGCACCACCTCGGCCTCTTGGAACTCGTAGGCGCAGGCAATGCCGATGCAACCGGAGCCGGTGCACAGGTCGAGGATGCGCGCCGGCGGCTGGGCCAGCCAGGGCTCGAAGCGGTTTTCGATCAGCTCGCCAATCGGTGAGCGCGGGATCAACACGCGCTCGTCGACGATAAACGACATGCCGCAGAACCAGGCTTCTTTCAACAGGTAGGCGGTGGGCACGCGCTCGTGGATACGGCGATGCAGCAGGCGCTGTACGTGGGAAATCTCTTCTTCTTCGAGGTTGCAATCCAGGTAGCTGTCGGCAATTTCCCAAGGCAGGTGCAGTGCACCCAACACCAATTGCCGGGCTTCATCCCAGGCATTGTCGGTACCATGGCCAAAAAACAGGTCTTCCCCATGGAAACGGCTGACAGCCCAACGGATATGGTCGCGCAAGGTGCGCAGGCGGGAAGTGATCACGGGGCAAGCTCCAGGAAAAAACGACTGGCAATTCTAACAGCCTTAAGCTGTACGGACGATGTATGAAAAACCTTTGCAAAACGTCAGATCCAACCTGATTCAAGGTTTTTCTGTTACACAGCAGCCCCTCTTGACAGGGCTGTAGGCCAACAACGGCGCACCTTACGTTAGTAGCGATTCACAGAACCGCTCAGCCAGAGGACAATGTCGCAAAAGCCCCACTCACAGGAGCCCCAGAATGTCCGTACCAAAGACGATGTTTCAACTCAGCGGTCGCGGTTACGCACCGGCCAATTTGAGCCACGCGACCCTTGTGATCATCGATGCCCAGAAAGAATACTTGAGCGGCCCGCTCGCCCTGTCGGGCATGGACGCCGCAGTAGAAAACATCAAGCAACTGAGCGCTGCCGCACGCAAGGCCGGGCGGCCCATCGTGCATGTGCGTCACCTGGGCACCGTTGGTGGCCTGTTCGACCCTCAGGGCGAGCGCGGCGAGTTTATTCCCGGCCTGGAGCCACAAGACGACGAAACCATCATCGGCAAGCTGCTGCCCAGCGCTTTCCATGGCACGCTCCTGGAAAAAACCCTGCAGGAGCTCGGCTCCCTGGACTTGATCGTCTGCGGTTTCATGAGCCACTCCAGTGTCAGCACCACCGTGCGTGCGGCAAAGAACCTGGGCTTTCGCTGCACCCTGGTCGAAGACGCCTGCGCGACCCGCGACCTGCCTTACAAAGGCGGCATCCTCAGCGCCGAGCATGTACAGCAGACAGAAATGGCCATCATGGCCGACAACTTCGCCACCCTGGCCCTGACCCAAGATCTGATCTGATCTGGTCGCCCTGTCGATGAGCGGCGCGGCCACCGCAAAGGCCCCGCTCATCCGCTAAAGCCTGTCATTTACCGCAATTGCCTCCCAGCCCGGAACAAGTTGTTTAACTTCCGGTCGAAGGGCCGATACCCTGGAGGAAAGGTCGGAATGAAGATATCCGATGGTTTTGACGCTCGTCGCTTGCGCCCCAAGGGCCCGAGCAATTGGCGTCTGCGCCTGGGCGTGGCATTTGCCGCGCTGCTGGCGTTGTGTGGCTTGCTGCTTTCGTTGGCCGGTGCTGCCGGTCTGTTCGGTCATTCGCCCGCGCTGGGCGAACTCAATGCCAGCCCGGGTGGCGCGGCTGTGCTGTTGGTCAGCGGGCTGTTGATCCTGTGGCTGGGCGTCTGGCTGTGGCGCCGTTGCCGGCGCCGTATGCGCCAGCCACTGTCGCTGAACATCGCCTCGCACCTGATGAAAAAGCACGATTGAGGGAACACTGATAGCGTTTTGTCCCGCATCAACCGCCTCGATTTGGGTAAACTGCCCGCCCCGCGCGGAGGCTGACATGCAAGACGACGATTTTTCCCTATTCAAGAACGAGCTGCGCGGCGTCAAGCCGATCAAGCACGATCGCGCCGATACCGGCAAACCCAAGACCGACCGCGCGCAGATCGCCAAGCTGCGCCAGTCGGCCACGGTGCGCACGGATGCCACCACGGTGGACGGCCTATCGGACCAGTTCGTGATTGACGTCGGCCCCGAGGACGAGTTGATGTGGTCCCGCGACGGGGTCCAGGAAAGCCAGGTGCGCAAGCTCAAGGCCGGGCAGATCCCCTTCGAAGGCAGCCTCGACCTGCATGGCATGACGGTGGAAAAGGCCCGGGAAACCCTCTGGGCGTTCCTTGCCGAAGCCACCAAGTTCGAAATCCGCTGCGTACGCGTGACCCACGGCAAGGCCGTGCGCCTGGACGGCAAGCGCCCGATGATCAAGAGTCACGTCAATACCTGGCTGCGCCAACATGCCCAAGTGCTCGGGTTCACCTCCTGCCAACCGCGCCATGGTGGCGCCGGTGCGGTGTATGTGATGCTCAAGCGCACGATGCTTGAAGGGCGTGACGAGTGAATGACCTGGGAAAGGTTAATCTGTGGCGAGGGGGCTCGTCCCCCGTTGGGCTGCGAAGCAGCCCCACTCTATAAGGCCCACTGCGCTTTATCAGATACACCGAGGCGCCAGGTTTTGGCGCCGCTTCGCAGCCCACCGGGGGACGACCCCCCTCGCCACGAATGCAAACCCCGCATTCCAGGGAATTACACCTCTCGGCATACCTACGCTACTATGTGCGCCAATCACTGGCGACGCTGCACGACCGCTCGCTGGCGTACCGCTTCACATTGGTACAGGCATACACCGTACCGTTCTGAAACCCATACGGAAACAGTCCTGTGACATTGGAACAAAACTACACCGCAATCCTCGGCCAAATCGGCGAGGACGTTTCCCGCGAGGGCCTGCTCGACACGCCAAAACGTGCCGCCAAGGCCATGCAGTACCTTTGCCGCGGCTATGAGCAAACACTGGAAGAGGTCACCAACGGTGCCCTGTTCAGCTCCGACAACAGCGAAATGGTGCTGGTCAAGGACATCGAGTTGTACTCGCTGTGCGAGCACCACCTGCTGCCGTTCATCGGTAAGGCCCATGTCGCCTATATCCCCAGCGGCAAGGTCCTGGGCCTGTCGAAGGTCGCGCGGATCGTCGATATGTATGCCCGCCGCCTGCAGATCCAGGAAAACCTCAGCCGCCAGATCGCCGAAGCGGTCCAGCAGGTGACCGGTGCCCTGGGTGTTGCCGTGGTGATCGAGGCCAAGCACATGTGCATGATGATGCGCGGTGTGGAGAAGCAGAATTCTTCGATGATCACCTCGGTGATGCTGGGTGAGTTCCGCGAAAACGCGGCAACCCGCAGCGAGTTTCTCAGCCTGATCAAGTAACAGGCTGCGTAAGAAAAAACCGGCATTCATCGCCGGTTTTTTTTCGCCTGTGGAAATCAGGTAAGCTGCGGCCCCTTCTGTCATGGGCAAGAGGTTTCAGCCATGTTCGTCAAAGCACTTCGAGTGGGCCTCGGCCACGTCATCATCGCGGGCGACTTCCTTACCCGCCCACGCAAAAAACAGCGCCCTGCCGAGCAACAGGCACAGGTCAATGAAGCGGCCAAGGGCCTGACCCTGTACCAATTCCACGCCTGCCCGTTCTGCGTGAAGACCCGCCGCACCCTGCACCGCCTGAATGTACCGGTGGCGCTCAAGGACGCGAAGAACAACGAGCAGGACCGCCAGACCCTGCTTACCCAAGGCGGCAAGATCAAGGTGCCGTGCCTGCGTATCGAAGAAAACGGCCAGACCACCTGGATGTATGACTCCAAAGTGATCATCGACTACCTGGACAAGCGCTTCGCCGCGATCTGACAGAAAACGCGGTCAAAATGTGGGAGCGGGCTTGCTCGCGAAGGCGGTGTGTCAGTCAATTACTCATCAACTGACCCTCCGCCATCGCGGGCAAGCCCGCTCCTACAGTAATGCCGTGCCTATCAGTCGAGCATCGGCACGTGCCGGGGATGGCTGGCCACGCGTGCAAGCCAGGCTTGCACGGCCGGATAGGGGCTCAGGTCAAAACCACCCTCATGGGCCACATGGGTGTAGGCATACAGCGCAATATCGGCAATCGAGTATTGATCGCCCACCAGGTAGGGCGTGGCCTGCAGCTGTTTCTCCATAACCCTCAAGGCCTTGTAGCCGCCTTTATGGGTAGTCTTGTACTCCTCCAGCCGATCGTCCGGCAGCCCGAGGTAAAACTGGATAAACCGCGCCACCGCGATGTACGGCTCATGGCTGTATTGTTCGAAAAACTGCCACTGCAGCACCTGGGTGCGCAGGCGCGGTTCGGTGGGCAGGAACTCGCTGCCGTCTGCGAGGAAGTTGAGGATCGCGTTGGACTCCCACAGGCAGGTGCCGTCTTCGAGCTCCAGTACCGGGATCTTGCCGTTGGGGTTCTTCGCCAGGAACTCGGCGGTCTGGGTGTCGCCGTTCAAGATGTCGACATTGACCCACTCATACGCGATGCCAAGCAGGTTGAGCATCAACTTGACCTTGTAGCAGTTGCCCGAACGGTAATCGCCATAAACCTTGTACATGAAGCTCCCCTTATGCCGCTTGCGCGCGCTGTGCTTGACGGATCACCGCCGCGAGACGCTTGAGACCTTCGTCCAGGCGTGCCGGGTCGATGTGGCTGAAATTGAGCCGCAGGTGCCCGTGGTGCTGGTCCGGCTCGGAAAAGAACGGTTCACCGGGCATGAACGCCACGTCCTGGTCGAGCGCTGGTGCCAACAAGGTGCGGGTATCCAGGGGCTGTTTCAAGGTCAGCCAGAAGAATAATCCACCCTGGGGCACTTGCCAGTCGGCCAGTTCCTCGAAGTGGCGCGTCAATGCCGCCTGGAACCCATCACGACGCTCACGGTAAAAACTGCGCAGTTGCACCAGGTGTTGCTGGTAGCGCTCGGTGCCGATCCACTGCATGGCCTGCCATTGGCCGACGCGGTTGGTGTGCAGGTCCGCCGACTGCTTGAGCTTGAGCAGGTGGGGGAACAGGTCGGGGCTGGCGATCAGGTAGCCGACCCGCAGGCCCGGGAGCAGGGTTTTCGAGACGGTGCCGGTGTAGATCCAACTGGCCTTGCGCAAGCGGCTGACAATCGGCCGGGCGCTGCCGCCATCAAAGGTCAGCTCGCGGTACGGCTCGTCTTCGATCAGGGTCACGCCGAATTCATCGAGCAGCGCCGCCACGGCATCGCGCTTGGCTTCGCTATAGCGCACCGCCGACGGGTTCTGGAAGGTAGGGATCAGGTAGATGAACGCCGGGCGATGGCGTTCCAGATTGCTGCGCAGCGCCGTCAGGTCCGGGCCGTCGGCTTCCAGCTCCACGGTCAGGCAATCGGCGCCGAACAGTTGAAAGATCTGCAGGGCGGCCAGGTAGGTCGGGCCTTCCAGCAGGATCTGCGTACCTTGGTCGATGTACAACTTGGCCGCCAGGTCCAGGGTTTGCTGCGAGCCGCTGACCACCAGGACCTGGCTGGCCTCGCAAGCCACCCCCAGCGACCGCGCCTCGGCGGCCAGCAACTCGCGCAATTGCGGCTCGCCCTCGCTCATGCCGTATTGGCCCATGGCCGGCGGCATGCCTTGCCAATCCAGCGCAGGCAACATGGCTTCGGCGGGCAGGCCACCGGCAAATGACATCACCTGCGGACGCTGGGCCGCCGCGAGGATCTCACGGATCAAGGAGCTTTTAAGGCGCGAAACACGTTCAGAGAAAGCCATAGGGTCACCGGTAGCAAAGCCTGGGGAAAATACGTCAAACTGGTTGACCGAAATTACGACGCCCAAGGTAGATACGTCAATATGCTTGACCTTAAAAACCAGACTTCGCAGCAAGCCGCCATGGAAGCGTTCTTCTTCGGCTACCAGGCCTTTACCGCCAAGGCCGACGCAATGCTGGAGCGTCGGGGCTTGAGCCGGGTGCATCAGCGCATCGTGTTTTTTATCGCCCGCTACCCCGCCTTGAGCGTCAAGCAACTGCTGGAGCTGTTGGGGGTGAGCAAGCAGGCGCTGAACATGCCGCTGCGCCAATTGCAGGAAATGCAGCTGGTCGACAGCGTTGCCTCGGACGCTGACAAACGTAAGCGCCTGTTGCACTTGACCGAAGAAGGCCAGCGCTTCGAACAGTCCTTGCGCCGCGAACAAGTCAAGCTGCTGCAGCACGCCTTCGCCGAGGCCGGTGAAGAGGCGGTGATGGGTTGGCTGGCAGTGAACAAGGCCCTGACCCTGCCTTGAAATTGGCCTTTCATCTTTTTTGCACACATAATCGCAAACATTATTTGCTTTCTTTGTATACAAAAGCATAATTCGCTTCGTGCGAGTTCCTGACCTAATGGTCAACAAAGCCCGCTGGTACCTCAAAGCACCGCTGCCCACCCCAGTGTCCGGTGCTGGAAATAACAATAAAACTCTTGAGGAGTACTTGCTGTGGAAAGCCATAAATCCGACGCCCCGACCCTGGACCTCAGTCCGCCCCACCTTTCGACCGCAAAGCAGGGCTGGCTGGAACGCCTGTTCAAACTCAGCTTGCATGGCACCACAGTGAAGACCGAACTGATCGCCGGCCTCACGACGTTTATCACCATGGCCTACATCATCTTCGTCAACCCCAACATCATGGCCGACGCGGGCATCGACCACGGCGCCGCCTTTGTCGCGACGTGCATCGCCGCAGCCCTCGGCTGCCTGTTGATGGGCCTGTACGCCAACTGGCCTGTCGGCCTGGCGCCGGGCATGGGTTTGAATGCGTTCTTTACCTACACCGTGGTCGGCACCATGGGCTACACCTGGGAGACCGCGCTGGGTGCGGTGTTTATCTCCGGCGTGCTGTTCATGATCCTGACGCTGTCGCGCATCCGCGAATGGCTGCTCAACAGCATTCCGGTAAGCCTGCGCCACGCCATGGGCGCCGGGGTGGGTCTATTCCTGGGGGTGATCGGCCTGAAAACCGCCGGCATCATCGTGGCCAGCCCGGCCACCCTGATCAAGCTCGGCTCCCTGCATGAACCGGCACCGCTGTTGGCGGCCGTGTGCTTCCTGCTGATCGCGATCCTCAGTTACCACCGGGTATTCGGCGCAATCTTGATCAGCATCATTGCGGTCACCCTGGCCGGCTGGGGCCTGGGCCTGGTGCAGTACCAGGGCATCGTCGCCGCCCCGCCGAGCCTGGCGCCGACCTGGATGGCGATGGACGTGATGGGCGTGTTCAACGTCAGCATGATCAGTGTGGTATTCGCCTTCCTGTTTGTGCACATGTTCGACACCGCCGGCACCCTGATGGGCGTTGCCCAGCGGGCGGGCCTGGTCAATGCCGACGGCAAGATCGAGAACCTGTCGCGGGCCTTGAAAGCCGACAGTGCTTCCAGCGTGTTTGGCGCAGTGGTCGGTGTACCGCCCGTGACCAGTTATGTGGAAAGCGCCGCGGGCGTGGCGGCCGGTGGGCGCACCGGGCTTACGGCCGTGACCGTGGGCGTGCTGTTTGTAGCGGCGATGTTTTTCGCCCCACTGGCAGGCATGATTCCTGCGTATGCCACGGCCGGTGCGCTGATTTATGTGGCGATGCTGATGATGAGCGGCATGGCCCATATCGAATGGGACGACGCCACCGACAGCATTCCGGCGATTGTCACGGCAATCATGATGCCCCTGACCTTCTCGGTCGCCGACGGCATCGCGCTGGGTTTTATCACTTATGTGGCCCTCAAGGCCGGCACGGGCAAGTACAAGCAGATTTCCATCAGTCTGTGGGTGCTGTGCGCGATTTTCATCGCCAAGTTTATCTTCCTGTAACTCGGAAGCCGGCGAAAACCGCCTCACCCTTGGGTGGGGCTTTTGCATGTATGGAGGAATGTAATGAGCGTGGAAACCTGGCTGCTGTTCAGCGGCGCTGCTTTGATCGTGATCCTGATTCCGGGGCCGCTGTCGCTGCTGATGATCAGCAACAGCCTGAACTACGGCCTGCGCCGTTCGTACCCGGCGTTTCTTGGCGGGGTGTTTGCCTCGATCTGCCTGTTGAGCGCCTCGGCCCTGGGCCTGGGGGCCTTGTTGCTGGCGTCGGAGCAGTTGTTCAGCGCCTTGAAGATCGTCGGTGCGCTGTATCTGTTCTACCTCGCGTGGCAGAGCTGGCAGCAATCGCGCCTGCCCTCCCAGGGCGCCGTGGTGCCGGACGCAGCCCCCGTGCCGCGTTTTCGTGCACTGTTTGGCCGGGCTTTTGTGCTGGGCGCCAGCAACCCCAAGGACATTCTGTTTTTCGCCGCCTTCCTGCCGCAGTTTCTCAGCAGCCAGCAGCCGTTCCTGCCGCAACTGCTGATCATGATCGCCACCTGGACCGTGCTTGACCTGCTATGCAAGCTGGCCTACGGCCTGGGTGCCCACGGCGCCGCGCGCTACCTGCGCACCGGCAAGGGCCAGAGCTGGTTCAACCGCTTCAGTGCCGGGCTGTTTGGCAGCGCCGGGGCGGCATCGCTGCTCAGGGGCTAGTGGCTTCCTGACGCCGTGTAGGAGCGAGCTTGTCTCCGGGCGGCGCTCCGACGAAGAACTTGAGAGCGCCGCGTGTAGCCAGACAACACGCGTTATCGTTGACGTTTTTCGTCGGAGCGCCGCCCGGAGTCAAGCTCGCTCCTACAGAGCGGGCAAAAAAAAGCCCGCAGTGTGAGCGGGCGAAACCAACGAAGAGCATTTGGGGTGTGAAGCGAGACGACGACTCAGCTACCGCGATAAGTGGAGTAGCTGTAGGGCGAAATCAGCAGCGGCACATGGTAGTGATCCTGTTCGGCACTGATGCCAAAACGCAGCACTACCACATCGAGAAACGCCGGTTCCGGCAGTTGCACACCACGGGCGCGATAGTAATCCCCGGCACTGAACTGCAACTGGTAGACCCCACTGCGGTAGTCGTCACCTTGCAGCAGTGGTGCGTCGCAACGGCCGTCGCTGTTGGTCAGGGCGCTGGCGACCAGCTCCAGTTGGGCGCCTTCGACGCGGTACAGTTCAACCTTGATGGCGCTGCCTGGGCAGCCGTGGGCGGCGTCCAGTACGTGTGTGGTCAGTCGTCCCATGGATTGGAGCTCCCGTGTCATCGATTAATAAGAGGCCGCACCTTTGTGGGGCATTGAAAAAGCCGGCGATGGCTGATTAAGACACTTTTCAAAAAAATTGTACACAATAAATTCAACAACCCCTCTCTTCCCCAATGGGTGCTGGCTTACCGGCGATGACGGTGTATCTGCGAGCAGTGCGGTTACAGGAAGATCGTTATCGCCGGCAAGCCCGCTCCTACACTAAAGCGGTGCCGCAGGTTTTTGAGATTTAGTTGACCGGTCGGGCAAGTTTCTTGCAAGGATAGGCCGGCACGACCACTCGGAAAAAATGCAGAAATACAGGCTTACAAAGTGACCATTAAGTTGTATACAATCAACCCATCGCTGTGACGCAACGGCCGCCACACCATCGATCACGAACAAGAAGGAAGACTGCAGTGAGCGCTGACTACCCACGCGACCTGATCGGTTACGGCAGTAACCCACCGCACCCTCACTGGCCGGGCAAGGCGCGTATCGCCCTGTCGTTCGTACTCAATTACGAAGAAGGCGGTGAGCGCAATATCCTGCACGGCGACAAAGAGTCGGAAGCCTTCCTCTCGGAAATGGTCTCGGCCCAGCCGCTGCAAGGCGCGCGCAACATGAGCATGGAGTCGCTGTACGAATACGGCAGCCGTGCCGGCGTGTGGCGCATCCTCAAGCTGTTCAAGGAATTCGACATTCCGCTGACCATCTTCGCCGTGGCCATGGCCGCCCAGCGTCACCCCGATGTAATCCGTGCGATGGTCGCCGCCGGTCACGAGATTTGCAGCCACGGCTACCGCTGGATCGACTACCAGTACATGGATGAGGCCCAGGAGCGCGAGCACATGCTCGAAGCCATCCGCATCCTTACCGAGCTGACCGGCGAGCGCCCACTGGGCTGGTACACCGGGCGCACCGGCCCGAATACGCGGCGGCTGGTGATGGAAGAAGGTGGCTTCCTGTATGACTGCGACACCTACGACGACGACCTGCCCTACTGGGAACCGAACAACCCGGCCGGCAAGGCGCACCTGGTGATCCCCTACACCCTGGACACCAATGACATGCGCTTCACCCAGGTCCAGGGTTTCAACAAGGGCGACGACTTTTTCGAGTACCTCAAGGACGCGTTCGATGTGCTGTATGCCGAAGGTGCCGAGGCGCCGAAGATGCTGTCCATCGGCCTGCATTGCCGCCTGATCGGCCGCCCGGCGCGCCTGGCCGCACTCAAGCGCTTTATCGAATACGCCAAGGGCCATGACCAGGTGTGGTTCACCCGCCGCGTCGACATTGCCCGCCACTGGCATGACGTACACCCTTTCCAGGGAGCCGCCAAATGACTGCTTTCCAAACCTTGAAACCATCGGCCCTCAGCCGCGACGAATTTGTCGCAGCCTTCGCCGATATCTATGAACACTCGCCATGGGTGGCCGAAAAGGCCTTCGACCTGGGCCAGGACGCCTCGATCGATGAGATCGAAACCCTGCACCAGCGCATGAGCGATATCCTATTGAGCGCCGATCACACCAGGCAACTGGCCCTGATCAACGCTCACCCGGACCTGGCCGGCAAAGCTGCCGTCCAGGGCCAACTGACCGAAGCCAGTACCCATGAACAAGCTGGCGCCGGTATCCACCAATGCTCGAGCGACGAGTTTTCGCGCTTCACCGAGCTGAACGACGCCTACAAGGCCAAGTTCAAGTTTCCCTTCATCATGGCGGTAAAAGGCAGCAACCGGCATCAGATCCTCGCCGCGTTTGAAACGCGCATCCACAACCCGGTCGAGACCGAGTTCAAGTGCGCACTGGCAGAGATCAACAAGATCGCGTTGTTCCGTTTATTGACCCTCTAAACGACCATCCCCAGCCACTCTATCTAAGGCAGACAAGAAGAATGAAAGCTAACGCCGTACCTTTCGAGAAGTTCGTCAACCTGGCCGACGCCCGCCTGGGCACCAAGATCATCTCTGTGACTGATGACTGGTTCGCCGACGCCAACCGACTGTTCCAGCCGACCCCGGCCGTATGGAAGGAGGGCGTTTTCGATGATAACGGCAAGTGGATGGACGGCTGGGAGTCACGCCGCAAGCGCTTCGAAGGCTTCGACAGCGCGGTGATCCGCCTGGGCGTACCGGGCTCTATCAAGGGCGTGGACATCGACACTTCATTCTTCACCGGCAACTTCCCGCCATCGGCGTCCCTGGAAGGCTGCTTCCTGGCGTCGGGCGAGCCCGATGACAACACCCAGTGGGTCGAAGTGTTGTCTGCCGTAGAGTTGCAGGGCAACAGCCATCATTTCCACGAAATCAACAACGACCAGGCATTCAGCCACCTGCGCTTCAACATCTTCCCCGATGGTGGCGTAGCGCGTCTGCGGGTGTACGGCATTCCGTTCCGCGACTGGTCGGCCGTGGGCGACAACGAACAAGTGGACCTGGCCTCCTCCCTCAATGGCGGCCGCGCACTGGCCTGCTCCGACGAGCACTTCGGGCGCATGGGCAACATCCTCAACCCGGGCCGTGGCATCAACATGGGCGATGGCTGGGAAACCGCGCGTCGTCGCACACCTGGCAATGACTGGGTGATCGTCGCGCTGGGGCATGCCGGCGAGGTCGAGAAAGTGGTGGTCGACACCCTGCACTTCAAGGGCAACTACCCGGACACGTGCTCGATCCAGGCCGCGTTCGTCAAAGGCGGCACTGACAGCCAGATCGAGACCCAATCGCTGTTCTGGCGCGAACTGCTGCCGGCACAGAAACTGGAAATGCACGCCGAACACACCTTCGCCGAGCAGATCAAGGCACTGGGCCCGATCACCCACATCCGCCTCAACGTATTCCCGGATGGTGGTGTAAGCCGCCTGCGGGTTTTCGGCAAGGTTTCGAAGTAAGCGGTGATGCCATTCGCGAGCAAGCCCGCTCCCACAGGGGAATGCATTCCAAATGTGGGAGCGGGCTTGCTCGCGAAGGCGCCAGAACAAACAACACAGAATTCGGATAAGAAGACAGCCATGCGCACACTGATGATCGAACCCTTGACCAAAGAAGCCTTCGCCCCTTTCGGAGACGTTATCGAAACCGATGGCAGCGATCACTTCATGATCAACAACGGCTCGACCATGCGCTTTCATAAACTGGCGACGGTAGAAACCGCCACGCCAGAAGACCACGCCATCATCAGCATCTTCCGCGCCGATGCGCAGGACATGCCGCTGACCGTGTGCATGCTGGAAAGACACCCGCTGGGCAGCCAGGCCTTTATCCCGCTGCTCGGCAACCCCTTTCTGATCGTGGTCGCGCCGGTTGGCGATGAACCTGTATCAGGCTTGGTCCGCGCCTTCGTCACCAACGGCAGGCAGGGCATTAATTACCATCGCGGCGTCTGGCACCACCCGGTGCTGACGATCGAAAAGCGGGATGACTTCCTGGTGGTTGATCGCAGTGGCACAGGCAATAACTGCGATGAGCATTTTTTCAAAGAGGATGAGCGGTTGATCCTTGCCCCCCACCAATAAGAGAAGGTCCGAGCACCCGACAACAAGGGTGACGGGCGAGAGGTAAAGACTGTGGAAGCACATCTGTTGGAATGGCTGAACCTAAGCGTGCGCTGGGTTCATATGATCACTGGCGTGGCCTGGATCGGTGCGTCTTTCTATTTCGTATGGCTGGAAAACAACCTGAACCGCGTCAACCCCAAAAGTGGCCTGGCTGGCGATTTATGGGCGATCCACGGTGGCGGTATCTACCACCTGGAAAAATACAAACTGGCCCCACCGACCATGCCGGACAACCTGCACTGGTTCAAATGGGAAGCCTATTTCACCTGGATGTCGGGCGTCGCGCTGCTGTGCGTGGTGTTCTACCTCAACCCGACGCTGTACCTGCTCGCCCCCGGCAGCAGCCTCAGCGGTACCGAAGGCGTGTTGCTGGGCATAGGCTCACTGTTCGCCGGCTGGTTCATCTACTCCTTTCTGTGCGACTCGGCCCTGGGCAAACGCCCTGCCCTGCTCGGCTTTATCCTGTTCGTCCTGTTGATCGGCGCCGCCTACGGCTTCAGCAAGGTGTTCAGCGGGCGCGGTGCGTACCTGCATGTGGGTGCGATCATCGGCACCATCATGGTCGGCAACGTGTTCCGTATCATCATGCCGGCCCAGCGTGCGCTGGTGGCAGCGATTGCGCAAAACCGCACCCCAGACCCGGCACTGCCGGCCAAGGGCCTGCTGCGCTCGCGTCACAACAACTACTTCACCCTGCCGGTGCTGTTCATCATGATCAGCAACCACTTCCCGAGCACCTACGGCAGCCAGTACAACTGGTTGATCCTGGCCGGGATCGCGGTGGCGGCGGTATTGGTACGGCACTACTTCAACACCCGGCATGACAGCCAGAAATACGCGTGGACCCTACCGGTCGGCGCCCTGGCGATGATCTGCCTGGCCTATGTCACCGGTCCTAAACCCGTGGCGACCACACCGGACGTGGCCAAGGCGCCAGCAGCGATCGAGTACCAGCCATTGCCGGAAACCGCGTTGGGTGGCGGCCTCAAGCCAGCAGCTCCCGCCGCGCCAGCACCAGCGGCACAAGCGCCTGCGGCCCAGGCCTCGACGGATTTTGGCAAGGTGCACAGCGTGATCGAAGAGCGTTGCACCGTGTGCCATTCGGCCAAGCCCACCAGCCCGCTGTTCAGCACCGCGCCGGCCGGGGTGATGTTCGATACCCCGGCGCAGATCCAGCAGCAGGCGGCGCGCATTCAAGCGCAGGCGGTGGCCAGCCAGATCATGCCATTGGGCAACATTACCCAGATGACCCAGCAGGAGCGGGAGTTGATTGGCAGTTGGATCAATCAAGGAGCGCGCACCAATTAACTGATTAGCGCAGATCACACTGTAGGAGCTGGCAAGCCCGCTCCTACAGTTGAGAGGTGCTGTGTTTTGAAGATTGGGTTTCACCTGGCAATTGACTGCCAAACAACACAAAAATAAAAAAGATCCGAGGTGTTGCATGTCCGAGTTAGCCGAGCCGCAGATTCCTGCCGCACCCGCCATGGTGCGGCTGCCCCTTTTGCAACTGATCCTGGTAGGCCTGCAACATGTACTGCTGATGTACGGCGGCGCAGTGGCCGTGCCGCTGATCATCGGACAAGCCGCGGGCTTGAGTCGTGAAGAAATCGCCTTTTTGATCAACGCCGACCTGCTGGTGGCGGGGATCGCGACCATGGTCCAATCCTTCGGGATCGGCCCGCTGGGCATCCGTATGCCGGTGATGATGGGCGCCAGTTTCGCCGCTGTCGGCAGCATGGTCGCCATGGCGGGCATGCCGGGCATCGGCCTGCAAGGGATCTTCGGCGCAACCATCGCCGCCGGGTTCTTTGGCATGCTCATCGCGCCATTCATGTCCAAGGTGGTGCGCTTCTTCCCACCGCTGGTGACCGGCACGGTGATCACGGCCATCGGTCTTTCGTTGTTTCCAGTGGCGGTGAACTGGGCTGGCGGTGGTGCTACCGCCGTGCAATTCGGCTCGCCGATCTACCTGGCCATCGCCGGCCTGGTGCTGGCCACCATTCTGTTGATCAACCGTTTCATGCGTGGGTTCTGGGTCAATATCTCGGTACTGATCGGCATGGCCCTGGGCTACGCCTTGTGCGGACTGCTCGGCATGGTCGACCTCGGCGGCCTGGAGCAGGCGCCGTGGGTGCAAGTGGTCACGCCCTTGCACTTCGGCATGCCCACATTCGAATTGGCACCGATCCTGTCGATGTGCCTGGTGGTGGTGATTATCTTCGTCGAATCCACCGGCATGTTCCTCGCGCTGGGCAAGATCACCGGCCAGGAAGTCACCCCGAAAATGCTGCGACGCGGCCTGCTGTGCGATGCCGGCGCGTCGTTCTTTGCCGGGTTCTTCAATACCTTCACCCATTCTTCTTTCGCCCAGAACATCGGCCTGGTGCAGATGACCGGGGTGCGTTGCCGCTCGGTGACGATCATGGCCGGGGCCTTTTTGATTGTCCTCAGCCTGCTGCCCAAGGCGGCGTTTTTGGTGGCTTCGATTCCTCCTGCGGTGCTGGGCGGCGCGGCCATCGCGATGTTCGGCATGGTGGCCGCGACCGGGATCAAGATCCTCCAGGAAGCCGACATTGCCGACCGGCGCAACCAGTTGCTGGTGGCGGTCAGCATCGGCATGGGCCTGATCCCGGTGGTACGCCCGGAGTTCTTTGCCCAGTTACCGTTGTGGATGAGCCCGATTACCCATAGCGGCATTGCCATGGCCACGCTTAGCGCGTTGTCGCTGAACGTGCTGTTCAACATCCTGGGCGGCTCAGAACGCCCCGCAGTTGCCCATACGCATTGATTCCTTCGTTACGACAAAAATAACAACGAACAGGGAACATCCACATGCACACCCTAGACCTGGGGCCGGCCACACGCCGTGCCCCATTCTCGCCCCCCGCGCTCTTTTACAGCGCACTTGAGCACAGGCTCTGGAGCCAGTATTCTCCGCGCCCGCTCGAATCGACTCAAAAAAAAACAGCGAATGTAAAAGCTGACTTAAAGGCCAACTTATCCCGGCCTTATGTTGGCTGCCAAAGTGCGCAAAAGTCCTCTGTATCCGACTGCATCCCATGTAGCCGGCGGGGATTTTTTGGCTTTTCAAACACTTTGGCGCAGCTCTTGCTAAAAGCATTAAAGCTGACCGAACAGACGATTTTTGCAGCGAACCAAAAGGCGCCACACCAGAGCGCCTGCGTAGAAGAAAAACCACAAAACTTTAGCTCGGGAGCAACCGAATGAAACGTACCGTGAACAGCCTGATGTTGGCCGGATCCCTGCTGGCCGGGGGCCAGGCAATGGCGGGTGACTTGCTGCAGTGGCAGAACAACAGCCTGACTTACCTGTGGGGCAAGAACTTCAAGGTCAACCCAGAGATCCAGCAAACCGTCACCTTTGAACACGCCGATGCGTGGAAGTACGGCGACAACTTCTTCTTCCTCGATCGTATCTTTTACAACGGCAAGGAAGACGGCAACGTCGGCCCCAATACTTACTACGGCGAGTTCAGCCCACGGCTGTCATTTGGCAAGATCCTGGATAAGGACTTGTCCTTCGGCCCGATCAAAGATGTATTGCTGGCGTTCACTTACGAGTTCGGCGAAGGCGACAACGAGTCCTACCTGGTAGGCCCGGCATTCGACCTGAACATCCCCGGCTTCGACTACTTCCAGTTGAACTTCTACCAGCGCCAGACCGAAGGCAATCGCCCGGGTGATGGTGTCTGGCAGATCACGCCGGTATGGTCTTACACCATTCCCGTGGGCAACTCCGACGTGCTGATCGACGGCTTCATGGACTGGGTGGTGGATAACGACAAGAACGCCCGTGGTACTTACCACGCCAACTTGCACTTCAACCCGCAGGTCAAGTATGACCTGGGCAAAGCCATGAACTGGGGCGCCAAGCAGTTGTATGTCGGTTTTGAATACGACTACTGGAAGAACAAGTACGGGATCCAGGACAGCGGCGCGTTCGAGACCAACCAGGACACGGCCAGCCTGTTGGTCAAGTACCACTTCTAAGGCCTCCCCTGTGGGAGCTGGCTTGCCCGCGATAGCGGAGTGTCAGCCAGCCCAAGTATTGGCTGATTCACCGCCATCGCGGGCAAGCCCGCTCCCACACAAGCCCGCGCCCCGATTCAGTTCGGGGTCAGGCCCAGGAACCGCTGCAACTCCTCGCGCTTGGCCAATGCATCGCGGCGCCCCAACTCGATCAACTCGCTGCAATACCCTGCCTCGAACAACAGATAGCTGAGCACCCCTGCCCCGCTGGTCTTGGTCGCCCCTGGCCCACGCAAGAACAACCGCAATGCCGCCGGCAGTTCCTGGCGATGGCGGGCCGCTATTTCGTCGATCGGCTGGCTGGGCGCAATCACCAACACATCGACCGGTGAAAGCCCCCGCGCGGCGCTGTTGGCCGGTTGCAGATGGCTGAACTGGTTAAGACGCTCCAGCAACTCGATGTCACTCTCGAGGCTGTCAATAAAAGTACTGTTGAGCATATGCCCACCAATCTGCGCCAGGGTGGGCTGCTGGCCGGTGTAGCTGCGCTCCTGCGGCGCCGAAGGGTCAGGGGAACGCGGGTTGCCACTGACCCCCACCACCAGCACCCGGGTGGCCCCCAGGTGCAGCGCAGGACTGATGGGCGCTGATTGCCGGACGGCACCATCGCCAAAATATTCCTGGTCCAGTTTGACCGGCGCAAACAGCAATGGGATCGCCGAACTGGCCAGCAGGTGCTCCACCGTCAACTGCGTGGGCAGGCCGATGCGCCGGTGGCGCAGCCAGGCGTCGATGGTGCCGCCGCCCTGATAGAACGTCACCGCCTGGCCCGACTCATAGCCGAACGCCGTCACCGCTACGGCATGCAGGTGCTTGTGGCGGATCGCCTCATTGATACCTTCAAAATGCAGCTTGTCTTGCAGCAACTCCCGCAACGGCGAGCTGTCGAGCAGCGCCACTGGCACCGGCGAGCCCAGGCCCAGCAGGCTGCGGGAGAGGAAACGGCTGGCCTGGTGAATCACCCCCGGCCAGTCGCTGCGCAGCACCAGATGGCTGCGAAAGCCCTGCCAGAATGCGGTGAGGCGCGCGATGGCGGCAGTAAAGTCCATGGCGCCACTGGCCAGGCTCACCGCGTTGATCGCCCCGGCCGAGGTGCCGACAATCACCGGGAAGGGATTGGCGGCCCCCGGAGGCAGCAACTCGGCAATCGCCGCCAGCACCCCGACCTGATACGCCGCACGCGCCCCGCCGCCGGAAAGAATCAAGCCTGTGACCGGTTCAGTGGGGCGCATTGCATAACTCCATGGGCGAGGGACAATCCGTTTGTTCAGCGGCGCTTTTCGTACAACTTGGGCTCGCCCGGTGGCCGGCTCTTGAAGCGGCGATGGGCCCACAGGTATTGCTCGGGGCACTCGCGCACCGCAGTTTCCACCCATTGGTTGATGCGCAGGCAATCGACTTCGTCGGATTCACCGGGGAAGTCGCGCAACGGCGGATGAATCACCATGCGGTAGCCGCTGCCATCGGCCAGGCGCTGCTGGGTAAAGGGCACCACCAATGCCTTGCCCAGGCGCGCAAACTTGCTGGTAGCGGTGACAGTGGCGGCCTGGATGCCGAACAACGGCACGAAAATGCTTTGCTTGGCGCCATAGTCCTGGTCCGGCGCGTACCAGATCGCCCGGCCGGCGCGCAGCAGCTTGAGCATGCCGCGCACGTCTTCACGCTCTACCGCCAGGG
This sequence comes from Pseudomonas sp. MF5691, assembly GCF_016405645.1. Classification (NCBI taxonomy): domain Bacteria; kingdom Pseudomonadati; phylum Pseudomonadota; class Gammaproteobacteria; order Pseudomonadales; family Pseudomonadaceae; genus Pseudomonas; species Pseudomonas sp. MF5691. Next base: position 233,552 of record NZ_JAEKDC010000004.1, read on the forward strand.
AGTCGAGGTTGTGGCGCTCGCGGCCACGGCGCTGGATAAAATCGAACAACGGGTTGCCGTGCTCGCGGTACATGCCGTCGATGGTGTGCTTCTGGCCGAGCAAAGCCGCGCCGATCTCCAGGGTGGTGAAATGCAGGGCCATGAGGATCACGCCCTTGCCTTCCAGTTGTGCCTGCTTGAGGTGCTCCAGCCCTTCAACATGGGCCAGGCGCGCCAGACGCTGTTTGGACCACCACCAGCTCATGGCCATCTCGAAAAAGGCGATGCCGGTGGAGGCAAAGTTTTCCTTGAGCAAATGTTTACGCTCTTGCGCGGACATCTGCGGGAAGCACAGTTCCAGGTTTCGCGCGGCAATGCGTCGACGTTCGCCGGCCACCCGGTACATAAACGCACCCAGTACACGACCAATGCCCAGCAGCGCCCGGTATGGCAGTTGGGTAATCAGCCACAACAGGCCGAGCCCCAGCCATAGCAGCCAGAAGCGCGGGTGAAAAAATACAGCTCGAAAACGCGGGCGATCCATTACAGATTCCGGTAAAGACAGGGCCGCGCATTCTACAACGGTTCGACCCGGCTTGCGGCTAGCGGTTGTTCTCGTTATAAGTCTCGACACTTTTCGTGACAAGCCGCTTTGCCGACCATGAGCCAAACTGAATCGCTAGACCAAGATCCCGTATTCCAGCTCAAGGGCAGCATGCTCGCCATTACTGTGCTGGAACTGGCCCGTAACGACCTTGACGCCCTGGACCGCCAGCTCGCCGCCAAGGTCGCCCTGGCGCCGAATTTCTTCAACAATGCGCCGCTGGTGCTGGCCCTGGATAAATTGCCGGCCGGCCAGGGCGCGGTTGACCTGCCCGGGCTGATGCGCGTTTGCCGCCAACATGGCCTGCGCACCCTGGCCATCCGTGCCAACCGTATTGAAGACATCGCGGCGGCCATCGCTATTGAATTGCCAGTATTGCCACCGTCCGGTGCCCGCGAGCGTGTGCTCGACCCGGTAGAAGCTGAAGTGAAGAAAAAACCGGAAAAACCGGCAGAGCCGACGGTCAAGCCTACAAGGATCATCACCTCTCCCGTACGCGGTGGGCAGCAGATTTACGCCCAGGGCGGCGACCTGGTGGTGGTCGCTCCGGTCAGTCCCGGCGCGGAACTTCTCGCCGATGGCAACATCCATGTATACGGCCCAATGCGCGGTCGGGCACTGGCTGGGGTCAAGGGCGATACCAAGGCACGGATTTTCTGCCAGCAATTGAGCGCTGAGCTGGTGTCGATCGCCGGCCAGTACAAGGTTTCGGAAGATTTGCGCCGTGATCCGCTGTGGGGGGCCGGGGTACAAGTCAGCCTGTCGGGCGATGTGTTGAACATCATCCGTCTTTAACGGATACTGCCGCATTTTCCAAGCATCTCTGGACTCTGATAGCACAGCGAAACCGGCAAGACTTGTGTAGGAATAATTGAAAGCTGGCGTTTCCCTTACGGGAGGCACATCTTTTTCCTACGAAGGCTGTCCGCCTGCAGCGAGTTTCAAGAGATGTTTTTCAGGGACTGAGAGGTCCTTTTTCCTTAGGGGTGAAACACCTTGGCCAAGATTCTCGTGGTTACATCCGGCAAGGGTGGTGTGGGTAAGACCACCACCAGCGCCGCTATCGGTACCGGTCTCGCTCTGCGCGGCCACAAGACAGTCATCGTCGACTTCGACGTCGGTTTGCGTAACCTCGACCTGATCATGGGCTGCGAACGCCGCGTGGTGTATGACTTCGTCAACGTGGTCAACGGCGAAGCCAACCTGCAACAGGCCCTGATCAAGGACAAGCGCCTTGAGAACCTGTATGTACTGGCCGCCAGCCAGACCCGCGACAAAGACGCGCTGACCAAAGAAGGCGTGGAAAAAGTCCTGATGGAACTCAAGGAAACCTTTGAGTACGTGGTCTGCGACTCCCCGGCTGGTATCGAGACCGGTGCTCACCTGGCGATGTATTTCGCCGATGAAGCCATCGTCGTGACCAACCCGGAAGTGTCCTCGGTACGTGACTCGGACCGTATGCTGGGCCTGCTGGCCAGCAAATCCCGGCGCGCCGAGAAGGGCGAAGACCCGATCAAGGAACACCTGCTGCTGACCCGCTACAACCCTGACCGTGTCAGCAAGGGCGAAATGCTCGGCGTTGAAGACGTCAAGGAAATCCTGGCCGTGGCTCTGCTGGGTGTGATCCCGGAATCCCAGGCGGTGCTGAAAGCATCCAACCAGGGCGTACCGGTCATCCTCGACGACCAAAGCGACGCCGGCCAGGCGTACAGCGATGCCGTTGACCGCCTGTTGGGAAAAACCGTGGAACACCGCTTCCTCGATGTCGCGAAGAAGGGATTCTTCGAGCGCCTGTTTGGAGGCAACTAAACAATGAAATTTCTCGACTTCTTTCGCGCCAACAAAAAGCCAAGCACCGCATCGGTAGCGAAAGAGCGTCTACAGATCATCGTGGCGCACGAACGCGGCCAACGCAGCACGCCGGACTACCTGCCAGCCTTGCAGAAGGAACTGGTCGAGGTGATCCGCAAGTACGTCAATATCGGCAACGATGACGTGCATGTCGCCCTGGAAAACGACGGCAGCTGCTCGATTCTGGAACTCAATATCACCCTGCCTGATCGTTGATCGAACAGGCGGTCGCCACGGCGGCTCCGTCACCTTGATCCCCTTTGGGGAACCAGGTGGCCGAGCCGCCGTTGGCGTTTGTTACGAGGCTGTTTAATGCCGTTGTCCAATATCCATATCCTTCACCAGGATGACGCTGTCCTGGTGGTGAACAAGCCTACCCTGCTGCTGTCGGTGCCAGGTCGCGCCGACGACAACAAGGACTGCCTGATCACTCGCCTGCAGGAAAACGGTTACCCAGAGGCGCGTATCGTCCATCGCCTGGACTGGGAAACGTCGGGGATCATCCTGCTGGCCAGGGATGCCGACACCCACCGCGAACTGTCCCGCCAGTTTCACGACCGCGAAACAGAAAAGGCCTACACCGCCTTGTGCTGGGGCCAGCCGGAACTGGACAGCGGCAGCATCGACCTGCCGCTGCGCTATGACCCGCCGACCAAGCCGCGGCATGTGGTGGACCATGAGTTCGGCAAGCATGCGCTGACCTTCTGGAAAGTCCTGGAGCGTTGCGGGGATTGGTGCCGGGTCGAGCTGACGCCGATTACCGGGCGTTCGCACCAACTGCGGGTACACATGCTGTCCATCGGGCACCCGCTGCTCGGTGATGGCCTGTATGCCCATGAACAGGCCCTGGCCGCCTGGCCGCGCCTGTGCCTGCACGCGAGCATGTTGAGCTTTACCCACCCGCAAAGCGGCGAGCGCCTGCGCTTCGAGTGCCCTGCGCCTTTTTGAAGTGGTAACCCGATCCTCTGTGGGAGCTGGCGTGCCTGCTCCCACAGAGGTCTTGTGTTGCACTTAAGAAAGTAGCTTCAAGCCAAATCCTGAGCCAATACGGTAAACTCCGCGCATTGCTGTCTGGAGCTACTTATGCGCGAAGCGTTGAATCAAGGCCTGATCGACTTCCTCAAGGCCTCTCCCACTCCCTTTCATGCCACTGCGGCCCTCGCCCAGCGCCTGGAAGCTGCCGGTTTCCAGCGCCTCGACGAGCGCGAAACGTGGACCACCGAGGCCAACGGTCGCTACTACGTGACCCGCAACGACTCCTCGATCATCGCCTTCAAGATGGGCCGCCAGTCGCCCCTGCACGACGGCATCCGCCTGGTCGGCGCCCATACCGACAGCCCGTGCCTGCGGGTCAAGCCGCAACCTGAACTGCAACGCCAGGGCTTCTGGCAGTTGGGTGTGGAAGTCTATGGCGGCGCGCTGCTGGCACCGTGGTTCGACCGCGACCTTTCCCTCGCCGGCCGCGTGACGTTCCGGCGTGACGGCAAGGTCGAAAGCCAGTTGATCGACTTCAAACTGCCGATTGCCATCATCCCCAACCTGGCCATCCACCTGAACCGTGAAGCCAACCAGGGCTGGGCGATCAATGCCCAGACCGAGCTGCCGCCGATCCTCGCGCAGTTTGCCGGTGATGAGCGCGTGGACTTCCGCGCCGTGCTCACCGACCAACTGGCCCGCGAACATGGGCTGAACGCTGATGTGGTGCTCGACTACGAGTTGAGCTTCTACGACACCCAGGGCGCAGCGGTGATTGGCCTGCATGGCGACTTTATCGCCGGCGCCCGCCTGGACAACCTGCTGTCGTGCTATGCCGGCCTGCAAGCCCTGCTCACCAGCGAGACCGACGAAACCTGCGTGCTGGTGTGTACCGACCACGAAGAAGTCGGCTCCTGCTCGGCCTGCGGTGCCGACGGCCCGATGCTGGAACAGACCCTGCGTCGCCTGCTGCCTGAAGGTGATGAGTTCGTACGGGCGATTCAGAAGTCGCTGTTGGTGTCTGCCGACAATGCCCACGGCATCCACCCCAACTATGCCGACAAGCATGACGCCAACCATGGCCCGAAACTCAATGCCGGCCCGGTAATCAAGGTCAACAGCAACCAGCGCTACGCCACCAACAGCGAAACCGCCGGGTTCTTCCGCCACCTGTGCATGGCTGAAGAAGTGCCGGTGCAGAGCTTCGTGGTGCGCAGTGACATGGGCTGTGGCTCGACCATCGGCCCGATCACAGCCAGCCACCTGGGCGTGCGCACCGTGGATATCGGCTTGCCGACATTCGCCATGCACTCGATCCGCGAGTTGTGCGGCAGCCACGATTTGGCGCACCTGGTAAAGGTGCTGAGTGCGTTTTACGCAAGTCGCGACCTGCCCTGAAAGGGGCGGCGCTTGCCCTAATGCCGATCAGTTAAGCGAACGCAATACTCAAAGCAGCGAAGATCAAATGTGGGAGCGGGCTTGCTCGCGAAGACGTCCGCCCAGCAAACATTGATATTGACTGACCCACCGCTTTCGCGAGCAAGCCCGCTCCCACCGGGGATCTGCGCTTAACTGAACGGCATTAGGGCTTGCCCGCGATGGCGATTCCCAGCGCACTGCGGCGCTATCTGACACACATCAAGGCACCCCGCGCCAATCCCGCCTAGACTGACACTCATCCCTCAACGACAAGGCCGTCCCCACCATGATCCCGATGTCCGCCTTCCACGCCATGCTCATCCCCATCCTCACGGGCATGATCCTGCTGGCCGTTGGCTTCAACTTCCGCGAAAAAAACCTCGGTGTATTTGGCATGTGGATCGGCATGCTGCTGATCCTCGCCACCATCGTCTACCGGATCCTGGCGAAACTGGCCGAATAATAAATGCACTCGCATTGGGCATAGCGCCCTCGTACACTCGGGCGATCCATCGTATTCAAGGTTGACCGCCTCGTGCTTGCCCGTCTGTTTGCTCTGCCACACTGCCTGCTCCTTTGCCTGCTGATCCTGTTGCCCATCGCCCCTGCCCAGGCGGTCGGCCTGCCCGGCATGCTGGGCAGCACCACCAAAGCCCAGCCACAGGCCGACGTGCCGCTGGGGCAGTCTTTGGACGAGGTGATCAAGACCCTGGAAAACGACCAGCAGCGCACCAAGCTGCTGGCCGACCTGAAAAAGCTGCGCGAAGCCACGAAAAAAGCCCAGCCGGCTGCCGAGCAAGGGGTGCTGAGCCTGATCGGCGGCACCCTGGCCAGCCTGGAGCAACAGCTGTCCGGCGCCGACAGCCCACTCAATCGCTGGTCCGTCGAATTCGCCCAGGCCAGGACCGAGCTGGGCGCGCTGATGCTGCCCGCCAGCGAATGGCTGCCGATTATCTTTGGCTTTGCCGTGGTGCTGATGCTCTGGAGCCTGCTCGCGGCCGCGCTGATCTGGCTCAGCCATCGGGTGCGCCTGCGCTTTGGCCTCAGTGAAGAATTGCCGCAACACCCCAAGACCTGGGACATGCTGCGCTTTGCCCTGCGCAAGCTCGGCCCCTGGCTGATTGCCCTGGTGATCACCGTCTACCTCAGCTACGCCCTGCCCTCGTCCCTGGGCAAATCCCTGGCGATGGTGCTGGCGTACGCGCTGGTGGTCGGCACGTGTTTTTCAGCGATCTGCGTCATCGCCTTTTCCGTGCTCGACGGCCCGCACCGTCACCGGGCGCTGTATATCCTGCGCCACCAGGCGTTTCGCCCGCTGTGGCTGATCGGCAGCTTCGCCGCTTTCGGCGAGGCCTTGAGTGATCCGCGCCTGACCGAAGCCCTGGGTACGCACCTGGCCCACAGCGCCGCGACCGTCGCCAATGTCCTCGCGGCACTGTCCACCGGCGTGTTTATCCTGCGTTTCCGCCGGCCCATCGCCCACCTGATCCGCAACCAGCCACTGTCCCGGCGCCTGACCCGCCGCGCATTGAGCGATACGATCGAGATCGTCGGCACCTTCTGGTACCTGCCCGCGCTGCTGCTGGTGGGCATTTCGCTGTTTGCCACCTTCGTGTCCGCCGGCGATACCAGCACCGCCTTGCGCCAGTCATTGCTGTGCACGGTGTTGCTGGTGCTGTGCATGGTGATCAACGGCCTGGTGCGCCGCCACGCCCTCAAGCCCCAGCGCGGGCACAAGCGCCATGCGCTGTATTCCGAGCGCCTGAAAAGCTTTGTCTACACCCTGGCCCATCTGATGGTGTGGCTGGTGTTTATCGAACTCGGCCTGCGGGTCTGGGGCTGGTCGCTGATCCGCTTTACCGAAGGCGACGGACATGAAATCAGCGTCAAGCTGTTCGGCCTTGCCGGTACCCTGCTGTTCGCCTGGCTGATCTGGATCCTCAGCGACACCGCGATCCACCACGCCCTCACCCGCTCGCGCAAAGGCCTGGCTAATGCGCGGGCGCAGACCATGATGCCGTTGATCCGCAACGTGCTGTTCGTGACCATCTTCATCATCGCCGCCATTGTCGCCCTGGCGAACATGGGCATGAACGTCACGCCCCTGCTGGCCGGTGCCGGTGTGATCGGCCTGGCCATCGGTTTTGGTGCGCAGTCACTGGTGGCGGACTTGATCACCGGCCTGTTCATCATCATCGAAGACTCCCTGGCCATTGATGACTATGTGGATGTCGGCGGCCACCTTGGCACCGTCGAGGGCCTGACCATCCGTACCGTGCGCCTGCGCGATATCGACGGCATCGTCCACACCATCCCGTTCAGCGAGATCAAGAGCATCAAGAACTACTCGCGGGAATTCGGCTACGCGATTTTCCGCGTAGCGGTGCCAGCCAGCATGGACATCGACACCGCGATCAAGCTGATGCGCGACGTCGGCCAGAAAATGCGCGCCGACCCGCTGCAACGCCGCAATATCTGGTCGCCCCTGGAGTTCCAGGGTGTGGAAAGCTTCGAGTCCGGCAACGCCATCCTGCGTGCGCGCTTCAAGACCGCGCCGATCAAGCAGTGGGAAGTGTCGCGGGCGTTCAACCTGTCGCTCAAGCGCCACCTGGATGAGGCCGGGATGGACCTGGCGATGCCGCGCTTGAGCGTGCAAGTGGTGACGGCGGCGAGTGGGCCGCAGGAAGCTCAGGTCACATCCACCCCGACATGAATCGCATCATGGCGCCAGAACTCCAGATCGCAGTCGATCAGGCGCTGATGCTGATCGTAATTGACCCGGGCGATCCGCAGCCCGGGGCTGCCCGCCGAGACTTTCAAGGCGGCTGCCGCTTCTACCTGTAGAGAAGTCGGCACAATCTCAAAGCGCACGCGCCCGTAGTGCAGGTCGTACTTGCGGGCGTACAACTCAGTCATCGACTCGTTCAGGTCACACGCCAGGATCCCCGGAAAATACTGGGGGTTGAGGTAGTGCTCCACATACAGCACCAGCCGCCCATCAATACGCCGCCGCCGGCAGATCTGGATCACGCTGGACAGTGCCGGCAGTTGCAGCCACGCGCAGACCGCGGCCGAAGCCGGTTGCAGGCGTGCCGAGATGACTTCGGTAGAAGGCACTCGCCCCTGGGCGCTGACCATGGCGTGGAAGTGGCTGCGCTGCATCAGGTTGTAGGCCAACCGGGGCGGCGAGACAAACCAGCCACGGCGCTCCTCGCGGTAGATCTGGCCCTGGGCCTCCAGTTGCAGCAAGGCCTCGCGCACCGTAATGCGGGTGGTACTAAACAACTCACTGAGTTTGCGCTCGGCGGGCAGTTTGCTCGTCGGGCTCAACAAACCGTGGCTGATCTGCTCTTGCAGCGCCAGGCCAATGGCTGTCACCGCTTTGGTTGCCTCATCACGCATCAACGTTACCTATCTGGACTAGGCCAGCACTGTTTGGGTGCGCCAAATGCCCCTGAAATGAGCGGCGGCTGTTGCGTGCCAGCCTAGGCATCACACATGACCGACAGATGACAGCGCCTCGTGACACTGCCCCACACGCCCTGCAATACATCGGCCAAGTCCAAGAATTACGGGGGCCTGGCCTTGGTCTACGCTTACCCGGCAAGTACCTGCCCAGGCGCTTTAAAAACGACACCGACATAAAACTGTCATCCATCGCGCCTAAATTGGCTCGTGTATTGCTGACCTAGACCAAACCCACCGCGCCATCAAAAAATCGCAGCGTTGAAAACGCCCAAAGGAGCTTCGGATGAAACAGCTTTTCCTGGCATCACTGTTAGGCTCGACCATTGCCATGTGCACCGCCGCCATGGCCGCTGACACCGATTTGAAAACCCTGGAAGCTGCCGCCAAGGCAGAAGGCGCTGTGAACAGCGTCGGCATGCCCGATAACTGGGCCAACTGGAAAGGCACCTGGGAAGACCTGGCGGCCAAGTACGGCCTCAAGCACATGGACACCGATATGAGCTCGGCCCAGGAAATCGCCAAGTTCGCCGCAGAAAAAGACAATGCCAGCGCCGATATCGGCGACGTGGGCGCAGCCTTCGGACCGATTGCGGTCAAGCAGGGCGTGACCCAACCCTACAAGCCAAGCACCTGGGAACAGATCCCGGATTGGGCCAAGGACAAGGACGGCAACTGGGCCCTGGCCTACACCGGCACCATTGCGTTTATCGTCAACAAAAAGCTGTTGCACGGCTCCGAAGTGCCGACCAAGTGGTCTGACCTGAAAACCGGCAAATACAAGGTTTCGATTGGTGACGTGAGCACCGCCGCCCAGGCCGCCAACGGTGTACTGGCCGCCGCCCTGGCCACCGGTGGTGACGAGAAAAACATCCAGCCGGCGCTGCTGATGTTTGCCGAAATCGCCAAGCAGGGCCGTATCTCCCTGGCCAACCCGACCATCGCCACCATGGAAAAGGGCGAAGTGGAAGTGGGCGTGGTCTGGGACTTCAACGGCCTGAGCTACAAGGCCAAGATGGCCAACCCGGATGACTACGTGGTGCTGATCCCCTCGGATGGCTCGGTGATTTCCGGCTACACCACCATCATCAACAAATACGCCAAGCACCCCAACGCGGCCAAGCTGACCCGCGAATACATCTTCAGTGATGCCGGGCAAATCAACCTGGCCAAGGGCAATGCGCGGCCGATCCGTGCCGAACACCTGACCCTGCCACCTGAAGTGAAAGCCAAGCTGCTGCCTGACGAGCAATACAAAGGCGTGACTCCGATCAAGGACGCCGATGCCTGGGAGAAGACCTCCAAGGCGCTGCCGCAGAAGTGGCAGGAAGAAGTCATCATCAACATGCAATAAGCCCTGGGTGGGAGCTGCCTTGCCGGCGATAGCGGTACGACATTCAGCACGTGTATCGGCTGATGCACCGTTATCGCAGGCAAGCCAGCTCCCACAGTTGATCCGGTTCCAGAAGATCCACCGAATCAAGCCCAATTTGTCGCGGAGCCCCTGCCCCTATGAAGCACAACGTCATCCTTGTGGTGCTCGACGGTCTCAATTACGAGGTCGCCCGGCATGCCATGGGGCATCTCCAGGCCTACGTCGGCGCCGGGCGCGCAGCGCTGTACAAGCTGGAATGCGAATTGCCCGCCCTCTCACGCCCGCTGTACGAATGCATCCTGACCGGCGTAACGCCGATCGACAGTGGCATTGTCCACAACAACGTTTCGCGCCTGTCCAACCAGCGCAGCATTTTCCATTACGCCACCGACGCCGGCTTGACCACTGCGGCGGCGGCCTACCATTGGGTCAGCGAGCTGTATAACCGCTCGCCGTTTATCGCCGCCCGCGACCGGCATACCGACGACCCGGCGCTGGCAATCCAGCACGGGCACTTCTACTGGAGCGATCATTACCCCGACGCTCACCTGTTTGCCGATGCCGAGAGCCTGCGCCTCAAGCACGCGCCGAACTTTTTGCTGGTACACCCGATGAACATCGACGACGCCGGCCACAGGCACGGCCTCGACACCGCGCAATACCGTAACAGCGCCCGCTCGGCGGACATCATCCTCGCCGACTACCTGCAAAGCTGGCTCGACACCGGCTACCAGGTGCTGGTCACCGCCGACCACGGCATGAACAACGACCGCTCCCACAACGGCCTGCTGCCGGAAGAGCGCGAAGTGCCGCTGTTTGTGTTCGGTGATGCCTTCAGCCTCGAGCCCGAGGCCCAACCCAGGCAAACCGATATCTGCGGCACCGTCTGCGCCCTGCTTGGCGTTGCCCACGACAAACCTGTCTGCCAGGAGCTGTTGAAGTGAGTTCAGTGATCCGTGGTAAGTGGCTGGCCGCCTTGTGCCTGGTGCCTTTCGCCCTGTTTTTCATCGTGTTCCAGATCGCGCCGCTGTTCTGGGTGATGGTCAACAGCCTGCAATCGGAAGAGTTCGGCTGGGGCCTGGCCAACTTCAGCAAGATCTTCAGCTCGAAGTTCTACTTGCAGGCGATCCAGTACAGCCTGGAACTGAGTTTCTACTCCAGCGTCTTCGGCATCATCATTGCCGTGCTCGGCAGTTACTCATTGCGCAAGGTGGATTCGCCGCTGCGCAACTTCGTCACCGCCTTCGCCAACATGACCAGCAACTTCTCCGGCGTGCCCCTGGCCTTTGCCTTCATCATCCTGCTGGGGTTCAACGGCAGCATCACCATCATGCTCAAGCAGGCCGGGATCATTCAGGACTTCAACCTGTACTCCAAGACCGGCCTGATCATCCTGTACACCTATTTCCAGATCCCCCTGGGCGTGTTGCTGCTGTACCCGGCCTTCGATGCTCTGCGTGAAGACTGGCGCGAGTCCGCAGCACTCCTGGGCGCCAATGGCTGGCAGTACTGGCGGCATATCGGCCTGCCGGTGCTGACGCCGGCGCTGCTGGGCACCTTCGTGATCCTGGTGGCCAATGCCCTGGGCGCCTATGCCACGGTGTATGCGTTGACCACCGGCAACTTCAACGTGCTGCCGATCCGCATTGCGGCGATGGTTTCCGGCGATATTTCCCTGGACCCGAACATGGCCAGCGCCCTGGCCGTCATCCTGGTGGCGCTGATGACCGTGGTCACCGTGGTCCATCAACTGTTGCTCAAGAGGAGCTACCATGTCTCGCGCTGAAGCCAGCCCCGTCGCCCTCTATCATCGCGTGGTGGTGTACCTGCTGTTCGCGATCCTGGTGCTGCCGCTGATTGGCACCCTGGTGTACTCCCTTGCCAGCAGTTGGTCGGCCACCATCCTGCCCGCCGGTTTTACCTTTGAATGGTATGTACAGCTGTGGAGCGACCCGCGCTTTTTGCATGCCTTTGGCCAATCGCTGCTGGTGTGTGTCGGCGCACTGATCCTGTCGGTGGTGCTGATCCTGCCGCTGCTGTTCGTGGTGCACTACCACTTCCCCAGGCTCGACGCGCTGATGAATATCCTGATCCTGCTGCCTTTCGCGGTGCCACCGGTGGTGTCCTCGGTGGGCCTGTTACAGCTGTATGGCTCGGGGCCGCTGGCGATGGTCGGCACACCGTGGATCCTGATTGGCTGCTACTTCACCGTGGCACTGCCGTTCATGTACCGCGCGATCACCAACAACCTGCAGGCGATCAACCTGCGTGACCTGATGGACGCCGCCCAACTGCTCGGCGCCAGCACCTGGCAGGCGGCGATCCTGGTGGTGCTGCCGAACCTGCGCAAGGGCTTGATGGTGGCGTTGCTGCTGTCGTTCTCGTTCCTGTTCGGCGAGTTTGTGTTCGCCAACATCCTTGTCGGCACGCGCTACGAGACCTTGCAGGTGTACCTCAACAACATGCGTAACAGCAGCGGCCACTTCACCAGCGCCGTGGTCATCTCCTATTTCCTTTTCGTGCTGCTGCTCACCTGGGCCGCCAACTTCTTGAACAAGGACAAAAGCCAATGAGCTTCGTCAGCGTCCAGCACCTGCAAAAAAGCTACGCCGCCACCCCGGTGTTCAGTGATATCAACTGCCAGATCGCCAAGGGCGAATTCGTCACCCTGCTTGGCCCGTCCGGTTGCGGCAAATCCACGCTGCTGCGCTGCATCGCCGGGCTGACGCCGGTGGACAGTGGGCAGATCCTCCTGGACGGCCAGGATATCGTGCCGCTGAGCCCGCAGAAGCGCCATATCGGCATGGTGTTCCAGAGCTACGCGCTGTTCCCCAACATGACCGTGGAACAGAACGTCGCCTTCGGCCTGCGTATGCAGAAGGTCAACGCCGATGACAGCCACCAGCGGGTGCAGGAAGTGCTGCAACTGGTCGAGCTCAAGGACCTGGCCGGGCGCTATCCGCACCAGATGTCCGGGGGCCAGTGCCAGCGCGTCGCCCTCGCCCGCTCCCTGGTCACCCGCCCGCGCCTGCTGCTGCTCGATGAGCCGCTGTCGGCACTGGATGCGCGGATTCGCAAACACCTGCGCGAGCAGATCCGTCAGATCCAGCGCGAACTGGGGCTGACCACGATTTTTGTGACCCATGACCAGGAAGAAGCCCTGGTCATGTCCGACCGCATCTTCCTGATGAACCAGGGCAAGATCGTACAAAGCGGCGACGCTGAAACCCTGTACACCGCCCCCGTGGACGCCTTCGCCGCCGGTTTTATCGGCAACTACAACCTGCTGGACGCCGAGCAGGCCAGCAAGCTATTGCAGCGTCCGGTCAGCAGCCGTATTGCGATCCGTCCCGAGTCCATCGAACTGAACCGCAACGGTGAGCTGGACGCTCTGGTGCGCAGCCACAGCCTGCTGGGTAATGTGATTCGCTATCGCGTCGAAGCCCGGGGCGTTGAATTGGTGGTGGACGTACTCAACCGCTCGGCCCAGGATCTTCACCCAGACGGGCAACGCCTGGCACTTTCCATCGATCCCAGCGCACTGTGTGAGGTAGCCTGAGGATGCAGTGTTTATTGAGGAAGCATGACTGATGGCTTTGGTAATTTTTGATCTGGACGACACCCTGATCCACGGCGACTGCGCCACCTTGTGGAGCGAACAAATGGGCCGCCTGGGCTGGGTGGACCCCGATTCGTTCATGCGCAAGAACAACGAACTGATGGCCGCCTACAGCCGCGGCGAGCTGGCCATGGAAGAGTTCATGGACTTCAGCCTGGAACCGATGATCGGGCGCACCCCGGAAGAAGTCGCGCACCTGGTCGAGCCGTGGGTGGAAGATATTATCGAGCCGCTGATCTACAGCGACGCCACCAAGACCATCGCCCGCCACCGGCAGAACGGGGACCGGATCCTGGTGATCTCGGCCTCGGGCACGCACCTGGTCACGCCGATTGCCGCACGCATTGGCATTGATGAAGTACTGGGGATTGAACTGGACGTGGCCCACGGGGTGTACAGCGGCAAGACCGTGGGTGTACTGACGTACCGTGAAGGCAAGGTCGCCCGCTTGACGCAATGGCTGGAGCAGGAAGGTGAAAGCCTGGAGGGTGCGTATTTCTATTCGGATTCGCGCAATGACTTGCCGCTGTTGAGCAAGGTCGATTTCCCGCAGGTGGTGAACCCGGACCCGGTACTGCAGGCCCACGCCGAACAGGCCGGATGGCCGATCCACCAGTGGACCTGAAGGCCCATTTTTGGCATTGAAACCCAATCAAATATGGGAGCAAATGTGGGAGCTGGCTTGCCTGCGATAGCGGTATATCAAGTTAAGGTCTGTTACTGACACACCGCTATCGCAAGCAGCCCCGCTCCCACCCTGGGCTGCATTTCAACCCTGGACTGGCCTCAAGCCAGGCTCTCGTCGATCACCAGCACCAGCTTCCCGGAAATCTGGTTGGTCGCCAGCTCCGCAAACGCTGCTTCCGCGTCCTTGATCGGGAAGGTCTTGGCCAACTGCGGGCTCAGCCGCCCTTCGCCAAACAACGGCCACACCTGCTGGCCCAGATCGCTCAACAGATCCGCTTTGAATTGATCATCACGGCTGCGCAAGGTCGAGCCCAGCACCTGCACGCGCTTGGCCAGCACCTGCGCCAGGTCCAACTGGGCCTCGCGCCCGCCCATCAAGCCGATCAATACCCAACGCCCATCGCGGGCCAGGAGTTTGAGGTTAATGGCCGCATAGTTGCCGCCCACCGGATCGAGAATCACGTCGAACGGGCCAAAATCCCCCAGGCTCTCGATGCCGTCGGTACGTACCACACCGCCCTGGGCGCCGAGGTCTTCGCAATAGGCCAGGCGGTCCGCCGAGCCGACGCTGACCCAGCACGGGCTGCCAAAGGCCTTGCACAGCTGGATCGCCGCCGAGCCGACGCCACTGGCACCAGCGTGCAACAGCACCTTTTCCCCGGGCTTGAGCGCCGCCAGTTGGAACAGGTTGAGCCAGGCGGTGCTGTACACCTCGGGCAGCGCAGCGGCTTCGGCCAGGGACAGACCTTCCGGCACCGGCAGCACGTGGCGCGCGTCCACCACCACTTCCTGGGCCATGCCGCCGCCCGCCAGCAGCGCACAGACCCGATCCCCCACTTGCCAGGACGAGCCGGCGCCAACCTCGCTGATTACCCCGGAACACTCCAGGCCCAGCACCTCACTGGCCCCGGGCGGTGGCGGATAGAGCCCTGCACGCTGTAATAAATCCGCCCGATTCAGGCCGGCTGCCGCCACCTGAATGCGAACTTGCCCTACATCGCACGTAGGACTCGGGGTCTCAACCCACTCCACATGACCTTCAACGCCTTGCAATGCTTTCACAGTGCCTCCATAGTGAGTCTGGACTGAGCCCGTTGCTGTAGCGCCGGGCTTTTTGCATTATGCGACCGGCCCAAATGGAACCGGCGACTTCAAAGACGGCCTAATATGCGTTATCAATTGCCCCCGCGTCGAATCAGCATGAAGCATTTGTTCCCCAGTACCGCCCTCGCTCTTTTCATTGGTCTCGGCCTGTTGCCGCTGTCGACCAATACGTTCGCAGCCAACAGCTGGGACAAACTTCAGCCTGATCGCGATGAGGTGATTGCCAGCCTTAACGTCGTTGAGTTGCTCAAGCGCCACCATTACAGCAAACCGCCGTTGGACGATGCGCGCTCGGTGATTATCTATGACAGCTATCTCAAGCTGCTGGATCCCTCGCGCAGCTACTTCCTGGCCAGCGATGTGGCCGAGTTCGACAAATGGAAGACCCAGTTCGACGACTTCCTCAAGAGCGGCGACCTGCAACCTGGCTTCACCATCTATAAGCGTTACCTGGACCGTGTCAAAGCGCGTCTGGACTTCGCTCTGGGTGAGTTGAACAAAGGCGTCGACAAGCTCGACTTCACCCAGAAGGAAACCCTGCTGGTGGATCGCAAGGAGGCCCCATGGCTGACCAGCACCGCCGCCCTGGATGACCTGTGGCGCAAGCGCGTCAAAGATGAAGTCCTGCGCCTGAAGATCGCCGGCAAAGAGCCCAAGGCGATCCAGGAGCTGCTGACCAAGCGCTACAAGAATCAATTGAGCCGCCTGGACCAGACCCGCGCCGAGGATATCTTCCAGGCGTATATCAACACCTTCGCGATGTCCTACGATCCGCACACCAATTATCTGTCGCCAGATAACGCGGAAAATTTTGATATCAACATGAGTCTGTCCCTTGAAGGCATCGGGGCCGTGCTGCAGAGCGACAACGATCAGGTGAAGATCGTGCGCCTGGTGCCGGCAGGCCCTGCGGACAAGACCAAGCAGGTCGCCCCGGCCGACAAGATCATCGGCGTGGCCCAGGCTGACAAAGAGATGGTCGACGTGGTCGGCTGGCGCCTGGACGAAGTAGTTAAGCTGATCCGCGGGCCCAAGGGCAGCGTGGTGCGCCTGGAAGTGATTCCCCACACCAATGCACCGAATGACCAGACCAGCAAGATCGTGTCGATCACCCGCGAAGCGGTGAAGCTCGAAGACCAGGCCGTGCAGAAGAAAGTCCTCAACCTCAAGCAGGATGGCAAGGACTACAAGCTGGGCGTCATTGAGATCCCGGCGTTCTACCTGGACTTCAAGGCCTTCCGTGCCGGCGATCCGGACTACAAGAGCACCACCCGCGATGTGAAAAAAATCCTCACCGAGCTGACCAAAGAGAAGGTTGACGGCGTGGTCATCGACCTGCGCAACAACGGCGGCGGCTCGTTGCAGGAAGCCACCGAGCTGACCAGCCTGTTCATCGACAAGGGCCCGACCGTGTTGGTGCGCAACGCTGACGGCCGCGTGGATGTACTGGAAGACGAAAACCCGGGGGCCTTCTACAAGGGCCCGCTGGCACTGCTGGTCAACCGTCTCTCGGCCTCGGCCTCGGAGATTTTTGCCGGCGCGATGCAGGACTACCACCGCGCGCTGATCATCGGTGGCCAGACCTTCGGCAAAGGCACGGTGCAGACAATCCAGCCGCTTAACCATGGCGAACTGAAGCTGACCCTGGCCAAGTTCTACCGGGTTTCCGGCCAGAGCACCCAGCACCAGGGCGTACTGCCGGACATTGATTTCCCGTCGCTCATCGACACCAAGGAAATCGGCGAAAGCGCCCTGCCTGAAGCCATGCCGTGGGACACCATCCGCCCGGCTATCAAGCCGGCGTCCGATCCCTTCAAGCCGTACCTGGCCCAGCTCAAGGCCGAACATGACCTGCGCTCCGCCAAGGATGCCGAGTTTGTGTTTATCCGCGACAAGCTGGCCCTGGCCAAGAAGCTGATGGCCGAGAAGACCGTCAGCCTCAATGAAGTGGACCGTCGCGCGCAGCACACCGCGATCGAGAACCAGCAACTGGCCCTGGAAAACATCCGTCGCAAGGCCAAGGGTGAAGATCCGCTCAAGGAGCTGAAGAAAGAAGACGAAGACGCGCTGCCGACCGAACCTGAAAAGACCAAGCCGGAAGACGACGCCTACCTGAGTGAGACCGGGCGGATTCTGCTGGACTACCTGAAAACCAGTAAGGCAGTCGCCAAGCAGTAGATGATGGCAATTTAATGTCTCCGCTCCACTGAGCGTCATCAAACAGACATCATTCTGTCGTGAAATGAAGGACCGGGTGCCCCAGGCACCCGGTCCTTTTTTTTCGACCGAGATCATCATGACCATGACCGAACAGCTGCATGCCCTGGGCTCCATCCTGGCTCAAGGCAGTCTGCACAGTCTGTTCCAACCGATTATCAGCCTCAGCGAACGCCGTATCCTTGGCTACGAAGCCCTGAGCCGCGGCCCGTCCAACAGCCCGCTGCACTCGCCCCTTGCGTTGTTTTGCGTGGCGCGCCAGGCCGGACGCCTGAATGAACTGGAGATAGCCTGCAGGCAAAGTGCCTGCAAGCGCTTCAGCGAGCAGGCGCTGCCAGGCAAGCTGTTTCTCAACGTCTCGCCCGAGTCCCTGCTGGAAACCACCCATCAACCGGGGCGCACCCTGCAGATGCTGCGCGAGTACGGAATCGCGCCCAGCCAGATCGTGATCGAACTCACGGAGCAAGCGCCGACCGACGACTTCCAACTGCTGCAGACCGCCCTGCACCACTACCGCGACATGGGTTTTTCGATTGCCCTGGATGACTTGGGCGCCGGTTACTCCAGCCTGCGCCTGTGGTCTGAGTTACGCCCGGACTACGTGAAAATCGACCGGCACTTTATCGACGGCATTCATCAGGATGCGCTCAAGCGCGAGTTCGTCGGCTCGATCCTACAGATCGCCAAGGCCTCCCGCGCACAGGTGATTGCCGAAGGCATCGAGTTGCCGGAGGAACTGGCGGTGCTCACGGAAATGGGCGTGGACCTGATCCAGGGCTACCTGCTGTGCCGTCCCCAGGAACATCCGCCGATCGAAGCAAGGTTGATGCTGGCCAAGCCTGACAGCACCAGCGTCTCGCTCAATGAAGACGCCAGTGACCTCAGCGCCCTGCTCAACGAGCAACCGGCCGTGGCCCAGGACACCGCCACAGCAAAAGTCCTGGAAGCGTTTCGCAGCCAGGCCAATCTCAACTCCCTGGCGGTCCTGGATGGGCGCGGCCAGCCCATCGGCATCGTGCATCGGCACTCGTTGTCCGACGTCCTGCTCAAGCCATTTGCCACCGACCTGTTTGCGCGCAAGCCGATCAGCCGCCTGATGAGCGACGACTTCCTGGCCGTGGAGTTGAGCCAGTCGTTGCAACAGGTCAGCCGCCTGCTGACCAGCCGCGCGCGGCAGCGCATCGAAGAAGATTTCATCATCACCCAGAACGGCAACTACCTGGGCCTGGGACGAGTGATCGACGTGCTCAAGCTGATTACCGAACTGAAAATCCAGCAGGCGCGCTACGCCAACCCACTGACCCTGCTACCGGGCAACGTGCCGATCCAGCAGTGCCTGACGCGACTGTTGCAGCAGCAGCGCGAATCGGTGATTTGCTATGTGGATATCGACAGTTTCAAGCCGTTCAATGACATCTACGGCTATGGCCGAGGCGATGAGGTATTGCTGTGCCTGGCACAGTGCCTGAACGACCGGGTGGACCCCAGCCGCGATTTTGTCGGGCATATCGGCGGCGATGATTTTCTCCTGGTACTGGGTGCCCAGGACTGGCGCAAGCGTCTCAACCAATTGGTGGACGATTTCCAGACCCAATGCCGGCGCTTCTACCGCAGCGAGCATTTGGACGCGGGCTGTTTTATCGCCCTGAATCGCCAGGGGGTGCGCCAGGAGTTTGCCTTGCTGTCGCTGTCCATTGGCGTGGTGCACCTGCATCCGCTGAGCTGTGGATATCTGGATGCCAGCCAGTTGGCGGAACTGGCCTCGCAGGCCAAGCATCACGCCAAGAACGTGGCCGGCTACAGCATCCACGTCCTCGACAGCCGCGAACTTCTGTAAGGCCGGCCCTTACAACTGCTCCAGGCGTATCTGCGCCAGCGGATGCCCGGCCTTGGCGGCAATGGTCCACCAGCGTGCGGCTTCGGCCGGGTCTGGGGCCTTGCCCAGGCTGCCCGCCAGGCTCAACACCCCCACCTGATAAGCGGCCTTGCCATCACCGGCCTGGCCCGCCAGGCGCAGCAAGCGCACGCCCTCTTCCCGCGCGCCAAGCCCTTGGCCGCGAAAGGTCAGGATATGCCCATAGAAACTTTGGGCCTCGACATTACCCAGGTTGGCCATGCGCGCAAACTGACCCTCCAGCCAGTGCCAGCCACGGGGCTGACGCACAAACCATGACCAATGAAACAACCTGCGGGCCAACCAATAGCTGGCGTACGCTTTAAGCTTCCAGAACACTCAGGCCTCCGCTGACTCAGGATATTCGTACTCGAACACACGCACCACTTCCGAGGCATGCCACGACGCCGCAGCAACGCCATCGGACGGTCCGCAAAAGCGCCCGAGGCGCTCGACACATTCAAAAAAACCGGTGCGCGGCAAGCGGCTGGCGCCCTGGCTGATCACCAGTGAACTGCGCAGCGGTTGATCAGCCTTGGCATCCAGAGCCGCCAGGTGCTCCAGGGCGGCGGTCAGGGTTTGCATGGCTGGCGTGGGGAATTGCAGACGCTCCAGCAACGCACGGTAGGTCAAAAGATGTCGCTGGCGACGGGCCTGATCGAGTTCATTGAGCAACCCATCCCAATGTTGACGACTGATGCGCACACTCACACTTCATCCCTCCAACCCGCAATCCCCAACTCCCAGGCCAGGCTGCGACGAATCGCAGCATCCGGCTGGCGCTCACCACTTTCAATCAACCCCAGGTAGGACGGGCTGATGCCCACGGTGCGGGCCAAGGTCTCGATGGCCAGGCCTTTGGCTTCGCGCAGGCTGCGCAATTGTGCCAGGGGACGCAGGTCCTGCTCGGTAGCGACGGGAGGGGTCTGTGCGGAAGAAGTGGCGGGTTGCGGCACACCGGCGGCTTTTAGCAGCGCCTGGTACTGAGCCCATGGCAGAACCGCGTATTCGGGTTCGCCATCCCGTGAAATGATTTGTATATCCATGACTGCCCCGTAGGATCACAACACTTACGAAGTAAGTACTTTCCTTAGGAGTGTAATCCTAACAGCCCCAAAGAGCGCAGGGGGATAATCCGCGCCTTCAGTTTTTTTTCGGGTTTTCCTGCTCCAGAAGCTGCGGCGTTGCGGGCAGACGCTCCACCACCACCAGCTTCTCCGGGCGCTGGCGTTCACGCCAGGCGCGGAAGGCACTCAACTCGCCGTCCAGGCTCTTCATGACCCAGGCCAGTACCGCAATGTCATCGAGCATGCCGAACATGGGCAAGAAGTCCGGGATCGCATCAATCGGGCTGAGGAAGTACATCAGCCCCGCCACCACCGAGATCAGCGCCTTGGGGCTAATAGCCCGGTACTCGCCACGCCAGTAGGCCAGGCACAGCGCCTGAAGCAGCTTCAGGTCGTCCTTGAGCTTACCCAGGCGATTGCCCTGGCTTGAGCCTTTGGCAGCCACAGCGAACAACAGGGTGGGCAGGCGCCCACGCCCGATCAGGCGGGCGGCCAACGGTAGGAAGCGGGTGAAATTCCAGGGTGCTTTCATCGTCACTCCAGTTCCAGGCAAGAGAAAAGGTTATCCACACAACTTGTGGATAACCTTGTGAACAGAGCCCATTTTCGCGGCTGAAAGCCACGTAATACAAGGCCCTGAGTCAGATCGGGCGTTTTTTGCGCACATAAAAAAAACCCAAGAATTCATTGACTTGAAGCGCGCCTGCGGCTAGCCGTGCCGAGGTATTGCATCAGACTGCTCTAAGTCGCAGGTGTTCGTTTTGATTTGCCCCACGGTCAACTGTGGGAGCTATCGAGCCCCAGCGAGGCTGCGATGGCGGCGGCATGGCCAACAGGAGTGTTGCCTGCACCGCTATCGCAGCCTCGCCAGCGCTCGACAGCTTCCATACGGATTGGATCAAGCCCCACACCAGAAACAACAACGCCCCGTAAAACGGGGCGTTGGGTGTTTTGCAGCGGCTTACTTGGCAGCCGGTGCCTCAGGCGCATCGGCCTTGGCCGGGTCCTTGATTGCCAGCAGCTCCAGGTCGAAGACCAGTACGGAGTTGGCTGGAATTGCCGGGCTCGGGCTCTGGGCGCCATAGGCCAGGTCGGACGGGATGTACAACTCGACCTTCTCACCCACGTGCATCAGTTGCAGGCCTTCGACCCAACCCGGGATCACGCCGCTGACCGGCAGGTCAATCGGGCTACCGCGATCCACGGAGCTGTCAAAGGTGGTGCCGTTGGTCAGCTTGCCGGTGTAGTGAACAGTCACTACGTCGGTTGGCTTGGGCTGGGCGCCTTCGGCTTTCTTCACGATCTTGTACTGCAGACCGGAAGCGGTGGTGACTACACCGTCTTTCTTGGCATTTTCTTCGAGGTATTTCTTGCCGGCAGCTGCCGACTCTTCACTCATCTTGGTCATGCGTTCTTCAGCACGCTTCTGCAGTGCGGAAAACGCTTCCACCAGTTCTTCGTCTTTCAGCTTCTGTTCTTTCTTGCCGACGGCATCTTCGATGCCTTGGGCCACGGCCTTGGAGTCCAGGTCGTCCATACCTTCCTGAGCCAGGCTTTTGCCCATGTTCAGGCCGATACCGTAGGAAGCTTTCTGCGCCGGGGTTTTCAGCTCTACGCTGGTTTGCGAATCACAACCCGCAAGTACCAGGCTAACCAGGGCCACCGCCGCCGCCAACCGATGCTGTTTCATGCTATTTCCTTGTTCATGCGCCAAAAGGGCATTCGAATAAAGTCGCGAGCTTATCAGGCGGCCACGACCAATGGCTACCGGCATGTGAGCAGGAAACTTCTGATAAGTTCACGTGTTTAAAAGCATTTTCATCTGCCCCAAAGCCCGGCGAAGGACAGCAGGCAAGCCGAAAACCGCCGCAACAGACCGATCATGGCTACTTGCCGCCTGCTACGCTCGGTGGCATAAGGACGCAACAACTCGACAAGGATAGTTATCTTGCGCATTTTTTCCCGTGTTTTACTCCTGATCCTGTCATTTATGGGACTGGCCCTGGCCGTGGTCCTCTATTACGTGGTCAACCCCAAGCTGCCGGATTACGTGCCGGTGCAGCAGGTGCACTACCAGGACCAATGGACCGCCACCGACCGCCAGGTCTACTACTTCACGCCCCAGGGCACCCAGGTCAAGGGCCTGCGCTATAACTGGTTCACCGCGCTGGAGCTGCCGTTTTCCCAGCAGCGTTTTGCCGAACCGGCCAACCTGGCGCGTTTCGGTTTCCTCGTGGACCCGCGACAACAGGCCACAGCCCAGAACCCTGGCAACCTGCCCGTCGGCTTCGCCCGGCACAAGAATGCCGGCAGCGACGACGAGTTTCTCGATATCACTTGTGCCGCCTGCCACACCGGCGAATTGCACTTCAATGGCCAGGCCCTGCGCATCGACGGCGGCGCTGCACAGCATGTGCTGCCCTCCAGCGTGCCGACCCTGCGCGGTGGCAGCTTCGGCCAGGCGTTGGTGGCCAGTCTCGCCTCCACCTATTACAACCCGCTGAAGTTCAGGCGCTTCGCCCACAGCGTGCTGGGGGATCAATACGACGCCCAGTACGATCAGTTGCGCCAGGACTTCAAAAAGTCCCTGGACAACTTCCTCAAGGTGGCCTGGAACGATACCCACCGTGGTCTCTACCCCACCGAAGAAGGCCCGGGGCGCACCGATGCGTTCGGCCGCATCGCCAACGCGAGCTTTGGTGATGCGATTTCGCCGGACAACTACCGCATCGCCAACGCGCCGGTGGACTACCCGCAACTGTGGGACATGTGGACCTTCGACTGGGTGCAATGGAACGGCTCGGCCCAGCAACCCATGGCGCGCAATATCGGCGAAGCCTTGGGCGTAGGCGCGACCCTGGCGTTCTTCGACAACGCCGGCCAGCCGCTCAAGGGCGATGCACGCTACCCTTCCAGCGTACGCGTGCGTGACCTGAACCGCATCGAAGAAACCCTGCAACGGCTCAAGCCGCCGACCTGGCCTGAAGCGCTGTTCGGCACCATCGACAAACCCCTGGCCGCCCGTGGCCGCGCGCTGTTCGCAGAGAACTGCGCAGCTTGCCATGTGCCCAGCGTGAGCGAAGTCAACGGGCGCCCGGTGCAGCAGTTGAAGATGCTGCCAGTGGACTACATCGGCACCGACCCAGGCACCGCCAGCAACATTGCCGACCAGCGCTACGACCTCAGCGCCCTGCAATGGGACCCGGCCGAACTGGCGCAGTTGAATGTGGAGTTGCACCCGACGCCGACCGAACCGCTGGACTTGCGCAGCCTGTCCGTGGCCAAGGGCCTGGCCTATGTCACGGCGTTTGTCGAAGAGCACGCCTACCGCGCCGCCGGCATCACCCCGGCCGAACGCCCGCGCCTGGACGGCTACGGCCTGCCTATCGGCGTGCGCGAACTGCGCGCCTACAAGGCCCGCCCCCTGGCTGGCGTGTGGGCCACGCCGCCGTTCCTGCACAATGGTTCGGTGCCGACGATCTACCAGTTGCTTTCGCCCCAGTACGAGCGCAGCCGCACCTTCTATAAAGGCACCTTCGATTACAACCCGCGTCACCTGGGTTATCGCACCGAAGCCTTTAAAAATGCGTTCCTGTTCGATACCCGCATCACCGGCAACCACAACAGCGGCCACGAATTCCGCGCCGGCAAGCGTGGCAATGGGGTAATTGGCCGGGGCCTGGAGCCTGAGGAGCGCTGGGCGCTGCTGGAATACCTCAAAGTACTGGGCGGCCCCCTGGAGCAACAACTGCCATGACTTCCCCATTTCGATACAAGGACCGTTCCATGCTCGCTCGACTGTGGCTGCGCCTCGGCGCGTTTCTCGGCAAGACACTGTTATGGCTGGTGGGCCTGGGCTTGCTCGGCTGGTTGCTGGCGACCCTGTGGTTTGCCTGGCACCACCGCGGCCCGGTGTCGGCCGATGAACAGATTCCACCCGGCGAAGCCGCCATGACCCAAGGCATCATTCAGACGGCCGTGCGTATCGTCGACCAGCACCGCGAAGGCACCCGCTACCTGCGTGATGCCCATGCCAAGGCCCATGGCTGCGTGAAGGCCGAAGTCAGTGTGCTGCCTGGTCTCGACCCGGCGCTGCGCCAGGGCGTGTTCGCCGAGCCGGGCAAGACCTGGCAGGCGATGATGCGCCTGTCCAACGGCAACGCTTATCCACAGTTCGACAGCATCCGCGACGCCCGCGGCATGGCGATCAAACTGCTGGACGTGCCGGGCAAGCAACTGCTGGCCGATCAGCAGGCGCGCACCGAGCAGGACTTTGTGATGTTCAGCCACCCCAACTTCTTTGTCAGCGACGTGGCGGAATACGCGCAGAACGTCGGGGCCCAGGCCGATGGCAAGAAGGCCATGGCGTTTTTCCCCAGCCTCGACCCGCGCAGTTGGCAGGTGCGCCATCTGTTCATCGCCCTGGCGACGTTGGCGCCAGCGCCCGCCAGCCCGACCGAGGCGACATACTTTTCGGTATCGCCCTACAAATTTGGCACGGCCAACGCCAAGTTCCGCGTCGCCCCGGACCCGCAAAGCTGCCCGGAATACAACCTGCCCAAGCAGAACCAGGACTTGCCGAACTTCTTGCGCAGCGCCTTGAGCCAGCAGTTGTCCACCGACCGGGTCGACGCGTGTTTTGTGTTGCAGATCCAGCGCCAGAACCCACAGAAATACATGCCCATCGAAGACACCAGCATCGAATGGAAAGAAAGCGACGCGCCCTACGAGAGCGTGGCAAAAATCCGCATTCCGGCGCAGGACTTTGATACCCCAGCCTTGAACCTGGCCTGCGACAACCAGTCGTTCAACCCCTGGTTTGGTGTGGAAGAGCACCGGCCGATTGGGGGGATCAATCGGCTGCGCAAGGCGGTGTATGAAGCGGTGAGTGATTATCGGCATAGCCGCAACGCCCCGTGAACAACGCCGGCGCTGACGTCAGCAAGAACGCCTCACCGCGTCATCGTTAACGATCATCGCGGGCAAGCCCGCTCCCACAGAAAAGCCCCTGCGGCGTTGTATCGGACGCCGTCAGCAACCATTGCTGAAAACTACGCGCTGCCGAAGGCGGGTTGCGATGCTGTGGTTGCATCAGTTGCAGGCGGCCACGGCTGTGCATGTGGTGCGCCAAGGCCAGTTGCAGGCGACCGGCAGCCAGCTCGCCTTCGAGCAAGCGCTTCCAGCCCAGGGCCACGCCATGCCCCATCACCGCCGACTGCATCAGCAACTGATAGCTGTTGGTGCGCAAAGCGTGCCGGGGCGTGTGGTATTGCGCGCCGATATCGGCGAACCAGTCGGTCCAGGTCAACCAATCGTGATAGTGGTCCTCGACGATCAACAAGGTGTGGCTGTGCAACAGGTGTTGGGCGTCGCGTATCGCGCCATGACGCTCAATGTAGGCCGGGCTGCACACGGCGATGACCTGCTCGCTGGCAAACACCGGGGTCAGTTCCAGGCCAAGGGGCGCCGGCAGTTCGTCGAGGTGATAGAACAGGCCCAGGTCATATTCGCTGACATCCAGGTGGCTCGGGCTTTCACTGCACAGAATGCGGATATCCAGGTCCGGGTGCGCATGCTGGAACGCCGGCAGCAGCGCGGCGAGCCAGATCGAGCTGATGGTCGGCGTGCTGGCCAGGGTCAGTTGGCGATCGGCACCACGTCGGCGCAGCTCCGCCGACTCACGGTCGAGCTCGCGCAGCAGGCGCTGGATGGTGCGAAAGTAACGCACCCCGGCCGGGGTCAGGCTCAGCCCCAACGCCAACCGATAAAACAGCGGCCGTGCCAGGTCCTCTTCGAGGCGCTTGATCTGCCGGCTCACCGCGCTTTGGGTCAGGTTCAGTTCGTGGGCCGCCTGGGTAAAGCTCAGATGACGGGCGGCCGCTTCAAACGTCTGCAAACAATTGAGCGGTGGAAGGTCGACATTTCGGCGCGACATGCAGGGATCCGTGGCTGATCAGATGAGCAGGCATCCTGCCATTTGCCCGCTCACAACGCGACCCGCGCGACCCGTTTGCTCCAGGTGCGGTGATGCACCTGCACCCCGTTTTCCAGGGCCTGCTGCTGCGCCTCAATGTAGAACCACTGGGCGTCGGCGCGCACCTGCAGGCGGCTGTCGATCTCCACCGACCACGGCGCTCGCTCGACGCGGTACTGCCAGTGGATATCGGCCTGGGTCGACAGCGGGTCCCAGGGCAAGGTGCGATATTGCTCGGTACAGCGCTGGTCCACCGCCAGGCCATGCTCGGTGAAACGCACGGCGCCCAGGTCGTCCTCGATGGTGACGCAGACTTCGCCACTGCCCACATCCTCGCTCAAGGTGCGTTTAGGCGCTGCCGCCCGCAGCACCTCCAGCGCAACCGGGCTAGCCGCTTGCGGGGCCTCGAACGGGCACGGCACGGCCGCGCCGCTGAAGATCGGCAATTGCACACGCTGCACGGCGGGCAGCACAGTCAGGGTGGTCAACTCGCGACTGGGCCACAGCAACGGGAAGCTCGCGGTACTCAGGGCCAGACGCAGGCGGTGGCCGGCCGGCACGCGCACGCCGACGTGATCCAGGTTCAATTGCACGTCCATGGGCTCGCCCGGCACAGGCGGCGTCAGACGGGAGAAATCTTCACGTAGGGCAAGGTTAAGCACGCCGTAGGTGATCTGCGTGACTTGGCCGTCGGGCGCCACCGCATTCAGGCGTGCCACCAGTTGCCCGCAGGGGGTATCGCTGGCCAAGCGCAGGTGCAAGCGCACATCCCCCAGCAGCGCCAGGGGTTCAGCCAACGGCGGCGAGTCGAAACACAGCGACTGCGCATCGTCGCGACGCTGATCGGTGGGGCCATCGGGGCCGAACCAGATGGCGCAGTACTCGCCCTGGTGCAGACCGGTGGTCAGTGGCGAACAGATACTGCGCGGGCCGCCCAGTGCCTGCTGGCCGGGGCTGAGGCCATGGTCGTTGAGGCTGTAGTCGGTCCATTGCACCTGGGGATCGGGCCAGCCCGAGGTCTGCACCCAGATCCCTGGGCGCTCGGCATAACTGCCCTTGGGTGCCAGCACATCCTGTAGGTAAAAGGTGCAGGCAGCGTCGTCCATCACCCGATTGTCGATACCTTTAAGCCAGTGGTCCCACCAGCGCTTGGCCTCCTGCAGGAAGCCAATGGCCGGGTTGGGCACGGCGAAGTGCGGGTACTTGTGAATCCACGGGCCGATCATGGCTTTCTTCGGTCCCGGCAGATGTTGCATCAGGCGCGGCACCGCATTCTTGTAGGCATCGCCCCAACCGCCCACGGCATACACCGCCGCCTTGATCGCCGAGTAGTCCTCGCAGACCGAACCGTGACGCCAATAGGCATCGCGGGTCTGGTGCTGCAGCCAGGTCTCGGCCAGCAGCGGCATGGCGTCGAGGCGTTGTTGCCACAGGCTTTTCCAGGCATCGCCGACCAGCAGCGGGTCGGGCGCCGCC
The DNA here is from genome assembly GCF_016405645.1 of Pseudomonas sp. MF5691. Classification (NCBI taxonomy): domain Bacteria; kingdom Pseudomonadati; phylum Pseudomonadota; class Gammaproteobacteria; order Pseudomonadales; family Pseudomonadaceae; genus Pseudomonas; species Pseudomonas sp. MF5691. The sequence continues at coordinate 261,258 of NZ_JAEKDC010000004.1, forward strand.
GCGCTGAAGTTGAGCATGGTCGCGGCCCAGCCGAAGTTCTCCAGCAGCAGGTTGCCGCCCTTGTAATGGATGTCATCGGCATAGCGGTCATCGGTGGAGCACAGGGTGATGATCGCCTTCAATGCTTCGGGCTGGCGCGCGGCGACTTGCAGGCTGTTGAAGCCGCCCCAGGAGATGCCCATCATTCCCAGGTTGCCGTCGCACCAGGGCTGCTGGCACAGCCAGTCGATCACTTCGAGGGCGTCATCCTGCTCCTGCAACAGGTACTCATCGGCCATCAGGCCCTGGGATTCGCCATTACCGCGCATATCGACCCGCACGCAGACATAGCCCTGCCCCGCCATCCACGGATGGGTCAGCGCATCGCGTAGCGCCGTACCATCACGCTTGCGATAGGGCAGGTATTCGAGGATCGCCGGGAAGGCCTGCACACTGGCGGTGTCAGGCAGCCAGATACGCGCTGCCAGTTGCGTGCCGTCGCTCAGGGGGATCAGGCAGTGCTCGATTTCAAGGACCTTATAGGCAAATTCGGTGACGATTTCCATCGGTAACTCCAGCAACAAAGAGGCAAGTCAGCGGGCAAAATCCGCCACGGGGCTGGCACCACGCAGGCCAGGTTCGACGTGGACCGCAGGGGCCTTTACGTCCAGCAGCGCGGGGTTCTTCAACCAGTAGAGCAACGACGTGCTGGCCAGCAGCACCAGGATCATTCCCGGCAGGCCGCCGAGGTTGGAGAGCATCTTCACCCCGTCGATGCCGACAAAGGCCACCATGACCCACGACACCGTGCCGATGATCACGCCCCAGACAATCTTCAGCAGCGGGTTGCCGTCCAGGTCCGAATCGGCGGTGACGCCTTTGCTGCACAGGTTGGCGATCACGTCGGTGCTGGAGTCGGCGGCGGTGACAAAGGAGATAAAGGCAACAAACAACAAAAACGCGATCATCAGGCCGCTGGCCGGCAACTGCTGGAACATCTGGTACAGCACATGCTCCACGCCTTGCTCGTTGAGCACGCGGTTCAAACTGCCATCGCCGAGGGCATCGAAGTACAGGCTGCTACCGGAGAAAATGCAGATCCACAGCGCGGTAAACAGCGCCGGGTACAACATATTGATCTGGATAAATTCGCGCACCCTGTAGCCCCGGCCGATCTTGCCGAGGAACAGCGCACTGACCGGGGCCCAGGCGAACCACACCGACCAGTAGAACACCGTCCAGCTCTGCGGCCAGCTGTCGCCACTGGCGGCACCGGTGGACAGGCTGCGGCTGAAGAAGGTGTCGAGGTACACCCCCAGGGACTCGACGCCCAGGCTGAAGATGTACAGGGTTGGCCCACACACCAACACGAACGCGCCCAGGGCCAGCATGATCCAGGTGTTGAACGACGACAGCATGACGATGCCGCGCTGCAGGCCGCTGGCGGCCGAGGCGACAAAGGTGAACACGATCACCGCGATGATCAGGCCCAGGCGCAACGGCGTGGTCTCACCGCCGATGTACTGGCTCAGGCCACCGGACAGGGTCAGCGCCCCGGTGCCCAGGGACGACGCCATGCCTGCGACCAGGGCGAACATCGCCAGGGTGTCGATCAACCCGGCATAGCGTTTGACCCGCTCGGCGCCGAGCAAGGGTTGCAACATGGCGCCAATCGAGAAGTGGCTGCGCAGGTTGTAGAACACCAGGGCAAACACCAGGGAGGGCACCAGGTAAATCGCGTAGGGCGTGAGGGTCCAGTGCAGGAACATTGTCGACAAGGCAAAGCTCTTGGCCGCCGCGCTGCCCGCCTCGATCGGCAGGCTGGAGGGTGGCGAGTACAGATGGTAGAGCGGTTCGGCCGTGGTCCAGAACAGCACGCCCACCGCCAGGGTGGTGCACAGCGCGACCATGAACCAGCGCCATTTGCTCAACAGCGGCGTGGCGCCCTCCCCGCCGATACGCACCTGGCCCAGGGGCGAAAAATACACAATGGCCGTGAGCACCAGCATGGCGAAAGAACCGGCACTGAATAGCCAGGAAAAGTTTTGCAGGATCACCGTATTGAGCTGTTTGCTCACGGCGAGGAATGCGGTGAGGTCAACGTAGCTGGCGATCACCGCCGCCAGCAAGATCAGAAAGGTTGGCCAGAAGACCAAAGGACGCAATGGGTATTTCATCTCGTGCGCTTCCCCAGACAGACTATTTTTATTGCCTTTGCAGGCCATTGTTAGAAGCGGGCACTGTGCCGCCTTGAAGTCTTCGCGTGGCTATAGATAAGCGTGGGTGCCGGCCGCGGTGCAATCGACCAATGGGTATGGGGGTATTCCGTCAGGTCATGGCTGAGCAAGAGCAAAACCGCGATTGCTGTGGCGAGCGGGCTTGCCCGCGTTGGGCTGCGTAGCAGCCCCAAAACCATCCCACCGGGTCTATCTGGAACACTCGGTGGCGGCCCTACTGGGGCCGCTGCGCGACCCAACGCGGGCAAGCCCGCTCGCCACAATAAGCCCGCTCGCCACAATTGATTCTCAGGTTTTAGGGTTTTTATCCGCCCCCCCCTGTAAAGAGTTCATATAGTTTGCCTGTTCGCCATAACGTTTACGTCGCCGCTATTGAGTAACTAAGTCCAAACCCTCTACCGTTACCTCCTACCCCAACACCCGTAGGAAGTTATCGTGGAAAGTTCAACTTTAGGCATGGTCGTCCTGTCGATGATTGCGCTCTTCGGCACTGCCGCGTTTTGCTTCGAACACCTCGCCACCCGCAGCGAGAAGAAAAAGAAAACCAAATAAGCGGGTCGTCAACCTCAGCAGCACCCCAGCGTTTAAATGACGGGGCTCGCCGTACTGATGGGCAAATGGCTGACCCGGGGCTTCACCGGAACCCACCATGCCTTGCCGGAACGTTATACCTATCGCCTGCTGGGCATCGACCCACAGGAAACAATGGGCTGGGCCCGCTTCGGTTCGGCGCTGTTGTTATCGAACGCGGCGTGCTGGAACTGGCCCAGCGCGATCGCCTGAACGACCCACAGGAACACCGCCTGGTGGAAGCCTGCATGAGCCAACTGGCGATTGCCCTGGAGCGTGTGCATTTCGTCGAAGTGGCGCAAAGCAACCTGGTGCAGATGGAAGGCGAAAAAATGCGCAACACCCTGCTCGGTGTCGCCGGGACCGCCTTGCGCCTGAACCGCCAATGGCACTCGCTGGAAGAAATCGTCGGCAGCGCGCCGGCCAATCTGTCATATTGCGCATCTACGGCAAAAGCTGGAGGTGGATCCGGCGCCGCCGCAGTACTTTATTACCGAATTGCAGGTGGGCTACCGGCTGGTGGGGTTGTAGGACAGCAAATCCCAGGCACAAAAAAGCCCGCTCAATGAGCGGGCTTTGCGTGGTGACCTGGCGTTCAGCGTTCCAGGTAACCGAATATGGCGCAGCGGACGGGACTCGAACCCGCGACCCCCGGCGTGACAGGCCGGTATTCTAACCGACTGAACTACCGCTGCGCGTAGCGTTGGACGTAATGGTGGGTGATGACGGGATCGAACCGCCGACCCTCTGCTTGTAAGGCAGATGCTCTCCCAGCTGAGCTAATCACCCTTTACGTTCGGTGCGGGGCGCATCATATACGAAAAATCCGCAATGTGTTGATTTAAATGCAATTTATTTAAAATATCTTTTCGCCGGCAGCCTACGCCCCGGAAAACCGGCGCGTGGAGCGGGTAAACGCGAGCCTATTGGTTACCCCGCCCCAGCCCCACAAAAGGACGACGCGGCGCTCTCAGGTGCTTCGCGAGCAAGCCCGTCCCCACAGAAAGGCAAACCCCAGACAGCAAAAAGCCCGCTCGATGAGCGGGCTTTCAGTGGTGACCTGGCGTTCAGTGTTCCAGGTTACCGAATATGGCGCAGCGGACGGGACTCGAACCCGCGACCCCCGGCGTGACAGGCCGGTATTCTAACCGACTGAACTACCGCTGCGCGTAACACATGAAGCGAATGGTGGGTGATGACGGGATCGAACCGCCGACCCTCTGCTTGTAAGGCAGATGCTCTCCCAGCTGAGCTAATCACCCTTCGTTTCGGTGTGGCGCGCATTCTACGGAGCGTCCCCTGGTCTGGCAAGCACTTTCTTAAATCTTTTTTTTCAGCCCTTCCAATGGCTTAGGCAGGGTTGGCCTCAGGCCTTATCAAGAGAATAATGCCCCACTTTGTATAAAGGAGAGACTCACCCCATGTGGTTCAAGAACCTGCTTATCTATCGCCTGACCCAAGATCTGCCTGTTGATGCCGAGGCGTTGGAAACTGCAATGGCCACCAAACTGGCGCGCCCTTGTGCAAGCCAGGAGTTGACCACTTACGGTTTCGTCGCGCCTTTTGGCAAAGGCGAAGACGCGCCCCTGGTGCACGTCAGCGGTGACTTCATGCTGATCGCTGCGCGCAAGGAAGAACGTATCCTGCCGGGTAGCGTGGTGCGTGATGCGGTGAAGGAAAAGGTCGAAGAGATCGAAGCCGAGCAAATGCGCAAGGTCTACAAAAAGGAGCGCGACCAGATCAAGGATGAAATCATCCAGGCCTTCCTGCCTCGTGCGTTTATCCGTCGCTCGTCGACCTTCGCTGCCATCGCGCCGAAACAGGGCCTGATCCTGGTGAACTCGGCCAGCCCCAAGCGCGCCGAAGACCTGCTGTCGACCCTGCGTGAAGTGATCGGCACCCTGCCGGTACGCCCACTGACCGTGAAAACCGCGCCGACTGCGGTGATGACCGACTGGGTCACCACCCAGAAGCCAGCCGATGACTTCTTCGTGCTCGACGAATGCGAACTGCGCGACACCCACGAAGACGGCGGCATCGTGCGCTGCAAGCGCCAGGACCTGACCGGCGAAGAAATCCAGCTGCACCTGACCACCGGCAAAGTCGTGACCCAACTGTCCCTGGCCTGGCAGGACAAGCTGTCGTTCATGCTCGACGACAAAATGACCGTCAAACGCCTGAAGTTTGAAGACCTGCTGCAAGACCAGGCCGAACAGGACGGCGGCGACGAAGCCCTGGGCCAACTGGATGCCAGCTTTACCCTGATGATGCTGACCTTCGGCGACTTCCTGCCGGCGCTGGTGGAAGCATTGGGTGGTGAAGAGACCCCGCAAGGCATCTAAACGCGCACGTTCAATGTAGGAGCTTGGCCTGCGATGGCGGCGTATCAGTTACAGAGTCACTGACTGACACACCGCTATCGCAGGCAAGCCAGCTCCCGCAATTGATGGGGTTACCACTCCCAGTACTCTAATAATAAGGACATCGCCATGCGCGCACTCGCCGCCTTGAGCCGTTTCGCCGGCACTACCTTCGCCTACTGGGTGCTGATTTTTGCTGTGCTCGCCTTCCTTCAGCCCCACTGGTTTATCGACCTGAAAAGCGCCATCGTGCCGCTGCTGGGCCTGGTGATGTTCGGCATGGGCCTGACCCTCAAACTGGAAGATTTCGCCGAAGTCGCGCGCCATCCGTGGCGCGTGGCCCTGGGCGTGATCGCGCAATTTGTGATCATGCCCAGCGTGGCCTGGCTGCTGTGCCAGACCTTCAACCTGCCAGCGGAAATCGCCGTTGGCGTGATTCTGGTCGGTTGCTGCCCTAGTGGCACCTCTTCCAACGTCATGACGTGGCTGGGCCGTGGCGACCTGGCGCTGTCAGTGGCCATCTCTTCCATCACCACCCTCCTCGCCCCGCTGCTGACGCCGGCCTTGATCTGGCTGCTGGCCTCGGCCTGGTTGCCGGTGTCGTTCATGGACCTGCTCTGGTCGATCCTGCAAATGGTGTTGCTGCCTATCGTGCTGGGTGTCCTGGCGCAGCGTCTGCTGGGTGAGCGCGTGCGTCATGCCGTCGAAGTGCTGCCGCTGGTCTCAGTGGTCAGCATCGTGACCATCGTCGCTGCCGTGGTGGCTGCAAGCCAGGCGAAGATTGCCGAGTCGGGCCTGCTGATCATGGCGGTGGTGATGCTGCACAACAGCTTTGGCTACCTGCTGGGTTACCTCACCGCCCGCGTATTCGGGCTGCCACTGGCCCAACGCAAGTCATTGGCGCTGGAAGTCGGCATGCAGAACTCCGGGCTGGGCGCCGCATTGGCCAGTGCGCACTTCTCGCCACTGGCGGCGGTGCCCAGCGCGTTGTTCAGTGTCTGGCACAATATTTCCGGGGCGTTGTTGTCGACGTATTTCCGCCGGATGAGCGAGAAGGAAGATCGCAAGGCCCTCGCCGAAACTTGATCGGCTGCGGGCTTTTCGGCACTCTACGAACCTTCGCGGGGACGACCCCGCGACTCGTTTGAGCACTTACCAGGGGACGACCCCACTTCTAAAAGGAAGGTCTTTATGTCCTGGGTCATTCTGTTTTTCGCCGGGTTGTTTGAAGTTGGCTGGGCCGTCGGCCTGAAATACACCGACGGTTTCAGCAAGCCAATGCCCACCGCCCTGACGATTGCCGCCATGGCCGTCAGCCTCGGCCTGCTGGGGCTGGCCATGAAGGAGCTGCCGCTGGGTACCGCCTATGCCATCTGGACCGGCGTCGGTGCAGTGGGCACGGTGATTGCCGGGATTATCCTGTTTGGGGAGTCCATGGCGCTGTTCCGACTGGCCAGTGTGGCGTTGATCATTGCCGGGTTGATCGGGCTCAAGATTAGCGCGTAAGCCACTAACGCTATCGCAGGCAAGTCGAATCGTCGACTTGCCTGCGATGAGGCCCTTAAATCCGAAAACCTACCTGACACTCCCCCGCAACGCCCCAACCTGTTCCTGCAAGGCCTGTGGCGTCGCCTGCTCCACCGCCAACGGCGGCCCCGCCACCAACGTCACCCGCGACCAGATCCGGTGAAAGATCCCCTTGTTCGGGTCACGGCTGAAAAAGCTCCCCCACAACCCCTGCAACGCCATGGGAATCACGGGTACCGGGGTTTCCTCGAGAATCCGTGTCACGCCACTCTTGAACTCGTTCATCTCACCGTCGGCAGTCAACTTGCCTTCGGGGAAGATGCACACCAACTCGCCATCCTTCAGGTACTGGCTGATGCGCTGGAAGGCCTTTTCGTAGATCTGCAGGTCTTCATGGCGTCCGGCAATCGGAATGGTGCCAGCGGTGCGGAAGATAAAGTTGAGCACCGGTAAGCGGTAGATCTTGTAATACATCACAAAGCGAATCGGCCGACGCACCGCGCCGCCAATCAGCAATGCATCGACAAACGACACATGGTTGCACACCAGCAGCGCCGCACCTTCGTCCGGTATATGTTGCAGGTCGCGATGCTGCACGCGGTACATGGAGTGGCCGAGCAGCCAGATCATGAAGCGCATGGTGAACTCGGGAACAATCCTGAAGATGTAGGTGTTGACCGCGATATTAAGCAGCGACACCACCAGGAACAGCTCGGGGATCGACAGCTTGGCCACACTCAACAGCACGATGGTGACAATCGCCGAGACCACCATGAACAGCGCATTGAGAATATTGTTGGCGGCAATCACCCGCGCCCGCTCGTTTTCAGCGGTACGCGACTGGATCAAGGCATACAGCGGCACGATATAGAACCCGCCAAACACCCCCAGGCCGAGGATGTCAGCCAGCACCCACCAGGCCTGGCCGTACCCCAACACCGCCAGCCAGTCGTTGGCCTGGACGTTTTGCGGGAAGCCGCCGGAATGCCACCAGAGCAACAGGCCAAACACCGTCAGGCCGAATGAACCAAAGGGCACCAGACCGATTTCCACCTTACGCCCGGAGAGTTTTTCGCAGAGCATCGAGCCCAACGCGATACCGACCGAGAACACCGTGAGAATCAGGGTCACCACGGTCTCATCGCCATACAGCCACTCTTTGGCGTAGGCCGGGATTTGCGTGAGGTAGATCGCCCCGACAAACCAGAACCACGAGTTGCCGACAATCGAGCGCGACACGGCGGGCGTCTGCCCCAGGCCCAGGCGCAAGGTGGCCCAGGACTGGCTGAAGATGTTCCAGTCCAGGCGCATCTGGGGGCTGGACGCCGCGGCGCGCGGGATACCCCGGCTGGCCAGGTAACCCAGCACGGCAATCGCGACAATCGCAGTCGACACCACCGGCGCGTACTGCGCAGAGGACATCATGACCCCGGCCCCGATGGTCCCGGCGAGGATCGCCAGGAATGTGCCCATTTCCACCAGGCCATTGCCGCCCACCAACTCCTCTTCGCGCAAGGCTTGCGGCATGATCGAGTACTTCACCGGGCCAAACAGCGCCGAGTGGGTGCCCATGGCAAACAGCGCCAGCAGCATCAGTTCCAGGTGGTTGGTCATAAAGCCGACGGCCCCCACGGCCATGATCACGATCTCGCCGAGCTTGATTGCGCGGATCAACGCATCCTTGTTGAATTTCTCGCCAAACTGCCCGGCCAGGGCCGAGAACAGGAAGAACGGCAGGATAAACAGCAAGGCGCACAGGTTGACCCAGATCGAGCGGTCACCTTCGATGTTCAGCTTGTAGAGAATGGCGAGGATCAATGACTGCTTGAAAATATTGTCGTTGAACGCCCCCAGGGACTGGGTAATGAAGAACGGCAGAAAACGCCGTTTGCGCAGCAAAGTAAATTGCGAGGGGTGACTCATCGTCAGTGTTCCTGCGTGGCCTGAAGGCTTTATTGATTTTTCAGGCCACGACTTTACCTAATCCTGCTTACTTATTCCCCAATCCTGCAATGCACGGTGAAACAAACAGCTCACCTTTATAGGCACCCTGCACCGTGCGCTTGCTGACCACCAGCCACATCAGGGCCAGCGCGGCGACCAGCACGCTGCCGGTCACGCTGAAAAATGCCAGGTGCAAAGTACTGCCCAGTTTCAACGTGGTCAGGGCATACACCCCCAGCGGGAAGGTAAACCCCCACCAGCCCAGGTTGAATGGAATCCCGGCTCGCAGGTAACGCAGGGTGATCAGCACCGCGATCAACATCCACCACAGGCCCAGGCCCCACAGGGTGATGCCGGCAACCAGCCCCAGGCCGGCGGCAATCTCGCCGATGCCGGCAAAGCCATTGGCGGCGAAGATCGCCGGCGCGTCCTGGCCCAGCAGCAACATACCCAGGGCGCCGGTGCCGATCGGGCCCAGGGCCAGCCAGCTCGACGCGGCCATGTTGGCGTGGGGCAGTTTATGCAGGGCCATGCGCAGCATCAGGATCGTCAGAATGCTGAACGCAACCGGCAAAGAAAACGCCCAGAGCACGTAGCTGGTCACCAGCATCACCAGTTGCGAATGGGCGTCGACCAGATGCGGCGCCAACAGGCCACCACTGGCGGCGGCGACTTCGGCAGCCACCACCGGCAACAGCCAGACCGCTGTCATCTGGTCGATGCTGTGTTCCTGGCGGGTAAACATCATGAACGGGATCAACACCCCACACGCCAGGGCCATGGCGACGTCCAGCCACCACAGGGCCTCGGCCAGTTGCACCACGCCCTCGCCCCAGCGCGGCAGGCCAAACAGCAACAGGCCATTGATAATGGTCGCCAGGCCCATGGGGATGGTGCCGAAGAACATCGAGACCGTGGAGTGTCCGAAGATTCGCCGCGCCTCGTGAAAAAACATCACCCAGCGCGCCGCGTATAAACCGCTGAACAACACAAACAAAACGATCGTCAGCAGCCACAGCCCTTCGGCGATGGCATAGACACCCGGCAATTGCACCGGCAATTGCGCCAGGGCCAACGCCAGCACGCCGGTGCCCATGGTGGCGGCGAACCAGTTGGGGGTGAACTGGCGAATCACTTCCCTGGGGGCGGCCAAATGGCTGAAAGGTTTGTAACTGGGGGTGATGCTATTGGGGCAGGTCATGGCTCAATCCTCTTCCTCGTATGAGGTTGAGCCCATGATAGAAGCTTAAGGAATATCTATATAACGGGTAATATCTCTAACTGTTATCTGTTTTACCTATATGCAGACTTGGCCGGCGCTTGCCTCATCAAGCCAATCAAGGCGCCGAGGGCCAATACGATCAACACCCCGCCGTAGCCATAAGTGGTAGCGATCAGGCCAAAACTGCGGGTCAGGTTGCCCGCCAACAGGGTCGGCAGGCAGAACGCCAGGTAACTGAGGACGTAGAACGCCGACATCAACCCGGCCCGCTCATGGGGCAAGGCCAGGGGGACTATGCTGCGCAACGCGCCGAGAAAACCTGCGCCAAATCCGCTGCCAGCCACCAGCGTGGCGAAGAAAAACAAGCTCAGGTTGGCGCTGTGAACCGCACCGAGGATCAGTGCGACGCCCACGGCCAACAGGCCGGCTCCCAGGCGCAGCACCTTGTCCGCCGGGCGATTGCGCAGGCTGAAAATCATCACCGCACCGCTCAAGGTCAACACCGCAACCAGGCCGCCACCGATCAGGTTGGAGGTGGATCCGGTCGCCGCCCTTACCAGCGACGGCGCCAGCGACAAGTAGAAACCGCTCATGGCCCACACCGCGATATCCACCGGCAGCGACAGCCACAAGGCCCGGCGCGCCTGGGCCGGCACATGCAGGGTCGGCCATAGCGAGGCGAGCGCGCCAGGGATGGAGCTGACGCTTTCCGGCAAGCGCCAGACATACAGGCTCTGCAACAGCATCAGCGCGAACAAGGCCAAATAGATCAACTGGGTCGGCAGCGGCGCGAACTCCACCAGCACACTGCTGCCCATGGCGCCACAGGCCATGCCCAGCAATGGCGCGACACTGTTGACCAGCGGGCCCTGCCGACGGTCGGTGTCGAGCAACGCAGCGCCGAGCACGGCGGTGGCCATGCCTGTGGCAAACCCCTGCAAGGTGCGGGCGGCAATCAGCCAGGCGACACTGTCGGCGTAGATAAACAGCAGCATCGCCAGCATATTCAGCACCAGCGCGGCGAAGATCACTGGCTTGCGCCCCAGGTAATCCGACAGCGAACCGACGGTCAACAACGCAGCCAGCAGGCTCAAGGCGTAGACGCCGAAGATCAGCGTCAAGGTGCCAGCAGAAAAGTGCAGGCCCTCCTGGTAAAGGTGATACAACGGCGTCGGCGCGCTGGAGGCGGCGAGAAACGTCAGCATGGTGCTCGCTAGAAACACCAGGCTGGAACGATGAGAAGTGACGCTGGACATGGGCACGCTCCGCTAAAGCTAATATTTTGCTTTTGTGCAGTGTGCTACTGGGTCGCGCTTAAAGCAAATTCTTTGTGTTAAGGTTTTGGCATGGCGATAAAAGAAGGCCTCCGCCCGGGGGGCCGTAGTGCCCGGGTACAAGAATCGGTTCATTCGGCGGTGCGCCAGCTACTGCAAGAGCAAGAGCGCGCCAGCGTGACAGTACCGCAAATTGCCACACGGGCCGGGGTCACGCCGTCGACCATCTACCGGCGCTGGGGCGACCTCGCAGCCCTGCTCGCCGACGTCGCCCTGGCCCGCATGCGCCCCGACAGCGAGCCCGCCAACACCGGCAGCCTGCGCGGCGACCTGCAAGCCTGGGCAGAGCAGTACCTGGACGAGATGAGTTCGGAACCGGGGCGCACGATGATGCGCGATGTGCAGTGCAGCCAGACGCCGGGGTACTGCGTGACGATTCTGGGTGGGCAACTGCAGGTGATCCTGGACCGTTACCAAGGCAGCGGCCAGGCATTGCCCAGCGTGGATCGACTGATCAATCTGCTGGCGGCGCCAACGGTGTTTCGGATTCTGTTTGACGCGGCGCCGATGCAGGTTGAGGAGTTGCATGAGCTGATTGAGATTGCCCTGCACACCTGACCCAACTGTGTGTATGCGGGCTTATGTGGGAGCGGGCTTGCCCGCGATTGCAAGGTGTCAGTCAATACCTCTTTAACTGACCCGCCGCTATCGCGGGCAAGCCCGCTCCCACACAGGCCCGTACATCTTTAGACCTGGCTTAGGTACGCATCCCACGCCCGCTCACCAGCAGCCGTGCGCAGCCCAGATACAACACCACCGTCGCCACGATCATAAAGGTGATCGCCACGCTGATCTTGATATCCGACACGCCCAGGATCCCGTAGCGGAAGGCATTGACCATATGCAGCACCGGGTTGGCCAGCGACACGGTCTGCCAGAACGGCGGCAGCAGGGTAATCGAGTAGAACACGCCGCCCAGGTAGGTCAGCGGGGTCAGCACAAAGGTCGGGATGATCGAGATGTCATCGAAGTTGCGCGCAAACACGGCGTTGATAAAGCCCAGCAGCGAGAAGATTGTCGCCGTGAGCACCACCACCAGGATGGTCACCCCCAGGTGATGCACCTGCAGGTCGGTGAAGAACATCGACAGCACCGTCACAATCGCCCCGACCATCAAGCCACGCAGCACGCCGCCCAGGGTGTAGCCGATCAGGATGGTGTGTGGCGACACCGGCGAAACCATCAATTCCTCAATGGAACGCTGGAACTTGCTGCCAAAGAAACTCGACACCACGTTGCCGTAGGAGTTGGTGATCACCGACATCATGATCAGCCCAGGCACGATGTATTCCATATAGGTGAAGCCACCCATATCGCCAATCTGCCGGCCGATCAGGTTCCCGAAGATCACGAAGTACAGAACCATGGTGATCGCTGGCGGCAGCAGGGTCTGCGGCCAGATGCGCATAAAGCGCTTCACTTCGCGGTAGACGATGGTGTTGAGCGCTACCAGATTGGGTTGGAACTCGGAATTCATACCGCCACCTTCGCCAGATTCTTCTCCACCAGGGACACGAACAACTCCTCCAGGCGATTGGTTTTGTTGCGCAGGCTCTGCACTTCAATGTTCTGCAAGGCCAGTTGGCTGAACAGCGCGGTGATGCCCACGGTTTTATCGACCTGCACTTCCAGGGTATGGCTGTCCACCAGGCGGTTGGGGTAGCCGATCAACGCAGGGGGCGCGGACAGGTTGTTTTTCAGGTCAAGCAGGAACGTCTCCACATGCAACTGGCCCAGCAAGTTACGCATGCTGGTGTTCTCGACAATGGTGCCGTGGTCGATGATGCCAATGTTGCGGCACAGCTGTTCAGCCTCTTCCAGGTAATGGGTGGTGAGGATGATGGTGATGCCTTTCTGGTTCAGCTCGGTGAGGAAGGTCCACATTGAGCGGCGCAATTCGATGTCCACGCCGGCCGTCGGTTCGTCGAGGATCAGCAGGCGCGGCTCATGCACCAGGGCGCGGGCGATCATCAGGCGCCGCTTCATGCCGCCGGACAAGGAACGTGATGGCACGTCGCGCTTGTCCCACAACCCCAGCTGGGTCAGGTACTGCTCGGCGCGCTCCTTGGCGATTTTCGGCGGGATGCCGTAGTAACCGGCCTGGGTCACGACGATATCGAAGGTCTTTTCAAACTGGTTGAAATTGAACTCCTGGGGCACCACACCAATGCAGCGCTTGAGCGCGGCCGGGGATTTATCCAGGTCATGGCCAAAGATATTCACCGTGCCACTGGTCTTGTTGACCAGGGTCGACAGAATACCGATGGTGGTGGATTTGCCGGCACCGTTGGGGCCGAGCAATGCGAAGAAATCACCTTCGGCGACATCCAGATCAATACCACTCAGGGCCTGGAAACCGTTGCCGTAGGTTTTGGTTAGCTGCCGGATGGACAGAGCGGAACTCATATCGGATTACGCACCAAGGAAGGGAATAGAAGAAATAGATAAGGGCGCGCCACACCTAATACAACCGCAGCGCACGGCAAGCATGGTGCTTGCCTGCGCCGCACAAGTACAGTCACCTGTATTAATAGTCAGTATTAAGTCAACGCGGTCATTACCGCTTTTTGATAGGCCGGACGTTGCTGCAAACGCCGGTACCACGCCTCTAGATTGGGCATCGCCGGGCGTTCGATCGGCATCTCGAACCAGGCATAAATAAAGCTGCCCAGGGGAATATCACCCATGCCGATCTCGTTGCCGGACAGGTAGGGCTGCTCAGCCAGGGCCTGGTCCACGGTTTTCAACACCTCGATACAGGCATTGCGCCCGGCATGGATGCTGTCCCAGTCCTGCCGCTCGGCCGGCGTGCGCAAAATGCCCCAGAACACCGTCTTGAACGGTTCGGCAAAGGTCGAGGTGGTCCAGTCCATCCACTTCTCGGCATTGGCCCGCGCCTGCAGATCGGCGGGGTACCAGCTCGAAGCCTGTTTGGCGCAGAGGTAACGCACGATGGTGTTGGATTCCCACAACACAAACTCGCCGTCCTCGATCATCGGCACCCGGCCATTGGGATTCAATGCCCGGTACTGCGGTGTATCGACCACACCAAAGGCCCCGCCCGCATCAATTGCCTCATAGTCCAGGCCGAGTTCCTCGGCGCACCACAGTGCTTTCCTGACGTTTGACGAATTTTTACGACCCCAGATCTTCAGCATGACCGCCTCCCAGTGGATGAATGCCGGAGCAGCATACGCCGGTTCAGCCGCGACTCAAATCGCTCTGCATATCACCTAACAATTGCGGCGAATGCTCGCCAAACAGGTGCGGGTAACACTTTTCCAGGTGGGCAAAGAAGAATTCCTCGGGCACCTCGGCAAATTGCCCATGGTCCACCACATACTCCATGGAGCGCTGGCCCTGGCGGTTGAACGGGTGGAAAACGCTGTCGTTGATTCCGTCGAAATCCAAGGGCGGCACATCGAACAATTCGCACAATTGCTGGTTGAACGCCGGGGTCGCCTTGACCCAGCGCCCATCCAGATACAACTCCGTGTAGCCATGCATGGCGAACACATCACTCTTGAGCAACTCGATCAGGCGCGGGGTCGACAGATGGTTGCGCACATCGGCCAGGCCAATGCGCGACGCTATGCCGCAATGCCGGGCGCACGCCGCCAGCAGGGTGGCCTTGGGCACGCAATAGCTCTGCCCGGCAGCCAGGGCGTAGCTACCACGCAGGGTTTGCGGATCGCGGCTGAAGGTGTAAGGGTTGTAGCGTACCGCTTCGCGCACGGCGTAATACAGACTGACTGCCTGGTCACGGGGATCACGGCTCGAACCGCGATGTTTTTCGGCGAACTCCACCACCGTGGGGTGGTCACTATCGATGAAGCGGCTGGGACTCAAGTACGCATTCATGGGGATTTTCTCCGAGGCGAGCCTGGAGTCTAACCACAGGCCCGACCGAAGGTTAACGACGATTCGGCCAAATGTCGGCGCCTGCTGCCTGTGACTGTCGAGCACTTCCCGCCACACCACGTAACACCCTCAGGCACCGCTTTTCCGGATGCCGGCTAAGCTCTGAGGGTGCTTCTGCCCCTGGTTTCACGGAGGATTGAATATGCTGTTGTTGTGGATACTGGTTCTGGTGCTCGGCATTGCCTACCTGGCACACCGTCGTACCGCGCCCCTGCCCGCCCTGGGCGTGGTCGCCGTCTACCTGTTGGCGATGGGCGCCTTCAGCTATGCACCGGGCTGGTTGCTGCTGGTGTTCTGGGTGCTGCTCGCGATAGTCGCCGCCCCCCTGCTGCTGCCCGACCTGCGTCGCCAGTATTTCACCGCACCGCTGTTCAACTGGTTCCAGAAAGTATTGCCGCCGATGTCCGAGACCGAGCGCGATGCCATCGACGCCGGGACCGTGTGGTGGGACGGCGAACTGTTCAGCGGCCGTCCCGACTGGGACAAGCTGCTGGCCTACCCCAAGGTGCAGTTGACCGAAGAGGAACAGGCTTTTATCGACGGCCCCACCGAGGAGCTGTGCGCGATGGTCACCGATTGGGAAATCGGCCAGGCCATGGACCTGCCGGCAGCGGCCTGGGACCATATCAAGCAACACGGTTTCTTCGCCCTGATCATCCCCAAGGAGTTCGGTGGCAAGGGCTTTTCCGCCTACGCCCACTCCCAGGTGGCAATGAAACTGGCGACCCGCAGCGGCGACCTCGCCTCCACCGTCATGGTCCCCAACTCCCTGGGCCCGGCCGAGCTGCTGTTGCACTACGGTACCGACGAGCAACGCAACCACTACCTGCCGCGCCTGGCCCGTGGCGATGACATCCCGTGCTTTGCCCTGACCGGCCCGCTGGCCGGCTCCGATGCCGGCGCGATGCCCGACACCGGGGTGATCTGCAAGGGCGAATGGCAAGGCAAGGAAACCCTTGGCCTGCGCCTGAACTGGGAAAAACGCTATATCACCCTGGGCCCGGTCGCGACCCTGCTGGGCCTGGCCTTCAAGGCCTATGACCCGGACCATCTGCTGGGCGAGGAAGAAGACCTGGGCATCAGCCTGGCGCTGATCCCCACCGACACCCCCGGCGTGGAAATCGGGCGCCGTCATCTGCCCCTCGGCGCGGCATTCATGAACGGCCCCAACTCCGGCAAGGATGTGTTCATTCCCCTGGACTTCCTGATCGGTGGCCAGGAAATGCTCGGCAAGGGCTGGATGATGCTGATGAACTGCCTGTCGGTCGGCCGTTCGATCTCCCTGCCGGCGGTGGGCACCGGTGCAGCCAAGTTCACCAGCCTGGTGACCGGCCAGTACGCCCAGGTGCGCGAGCAGTTCAACGTACCGCTGTCCGCCTTCGAGGGCATCCAGGAAGCCCTGGCCCGTATCGGCGGGAATGCCTGGTTGATGGACAGTGCGCGGATGCTCACCGCCAATGCGGTCGACCTGGGGGAAAAACCTTCGGTGCTCTCGGCGATCCTCAAGTACCACCTGACCGAGCGCGGCCGCGAGTGCATCAGCCACGCCATGGACGTGCACGGCGGCAAGGGCATCATCATGGGCCCCAACAACTACCTGGGCCGCAGCTGGCAGGGGGCGCCGATCTTCATCACCGTGGAAGGGGCGAATATCCTTTCGCGCAACCTGATGATCTTCGGCCAGGGGGCGATTCGCTGCCATCCATTCGTCCTCAAGGAAATGGCCCTCGCCGGTCGTGA
This sequence comes from Pseudomonas sp. MF5691, assembly GCF_016405645.1. Taxonomy (NCBI): domain Bacteria; kingdom Pseudomonadati; phylum Pseudomonadota; class Gammaproteobacteria; order Pseudomonadales; family Pseudomonadaceae; genus Pseudomonas; species Pseudomonas sp. MF5691. The sequence continues at coordinate 278,092 of NZ_JAEKDC010000004.1, forward strand.
AGATCGCGACCAGGCACTCAAGGAGTTCGATGGGCTGTTGCTGCAACATATCGGTTTTGCGGTGAGCAACGCCGCCAGCACCCTGGTGTTGAACCTGGGCCTGGGCCACTTCGAAAAAGCCCCGGGCAACCGCTTGAGCCAGGGTTACTTCCGCGCCCTCAACCGCCAGGCCGCCGCGTTCGCCCTGCTGGCAGACCTGAGCATGATGCTGCTGGGTGGTGAGCTGAAGCGTCGTGAACGCCTGTCGGCACGGCTGGGGGATGTACTCAGCCATATGTACCTGGCCTCGGCGGCGCTCAAGCGCTACCACGACCTCGACTCCCCGGATCATCTGGAACCGCTGTTTGCCTGGGCCATGGAAGAAAGCCTTGGCCAATCGGAACGCGCGCTGGATGAGTTACTTAGCAACTTCCCCAACAAAGTGCTGGGCTGCCTGATGCGGGTCATCGTGTTCCCATTCGGGCGTCGCCATAAAGGCCCGTCCGATGCACTGGACGCTGAAGTCGCCGCAGTGATTGGCCGAGCCAAGGGCGACCCGACCCTGGAAGAACTGCTGGCTGGCTGCTATCGCCCGCAATCGGCGGAAGATCCGGTCGGCGCGTTGCAACACGCCTATGACCTACTGGGTGCCAGCCACCCGCTGCAAAAGAAACTCCACAGCGCCCTCAAAAGTGGCCAGGTCAAGCCGCGCGCCGGGGAACACGCCATCGACGCCGCACTGGAAGCAGGCGTGCTGCAACCGGCTGAAGCGCAAACCCTGCGCGACGCGGAAGTGGCGCGGCGCAAGGTGATCGACGTGGATGACTTCAGCAAAGAGGAGCTGGCCCAGGCGCCCGGCAGAGTCCGCTGAGACCAACCGTCATATAAAAACGGGCGCGAGAGCTATATACTCTCGCGCCCGTTTTTGCTTTTGAGGACTTACTCTCGTGTCCAACGTCGTTGCCGATCATCTCGTCTTGCTCGACCACCTGCGCAGCATCCTGGTTGCCGTCGGCGAAGCCGAACAGGTTCCCGAGGAAAGTCACGCGCTGTTCCTGGAACGCTTTGATGAACTGCGGGCCCTGCTGCCCATCGACCCGATCGAAAGCCAATACCTGGGCCAGGACATGATGAGCCAGGTCATCCTGCGCTACCCGCAGATTGCCCATCTGGTACCGCGCGACCTGTTGTGGTTCTTCGGCGGTGACTGCCTGCACTTCATGCCCGACGATGAACTGGACCTGTACCAGGCCCTGGAAGAACGTCGTTTCGAAGCCGAACAGAACGACGAACCGTTCGACTGGAACCAGGAAAAGCAATTGCTGGCCATGTCCAACGACCAGCCCAAGCACTGATCTCAAAAGCACCAAAGATCCAAATGTGGGAGCGGGCTTGTGTGGGAGCGGGCTTGCCCGCGATAGCGGTGTATCAGTCAACCAATGTATCGACTGACACTCAGCCATCGCGGGCAAGCCCGCTCCCACACTAACCTGCTCCACATTCTCGATCGCGCGCCTACCGCCGACGCAATGTAGGCTCCTTAGCCATGCACTCCACCAGATAATCAATAAACACCCGCAATTTCGGCGGCAGGTAGCGTGTGGGCGAATGCAGCAACCAGGCATCCCCATGGTACGAGGCAATGAAATCCCATTGCGCCAGGACCTGCACCAACCGCCCCTCCTCCAAGGCATGCCGCGCGGTGAAGTACGGCAAGCTGCCAATCCCTACATCCTGCAACACCGCATCCAGCCGCACCCCCGTGTGATTGGCCGCATACCGCCCGCGTACCCCTACCGTCACTGTCTTACCCGCCTGGCGGAATTTCCAGCGCGCATCCCCCGGCGTTTCGCCCAGGTAGATGCAACTGTGCCCCAGCAAATCATGGGGATGCAGCGGCGTACCGTGGGCGGCCAGATACTGCGGCGTGGCACACAATAAATGTTCAATCGGTAATAACTGGCGCCCTACCAACCCCGGTGGCGGGCTGTCGGTGATGCGGATGCTCAGGTCGACATTGTCATCAATCAAATCCACCTGCCGATCTTCGAGGATCAACTGCACATCGACCTTGGGATAACGCCGCAAGAACTCCGGCATATGCGGATGCACCACAAACCGCCCGACCGCCTTGGGCACACTGACCCGCACCAGCCCTTCGGCTTCGTGGGTGTACTGGCCGCTGATTTCCATCACCGAGCGCGCCGCGCTGACCATTTCCTGGCAGCGCTTGAAGACCTCTTCGCCACCTTCGCTCAAGCGCAATTTGCGTGTGGTGCGCTGCAGCAGCCGCGTGGCCAGGGCCTGTTCCAGGCGCGAGATGCTGCGACTCACCGCCGATGGCGACGCCCCCAGTTGGCGCGCCGCCTCGGAGAAGCTGCCGGTTTCCACCACCTTGACGAAAATCGCCATTTCGCCCAGCAGCGGCAAAGGAAGATTGATGCTCATGACGCACAAGTCCATTGAGATTTCAGCGGATTATCACCCATTGGCGCACTACTTATACTGCTGTTTAGAACCCTGATGCGGATGTAGACGATGACCCAGCGCCTGTTTTTTACCCATGACCACCTGGTTGCCGATGTTGATGTGCTGGAGTGCACGCCGTTTGAGCAGCAGTTTGCGGTGGTGCTGCACTCCACCATTTTCCACCCCCAGGGTGGCGGCCAGCCTTTTGATACGGGGTGGCTGGGAGACAGCAACGTGTTGAGAGTGGTGCAGGAAGCCGAGCGCATCGTGCACTACGTGGACCAGCCCGTCGCACTCGGGATCCAGCAAGCGCGGGTCGACGGCGAGCGCCGCGCCCTGCATACACGCCTGCATTCGGCAGGGCATCTGATTGGCAACGCCGGTGAGACCCTGGGCTGGATGCCGATCAAGGCCCACCACTGGCCAGGCGAAGGCAAGATCAGTTTTATCCGTGGGGAATTCGCCCAGAACATGGAGGCCGATGCCCTGCAACAACAGGTCAACCAATGGATCGCCGCAGATTTACCGCGCCAAATGACGCTGCAAAGCGGCTCCCGGGAAGTAGGTTTTGGTGATCTGCCGCCCTACGCCTGCGGCGGCACTCACGTACAGGCCCTCGCCCAAGTCGGCCAGGTCACGATCCTCGGCCTGTCGGAGAAGAAGGGCACGTTGTCGGTGCGCTACAGCCTCGACTGACAGATTGATGGCAGGCGGCGTTTTATTATTGAGATAGGACATCACCGCGCAAGGGGCTCCCCTGGAGCTTGTGGGTGATGCTAGTGTGTGAAAATGTTTCCGACATAAAAATCGGAAACCTCCTACTCACCACCTGCAAAGGAATGCCCCCAGCAATGGACTTCTCCCTCAAGCACCTGGCCGCCGCCACCCTGATGGTCGCCAGCCTGTCCGCCGTTACCGCACCAGCGTTCGCCAATATCACCCCGCAACAGAGCGCGACCATCCTCAAGACGTTCAATGACGCCTCGATCAAGGACTTCCGCACCTTCCTCGGCAGCCTGGCCAAAAGTGAACTGGGCAAAACCGCCGACTTGGGCCCGGCAATCAGTGCTTTTCTCGATAACAAACGCCTGTCCGCCGAACAGCAAAACGAAATTCATCGCCTGCTGGGCCTCTACGCCCGGGTGAAATACGGCGCGGCGGCTACCGAGACCCTGCGCGAGCTGGTGGCCATACCGACCTTCCAGGTAGAAGGCGTAGCCCAGCACGACAACCCTGAATTCATCAAGATCGCCGACAAGATCAAGAGCCTGGCCCAGGCGTTCAACCTGAAGTTCCGCAATATCGACAACCGCGTCTACGAAATTTCCCTGGAAGGTGCCGGCGACGAAGTTGTGGGCATCCACGCCCACGCCGACGTGGTGCCGGTGACCCCGGAAAACTGGGTACTGGCCGATGGCACCCGCCTCGACCCGTTCAAGGTCACGCTGATTGGCGACCGCATGTACGGCCGCGGCACCGAGGATGACAAGAACGGCATCGTGGTGACGCTGTATGCGATGAAAGTGATCAAGGAAGAAAACCTGCCCCTGGCACGCAACTTCAAGCTGCTGGTGGACACCACCGAAGAAACCACCGGCGACGCCATTCCCTACTACTTCGAACACAACCCGACGCCCAACTACAACCTCGCGCTGGACGGCGGCTACCCGGTCGTCATCGCCGAAAAGGGTTATGGCACGGTCATGGCCACCTTTGCCAAGCGCAAAGCCGACGGCAAAGGCGCCGAAATCATTGCCATGACCGGCGGCCTGGCGACCAACCAGATTCCTTCGGCCTCGGTGGCCACGTTGCGTAGCGACAGCCCCGCCGAACTGGCTGCCAGCCTGCAACAGGCCGGGAGTGCATTCGCCAAGGCCAATGGTGGCGATTTCACTGTAGATGCCAAGGTCGTCGACAAAGACGTCAAGCTGACCGTCACCGGGGTATCGGCGCACTCTTCCGAACCCGAATCGGGCATCAACCCGGTGGCGCGGATGCTGGTCTTTATCAACAGCCTGGACGGCAAGGTTGCGTTCAAACACAACGAGATTACTGACGCTGCCCGCTATGCCGCCGATAACTGGGGCCTGGATTACCTGGGCGGCAAATTGGGCGTGGGCTTTGCCGATACGTTCATGGGGCCACTGACCACCTCGCCGACCTTTGTCGGCATGGACGAAAAAGCCTTCAAGCTGGCGGTCAACCTGCGGGTGCCAAAAGGTAAATCCCCAGAAACGCTCAAGAAAGAGATCGCTGACAAGCTGAGCGCCTGGAGCCAAAAGACCCATATTGCGCCAGCCTTCGATTACTCGGTCGCCGCGCCGATGTACCGTAACCCCGAGGGTGAATGGGTCAAGGCGCTGCTGGCCGTGGCCACGGAAAACCTGGGCATGAAGCCTGAGTACGGGACTTCGGCTGGCGCAACCTCGGTGCATGACCTGCCCAATGGCGTGCAATTCGGCCTGGCCCGCCCCGAGGTCAAATACACCGGGCACACCGACAACGAGTTCAAGACCACCGAGCAGTTCCTGCTGGACCTGCAGATCGTGACGGAAATGATGGGCCGTATCGGGCAGTTGCCGAAACTCTGACCCAGCACCTGGACCCGCTTGTGCGGCGGGTCCATTTGCGCAGGCTTGAATTGCAGACAAACAAAAACGCCGCTCATCACTGAGCGGCGTTTTTGTTGAATATGGAGCGGGAAACGAGACTCGAACTCGCGACCCCGACCTTGGCAAGGTCGTGCTCTACCAACTGAGCTATTCCCGCAAATGGCGTCCCCTAGGGGACTCGAACCCCTGTTACCGCCGTGAAAGGGCGGTGTCCTAGGCCACTAGACGAAGGGGACACGCTAACTGAAACACATGGTGTGCATTCCAGTGCCCAGAGGCCTTGTCCGAAGACTTGGTCCTGGTTTCACTCAGTGCCGCCCGAAAGCCACACTGTTTAAAAATGGAGCGGGAAACGAGACTCGAACTCGCGACCCCGACCTTGGCAAGGTCGTGCTCTACCAACTGAGCTATTCCCGCAATGGCGTCCCCTAGGGGACTCGAACCCCTGTTACCGCCGTGAAAGGGCGGTGTCCTAGGCCACTAGACGAAGGGGACACACGTACAACATTCACTCCCTACCGCGTTTCGCTGTGTGCTTTACGCTGTAAGTGGCGCGCATTCTATGGATGGATTGAAAGGTCGTCAACCCCCAAGGATAAATTTATTTAAATCAATGACTTCGCCCCGCTTTACCGCCACTGTCGGAGTTTCTCGCCGTCCAGGCTTTGGCGCCTATATTCTGGCGCCCGACAAGACGTTATAGTCCTGACCCGCGAATGGTGGCAATGTGCATCTATTCAGAGTTACTACATATACAGATGAAAGCACTGACTCATCTCGTCGAAGAGTCCTATCCGCCGCAAGCGCCAATCACTACACTTCAACGCACATCCTACAAAGAGGTCACACCGGTGACACCACTCATGATCACCCTGCTGGTAATAGCCGGGATCGTAATACTGATCGCCATTGGCTACATGAACCACGTGGTGGAAAACAACAAACTGGAAAAAGCCCGGGCCCAGATTGAGCTCAATGATCGGCTGCGCCGCTGTGGCGAGATCACCGAGACGTTCCCCGGCCAACTGATGACGCCGCAGCTCAAGCTGCTGCTGACCCGCCTGGAACTGAACGTCAACCAACGCATGCTCAACCTCAACAAATCCAGCAGCACCATCAAGGCCCGTATTGCCGAGTTGGAAGCACTGGTAGGCCAGGGCGAGTCGATCCCGGTGAACAACCCTCCAGGGCCGATCCAGACCGAAGCCAAGGCCAAGGATGTACGCTTCCTGCTCGAAGCCCTGCATGGCCAGGTCACCCGCGCCGCCCAGGACGGCTTTTTGCCCACCAACGAGGCCAAGCACTGGATCCGCGAAATCCGTCACCTGCTGGTGCTGCTGCACATCGAGTTCTTCAACAATCTTGGCCAACACGCGCTGCAACAGGCGCAGCCCGGCCAGGCGCGCCTGGCATTCGAGCGCGGCGTGCAATACCTGCGCAAGCAGCCTGAACCGGCCACCTACAGCCAGCACCTGCAACTGCTGGAAAAACAATTGGCGCGTGCCAACTCCATGGTGCTGACCAACAGCCAGCAAACCGCCGAAGAGACCAATGAGCTGACCGCAGGCTTGAAAGCCGATGACGCTGATGCCGAGTGGAAAAAGAAAGTCATCTACGACTGATCCCCTCCTGCCTTGATTCGCCGGGTGCATGCTTTGCACCCGGAGCCATCATCCTGCCTCTACCCCTCGCTGCAATAACTCGCGTACAAAAGTGCACTTCATTCCGTAAACGAAAGAGGCCTTCATGCCAAGTGTCATCATTGATGGTCAGCCCCTGCACTACGTGGACCAGGGCGCGGGCCCTGCTGTCCTGCTCGGCCAGAGCTACCTGTGGGACCAGCACATGTGGGCACCGCAGATCGCCGCCCTGTCGCAACAGTACCGAGTGATCGTGCCAGAGCTGTGGGGTCACGGTGAGTCTGGCCCGCTACCGGCACAGACCCGCACCCTGGACGACCTGGCACGCCAGGCCCTGGCCTTGCTGGACCATCTGGAGATTGCCCAGGTCAACCTGGTGGGTTTGTCCGTCGGCGGCATGTGGGCTGCGCCGCTGGCGTTGCTGGCGCCCGAGCGGGTCAACAGCCTGGTATTGATGGATACGTATCTGGGCGCAGAGCCTGAGGCCACCCGCGAACAGTATTTCGCACTGCTCGGCGCAATCGAGGCCGCGGGTGCTATTCCAGATGCCCTGCTGGATATCATCGTGCCGATCTTCTTCCGCCCCGGCATCGACCACGACTCTGCGCTGTATCAGGACTTCCGCCAGTCCCTGCGCGACTTCCCCAAGGATCGCCTGCTGCAAAGCATCGTGCCCCTGGGTCGCCTGATTTTCGGTCGTGGGGATGCGCTGGAAGGCTTATCCCGCCTGAATGCTGATACGACTCTGGTGATGTGTGGCAACGAGGACCAGCCGCGCCCACCCGCAGAAGCGCAGGAAATGGCCGATCTGATCGGCTGCGATCTGGTATTGATCCCGGACGCAGGGCATATCTCCAGCCGGGAAAATCCTGATTTCGTCAATGAGGCACTGCTGACCTTTTTGGCCAATCACGCCTGATCACACCTTGAGTATCTCCAATGTAGATGAGATGCCGAGGCGCGCAGCTACACTCCCCCTGTGGGAGCGGGCTCGCCCGCGATGGCGCCCGTGAGTACACCTCAGGGTGTCAGCTCCCCCAGGGAACTCGTTCCGGCCCTGAATATGATCACAGCCGGAAATGCCCCACCATCCCCTTGAGTTCCGCCCCCAGTTGCGCCAACTCGATACTCGATGCCGCATTACCCTGCATGCTCAGCGCCGATTGATCGGCGCTGGCGCGGATACTGGTGACGCTGCGGTTGATTTCTTCGGCCACCGAGCTCTGCTGCTCGGCCGCGGCCGCGATCTGCTGGTTCATCTGCTGGATCAGCGACACCGCCGCGGCAATGCTGCCCAACGCACTTTCGGTTTCCAGGGCATCGCTGACAGCCAGCTTCACCAACTCGCCGCTGTGCTGGATATCCCGCACTGAAGACTGCGCCGCGCTGCGCAAGGTGCTGACCAGACGTTCGATTTCCTCCGTCGATTGCTGGGTGCGCCTGGCCAGGGCGCGCACCTCATCGGCGACCACCGCAAAGCCGCGCCCTTGCTCCCCAGCGCGTGCCGCCTCGATGGCGGCGTTGAGCGCCAGCAGGTTGGTCTGCTCGGCAACACTTTTGATCACCTCCAACACGCTACCGATATTCTGGATTTCGGCGCTCAGGCTTTCGATGCTGGTGCTGGCAGAGGTCGCCGAACTGGCCAGCAGCTCGATGCGCTGCAGGCTCTGGCGTACCACCTGCTGGCCAGTGTCGACCTTGTCGTCGGCGGTCTGCGCCGCTTGTGCGGCCTGCTCGGCATTGCGTGCCACATCGTGCACCGTGGCGGCCATCTGGTTCATGGCGGTGGCGACTTGCTCGGTTTCTTCTTTCTGGCTACTGACTTCGAGATTGGTCTGCTCGGCCCCCCTGGACAATGACTGGGCCGAGCTGGCCAATTGTTCAATCCCCGCCTGCAGCCCGCTGACCATATTGCTCAGGCCCCCGCCCATCTGCTGCATCGCCTGCATCAACTGGCCCATCTCGTCCTGTCGGCTCACCTCCATGCGCCCGCTGAGATCCCCGGCCGCAATCTGCCGGGCCACGGCAATCACGCTGCGCAGCGGCATCACGATCAGCCGGGTAATCAGCCACGCGGCAATCACCCCGACCAATAAAGCTAGGGCCGATGACACAATGATCAGCAAGCTGCTCTTGGCCAACTGCGCCTGCATCGACTGGTCCTGCGCGGCATAGGCCTGGTTGACCTGCGCCACCACTTGCGCGGCCCGCTCATGCAACTGTTGGTAGACGATTTTTTCCTGGGCCAGCAGGCCGGTGTATTCGGTGAGTTTTTCGCTGAAGGCTCCGATATGCCCGACCACTTCATTGAGCACGGTCTGATAGCCAGGATCCTTGACCAGGGTCTGCAGTTGCCCGGCCTGGACCAGGGCCTGATCGGCCTGCTCGATGTGGCCTTGCCCGGCACTGTCCGCGTCGCCCTTGCGGCTCTGATCCAGGCGCACATGGGCTTCGTTCATGGCCTGCAACATCAGGCGCGAAACCTGCCCCACCTGCCCGGCCTGCTCGATAAACTCGGCGCCCTCTTTGCCTTGGCTTTCCTTGAGGTTATAGGCCCCATCGTCGGCCAGGCCGGCCTGCAATACATCGAGGTTGTTGGCGACACTGGACACCGACCAACTGGCCATTTCCAGCGCCAGGTCCTTGGCCTGGGTCAGCTCGACAAATTCGTCAAATGCCTTGCGATAGGCGCCCAGCGCCTGCTCGACCTCGCTCATGTTGAGCGCCTGGGCTTCGGCCACCAGGCTATCCACCCGTTGGTGCAGGACCTCGACCGAGTCGGCATCGCTGCGCAATGCATACTCCTGCTCAATCAAACGCACATTCAGCAGCCCCTCATTGAGCGAGGACATGCCCTTGAGCCCCACAAAACGCTGGCCAACGGTTTGCAGGGACCACACGCCAATCGCCGCCACCAGGGCCGTCAACAGCAATACCAGGGCAAACCCCAGCCCCAGCTTCCTGGCCAGCCCAAGGTTGGCAAATCGTCGTTGCACGGCCGAAATCATTGCGCAAAGTCCTCTTGGGGTGGCGAACGCCAGCAAGTCCAGTATTCGTACAACGAGATTCGCAATCCCGGGCCCTGCAACACAAGACGTTGGCGCCACAATAATGGCAAAAAGCTACACCCCCGTCGTTTTCAGAATGGTGGAGGTCGATCCTGTGGGGCCCATGGCTTTGAACAATGCCAGGGCCCGATGATCGCAGGCATAGGCCACATTGATCCGCAGCCAGTCAGCGTGCTCGCCGGTCGGGCTGAACAACTCGCCGGAAGACAGCAAGACCCCAAGCTGTCGGGCCCTTGCGTGCACCCTTGAGCCATCCCCTGAACCCGGGCGCGCCCACACAAACATGCCACCTGCGGGCACCGCAAAGACCTCCCACTCTTCATCCTCCAGCACCTGCAAGGTCTTCGCCATCTCCGCGCTCAGCCGTCGGCGCAGGCGCTGTACCCATTTGCGGTAGGTGCCGTTGGTCAGGAGACTGGCCACCATCGCTTCGGCAAAGCGTGAGGTGCCCATACCGGTCAAGGTCTTGAGCTTGAGCAATTGGCTGATGAGGGCCGTGCTGGCGGTGAGATAGCCAACCCGCAGGGCGCTGCTCAGGGTCTTGGAAAAGCTCGAGACATAGATCACCCGATCATCATGGGCCAACGCCGCCAGACGGGTACAGGAAGCATGTTGCAGGTCGCCGTAGACATCCTCCTCGACAATCAGGAAGTCCCGAGTGTGGGCCAGGTGCAACAGACGCTCGGCGACCACCCGCGACAGGCTGGTGCCCGTCGGGTTGTGATAGAGGCTGTTGATGAACAGGCACTTGGGGCGGTGGCGGGCCAGCAGCGTTTCCAGGGCCTGGATATCCGGGCCGCTGCGGGTTCTGGGCACCTCCAGCAACATGACACCGTGGAAAGCCAACTGACGATACAGGTTGCCGTAGCCAGGGCTCTCGACCACCACCGTGTCGCCGGCCTTGAGCAAGGTGCGGATCAGCAGGTCCTGGGCATGGGTCGCGCCGTGGGTGGTGAGGATCTGCTCGGCAGTGCTGGCCACCTGGATCTGTGTCAGGCGCTTGTGCAATTGCTCACGTAACGCCGGCAACCCCAGGGGCGTGCTGTAATTGAAAACCCCAGCGGTATCGGTCCGGCTGATTTCGCGAATCGCATAGCTGATGTCATCACTTTCACGCCAGGTGTCTGGCAGCCAGCCGCACCCCAGCTTCAACTCTCCCAACTGGTTATCGGTAAAGGCCCCCCACCTGCGTTCTGCCCCCTCATACCACTGGCACTCCGCCAATGGGCTGCTGGTCACCGGTTGCTCGGCGATAACAAACCCCGAACCGGCCCTTGAGGCCAAGACCCCTTCGGCCACCATGCGCTCCAGCGCCTCGATCACACTGGATTGACTGAGCAGGTTGTCCTGGGCCAGTTGCCGGATGGAAGGCAGGCGCGTTCCGGGGCTGACCCCGCTCTCCCGAATCCATGCGGCAATGGCGCTGACAATTTGCTGAACCACCGGTACAAGGGCTTGTCGATTGATCCCTAAATCCATGAGCCACCCCGCTTCAACTGTTTGGCATTTAACTCAAAACAGTTAAGCACAGAAGGCCAGGATCACCCTGTTCATAAATTTATTAAATCATTGATTTTATTGGATTATTTACCTATTGAAACACAATAACCCAGGGCATTTTGCCACCTGCGGAAACGCCCCACAGCACTGGAAATCACTTTCTCAGTGGTGCACGACGACCCGTCCTAAATAGCCGTCGCACCGCCATCCACGGCCAATGCCTGGCCAGTGGTGAACGCCGCGCCATCGCTGCACAGATACAGCACCGCGCTGGCGATTTCCCCGACCGTGCCAATGCGCCCGACCGGGTGCATGGCGGCGGCAAACTCGGCCTTGCGCGGGTCGGCTTCATAGGCACGACGGAACATGTCGGTGTCGATCACCGCCGGGCACACGGCGTTGACGCGGATTTTCTTTTTCGCGTACTCGATGGCTGCCGACTTGGTCAGGCCAATCACCGCATGCTTGGACGCCGCATAAATACTCATCTTCGGCGCAGCCCCCAACCCCGCCACCGACGCGGTATTGACGATCGCCCCACCGCCCTGGGCCAGCAGCAACGGCAGCTGATACTTCATGCACAACCACACGCCCTTGACGTTGACCCCCATGATGGCGTCGAACTCATCCAGGGTGCCATCGGCCAACTTGCCCTGTTCAATCTCGATGCCGGCATTGTTGAACGCATAGTCCAGGCGACCATAGCTGTTCAGCACTTGCTGCATCAGTTGCTGCACATCCGCCTCCAGGGTGACGTTGCAGCGCACGAACAACGCCTCGCCGCCCGCCTCGCGGATCAACGCGACGGCGCCCTCACCGCCCGCCACATCCAGGTCGGCGACCACGACCTTCAAGCCTTCGCTGGCGAATGCCAGCGCCGTGGCGCGGCCGATACCGTTGGCAGCGCCGGTGACCAGGGCGACCTGGCCGGAAAACGTCATGCTCATTGCTTATATCCTTGGATGAATGCCCGTGGGCCCAGCATAGCCAGGGCCAGGCGCCACGCGTCAGCACTATCAGAGGGCCGGTTGAGCGCCCATGCACGGCAGTGATAAGCCTGCCGGGCCCACTATCAAGCCAGCCTATCGCCGGGCATTCGCAGGTATCGGCCGACCTTGCTCCTGGCGCCTGGAAGGTCTATCACTTGAGGTTCATTTATCCAGAGTCCTTGCCATGACTGCCCAGACCAACCGCCAATTCCTGCTTGCCAAACGCCCGGTCGGTGCGGCCACGCGGGACACCTTCACCTACCAGGAAGTGCCGGTGGGCAACCTGGCGGACGGCCAGGTGCTGGTGCGCAACGAATACCTGTCCCTCGACCCGGCCATGCGTGGCTGGATGAATGAAGGCAAGTCCTACATCCCGCCGGTTGCCATCGGCGAAGTCATGCGCGCCTTGGGCGTAGGCCAGGTCATCGCCTCGAACACGCCGAAATTCGCGGTCGGGGACTACGTGAATGGCGCCCTGGGTGTACAGGATTACTTCCTCGGCGAGCCGCGCGGTTTCTATAAGGTCGATCCGAAACTGGCGCCGCTGCCGCGCTATCTGTCGGCGCTGGGCATGACCGGCATGACCGCCTACTTTGCCCTGCTCGACACCGGCGCGCCCAAGGCCGGCGATACCGTAGTGATTTCCGGCGCCGCCGGGGCGGTGGGCAGCATTGCCGGGCAGATCGCCAAGATCAAAGGCTGCCGCGTGGTAGGGATTGCTGGCGGCGCCGACAAGTGCAAGTTTTTGCTGGATGAACTGGGGTTCGACGCGGCCATCGACTACAAACACGAAGACGTGCCGGCGGCCCTCAAGCGCGAATGCCCAAAAGGCGTGGACGTGTATTTCGATAACGTCGGCGGCGATATCCTCGACGCCGTGCTCAGCCGCCTCGCGTTGAAGGCGCGGGTGGTGATCTGCGGGGCCATCAGCCAGTACAACAACAAGGAAGCCGTGAAGGGGCCGGCCAACTACTTGTCACTGCTGGTCAATCGGGCGCGCATGGAAGGGTTTGTGGTGATGGACCATGCGGCGAACTTTGCCGCCGCCGGGCAGGAAATGGCCGGTTGGATGGCGCAAGGCAAGCTCAAGAGCAAGGAAGATATTGTCGCGGGACTGGAGACGTTCCCTGAAACGCTGATGAAGCTGTTCAACGGCGAGAACTTTGGCAAGTTGGTGCTGAAGGTCAACTGACACCCCACAGCGCCCTTGTGGGATCGAGTGCCAAGCGGCACACCGTAAGCAACTGTGGGAGCTGGCTTGCCTGCGATAGCATCACCTCGGACTGACTGAAAAACCGAAGTGCCTGCATCGCTGGCAAGCCAGCTCCCAGATTTTTAGCGCAAAGGCATCAGGCGATTTCGGCAACCACCGCCGCCAGGGCCTTGGCCGGATCGGCCGCCTGGCTGATCGGACGACCGATCACCAAGTAATCAGAACCCGCATCCAGCGCCTGGCGCGGCGTAAGAATCCGCCGCTGATCGTCCTGGGCGCTGCCCGCCGGACGAATCCCCGGGGTCACCAGTTGCAGCGTAGGATGGGCAGTCTTCAACGCCTGGGCCTCCAGCGCCGAACACACCAGGCCATCGAGGCCGGCTTTCTGCGCCAGGGCCGCCAGACGCAGTACTTGCTCCTGGGGCTCGATATCCAGGCCAATACCGGCCAGGTCCTCACGCTCCATGCTGGTCAGCACGGTCACACCGATCAGCAACGGCTTGGGACCGCTGCGCTGATCCAGCACCTCACGGCACGCGGCCATCATGCGCAGGCCGCCGGAACAGTGGACGTTGACCATCCACACGCCCATCTCGGCCGCGGCCTTGACCGCCATCGCGGTGGTGTTAGGGATATCGTGGAATTTCAGGTCGAGGAACACCTCAAAACCCTTGTCACGCAGGGTGCCGACGATTTCTGCGGCACAACTGGTGAACAGCTCCTTGCCGACCTTGACCCGGCAGAGCTTGGGGTCCAACTGGTCAGCCAGCTTCAGTGCGGCGTCACGGGTGGGGTAATCCAGGGCGACGATGATAGGAGTCTGGCAGACGGACATTGGAATGGGCTCTCAGGCAAGTCGAAATCGGCGCGGATTGTAGCGCAAGCAGCGGCTTTGCGGGATCCGATGATCGGTAAATCCTCGGCAAGCGCCTATTTTTCTGGGAGAACCGACTAATATTTCAAAGTAGATACATTCACGACACGCCTGCAACATGCCCCGACAGTAGCCTCGCCCGCAGGTGACGGCAAAAACGTGACTACCCGGGACCTAGCCATTGCCGGCTCCTGCAAAGGATCAGCTCACCTTGTCCTCGCGACGAACCTGCGCCTGAGTCGCGCTCCAATCCGTCAACAGGCTATACGCCACCGCCAACAAGGTCGGCCCGATAAACAAGCCGATAAAGCCAAACGCGATCAAGCCACCAAATACCCCCAGCAACACGATCACCAGTGGCAGGTTACCGCCGCGGCTGATCAGGTAGGGCTTGAGCACGTTGTCTACGCCACTGATGATGAATGTGCCCCAGACGCCGAGGAACACCGCGTAGGTGTAATCGCCCTTCCATACCAACCAGGCCGTGGCCGGGATCCAGACCAGGGGCGGGCCCATGGGGATCAGGCTGAGCAGGAAGGTGACGATGCCCAGCACCAGTGCCCCGGGCACGCCGGCAATCAGGAAGCCGATCAGTGCCAGCAATGCCTGGGCGGCGGCGGTGCCGATCACGCCGTTGACCACCCGTTGCACCGTACCGGCCACCAGGTCGATGTAGTAGCCGGCGCGATCACCGATCAAACGCTCCAGCAGCCGGTGAACGAACATCGCCAGGCGTGGCCCGTCGCGGTAGAAAAAGAATACAAACACCAGGCTGAGGGTCAGTTCGAGGATGCCGCCGCCGATCTGCGCGCTGCGGGCCAGCAGCCAGTTGCCGACCTGCCCCAGGTAGGGCTTGATCGTGACCATCAAAGCCGCGCCCTGCTGGTCGATACTGTCCCACATGGCCACCAGCCGCTCTCCCACAAACGGGATCGAGCCCAGCCAGCTAGGTGCTTCGGGCAGGCCGTCGACCTGGAGGTCCTTGATCAGCGCCACAGCATCGCGCACATGGTCGGCCAGGTTGAAGCCCAGCCACACCAGTGGCACTGCCACCAGCAACATCCAGCCCAAGGTCAGGATCCCCGCTGCCAGCGACTCGCGGCCGCCCAGGGCGCGGGTCAACAGGCGCATCAGCGGCCAGCTGGCAAACGCCAGCACCGCGCCCCAGAACAGCGCCGACCAGAACGGCGCCATCACCCAGAAACTGGCACCAAACAGCACCAGGAGCAGGATCTGCACCAGCAGGCGATCATTGTTGAGCATGTGCTTTCTCGAAAAGAAGTCTGTTGAGGGAGAGCTTAGGCGAACGGCGCGGGTCCGTTCGCCCTGGAACGATCAGCGGATCACTTGCAGATGCAGGCCCTGGGTCTCGCCAGTAGCGGTTTCCAGGCGCGCCGCACGCACGCCCTTGTCGATCAGGCCCTGGCGCCAGGCTTCAGCGTTGGGTCCGCTCAAACTGACCCGCAAGGTGGTGTCGAGGTTCAATCCACGGGAAATCAGGGTCAACCATATTGCGTCGGGCTCAGCCCCCAGCAAAGGGAAATCCAGGTCGCCGGTGCTTTTCAGTTCGCGCAGCAGTGTGGCAGAGGTCGGCAGCAATTGCCCCAATGGCGCGCTGGCGTCCATTTGCTCAACATGCAGGTAAGCCCGGCGATTGCCGCGGGTGATGCCGTACAGCGCCACCAGAGAGTTGTCCTGAGGGGCGGCCAGGCGCAGCAAGAGGAATTCCTGCTGGCCATCGGCGCCGACCAGCTTGGCATTGCCCAACACTTCATTGGCCCAGAGGCTGCTTTCGCCACAATCACGGGCCTGGCACCAGAACAACAACTGCGCGCCCTGTTCTTGCAACGCCTCGCGCGTGGCTTTGAAGGCCGTGCTGGAACTGTGCTCGGCAGGCAGTTCATAGGTGATGGCGGTTACTTGGCCACGGGCCGTGGCCTGACCGTCGTAGCGCAACTTGCCACTGATCTTGCGGATCGCGCCCATGGGGTAGATGCGTTCTTTTTCTTCGGTGGGACGGTAGTCGACAATCTGCGCATCCACCTGACGGGCCACGCTGGGCAGATCCTGGCTTCCCGGTAGATCAGCAGCGAAGACCAACGGGCTGATGCAGCACAGCCCAAGCACACGGATAATTCCCTTGGCACTACTCATCGGATCGGTGCGCCTGGGCCGGTGGATGCCTTCGCGGTATTCGGATTGTTCATGGTTGACTCCCTTTCAATCCGCCCAGCCTCGACAGTTGCCCCCGCCAAGTCAAGGCGCGGTGAAGAACCGATTGAAACAGTCTGCAACAAGAACCGCTCCCGACTCGTCATTCAGGTGCAAATGATGGCCACCTGCAAGGGTGGTGACAGTGAACGGCACCTGCGCAAGCAGCTCGGGATGTTTGGCCAGCATGCCTTCTTGTGCGACCACCAACTGTGCAGGGCACGCCACTCGACGCACGAAGGCCATGGCCTGTTCTTCCGTCAGGCGTATTGGCGAGGCCAGGGTCAGGCGGCTGTCACTGCGCCAGGTGTAGCCGCCCGGCACCGGCATCAAGCCGCGCTGGGCCAGGAGTTCCGCGGCTTCACGGCTGACGGCCACCACGCCTTTCATTCGCGCTTCCACCGCCCGGTCGAGGGTGCCGTACACCGGTTTGCGTTTGTCCTGCAGGTTGATTTGCGCCTGCAGGGCCATGCCCAGGCGCTCGGCGGGGTCCTCGCCGGTGGCGGTCGGCGGGATCACGCCGTCGATCAATGCCAAGTGTGTCACGCGCTCCGGCATGGCCCCGGCCAGCACCGTGGAAACGACTGCCCCCAGGGAGTGGCCAAGTAATGCAAAACGTTTCCAGCCCAGCTGTTCGGCCACTTGCAGCACATCAAACACGTAATCCCACAAGGCGTACCCTGCCCCAGCCGGGCGGTGGGCCGAGTGGCCGTGGCCGGCCATGTCCAGGGCGACAATGCGCAAACCCTGCAGCTTGGGCGCCAGGCGCGCAAAGCTGTTGGCGTTGTCCAGCCAGCCATGCAGGGCGATCACCGGCAGGCCGTCTTCCGGGCCGAACAGATGGGCCGCCAGCTCAATGTGCGGCAGGCTCAGGCGCACTTCTTCGACAGGCGTGGTCATGCGCAACTGCGCTCGCGGGCTTCCCAACGGGTAAACAGGTTCTTGATCAGGGTCGCCGTGTCCTGCGGCCGCTCCAGGGGAAACATGTGGCCGCCGGGCATGGTCAGCATCTCGCCCATGGGCAGGCGTGCGACGCCGCTGGCGTGATGGCGCATCACCACCCGGCTCTGCCGGCCGCGTACTACGGCCAGTGGCACTTTCAATTGGCGGGTCTGGCCGGGGCTGGTGTGTGGCACGCCCCGATAAATGCTGATTTCCGTGGCCGGGTCGAACCGCAGGCGCAGGCGATCGCCTACCTGGTGCAGACCATGTTGCAGGTAGGCCTCCAGGCAGTCCGGGTCAAACCCGCGAAACAGTGTCTTGCCGGAAAAATACTGACGCGCGGCGTCCAGGTCGCTGAACTCTTCGCGCCGGCCCAGGGTGCGGCCAGCCGGGGTCAGGCGGTCGATCAGGCCAAAACGCTTGGCCGCGCGGATCACCCAGCGGTCGGCCAGGGTCAGCACCGGCGAGTCGAGCATCACCACCCCGCGATACAACTGCGGGCAACGCAGGGCCGCGTGCAAATGCAGCACCCCGCCCAATGAGTGGCCGACGCCCCACACCGGCTCCGGTTGCTGCTCCAGGTGGTGGATCAGTTCGTCCACCAGGTTCTGCCAATTGTCATCCACCGGAAACCGCGGGTCGTGGCCGTGCTGCGACAGGTGCGCCACCGCGTACTCCGGGGCCAGGGCATCGAACAATTTGCCGTAGGTCGCCGAAGGAAAGCCATTGGCATGAGTGAAAAACACATGTTGCGACATAACCAACCCATCATCCAAAACAGAATTCGATTGTCCTCACGCCTGGCCGCTACAGCAATGACTGTAACTGCCAGGAATGATGACACTCACGCCACACCTATCGCGCCGGCGGGTTCTCGCCCAGGGGCACCACGGCCATGGTCAGACGCGACACACAACTGGCCTTGCCCTCGTCACTGGTCAGGCGGATGTCCCAGACATGGGTGGTGCGCCCGATGTGGATCGCCCGGGCCACCGCCGTCACCCGCCCGGAACGCAGGCCGCGCAGGTGGTTGGCGTTGATTTCCAGGCCCACGCAATAGAACTTGCTGGCGTCGATACACAGGTAGCTGGCCATGGAGCCAACCATTTCGGCCAACACCACCGAGGCCCCACCGTGCAGCAGGCCATAGGGTTGATGGGTGCGGTGGTCGATCACCATGCTGGCGGTCAGGGACTGGTCGTCGAAGGTCTCGAAACGGATATCCAGCACTTCACCAATGGTGTTTTTCTGGATGGCATTGAGTTGTTCGATATTGGGGAGGGTGCGCCACAGGCTCATTGCAGTGTCCTTGTTGATTTTATTTGGGTGCTCAATCCTGCCACAGCACTGCCTCGGAACGTGCGCTCCAGGCCTGGAACTGTGGGCCGTAGGTTGACTCGATCACGTTGCGCTTGATCTTCAGGGTCGGTGTCAGAAAGCCGTTTTCCACGGCCCAACTGTCTTTCACCACCACCAGTTGACGCAAGCGCTCATGTTTATCCAGCACCTGGTTGACCTCTTCCAGCAGGCGCTCCAGGCTGCCATGCAAAGATTGCCGGGCCTCGCCGGCGGCCTCCTGCTGGCCCACTGCAGACAGCACGCACAAACCCATCGGCGCGCTCAGGCCATCACCCACCACACACACCTGCTCAATGCGCCCGTGCTCCGCCAGGCGGTTTTCGATGGGGGCCGGGGCGACGTACTTGCCCTTGCTGGTCTTGAAGATCTCCTTGAGCCGCCCGGTCAGGCGCAGGCGGCCTTCGGCATCCTGCTCGCCCTTGTCGCCGGTACGCAGGAAGCCGTCTTCGGTGAGGGTCTCGGCAGTCTTCTGCGGGTCCTTGAAGTAACCGAGCATGGTCGCGCCGCTGCGCACCAGGACTTCACCGGCCGGGTCAATGCGCACCTCCACGTCCGGGCACGGCAGGCCGATCCAGCCAATCTTCTGCTGGCCGGGGCGACAGACATGGGAATAACCACAGCTTTCGGTCATGCCATACACCTCCAGCACATCCAGGCCCAGGCGCAGGTACCAGCGCAGCAACGCCTCGGGCACCGGCGCCGCGCCGGACAGGGCCACCCGCACCGCGTCCAGGCCAAGCCCGGCGAGCACCTTGCGCCCGACGCGCTTGCCGATAAATGGCAGACGCAATAGCAGCTCCAGGCGTTTTTCCGGGATTTTGCCGTACACCCCCATCTGGAACTTGGTCCAGATGCGCGGCACGCCGAACAAGGCCGTGGGCCGGGCGCGTTGCAGGTCGGTGAGGAAGGTGTCGAGGCTTTCGGCAAAAAACACCGTTTGCCCGGTGTAGATCGCAGCCATCTCGACAAACATGCGCTCGGCCACATGGCACAGCGGCAGGTAGGACAGCAGCCGGTCGCCCTCCCCCAGGCCGAACAGCTCGGTGCCTCGGGTTGCCGCAAACGCCAGGGCGCCGAAGGTGTGCATCACGCCTTTGGGCAGGCCGGTAGTGCCGGAGGTGTAGATGATGGTGGCCAGGTCCGTGGCAGCCGGCGCCGGGTCATCCTGGATCGGTGAGCAGGCCTGCAGGTCGGCCCAAGTGAAGTCGAACGGGCCCTCGGGGCACAGCGGCAGGCTGATGGTCGCAAGCCCGGCCTTGATGCCTGGGGCCATGGCCGGCCAGTCGTCGAGCTTGCCGATAAACACCAACGCCGCCTCGGAGTGCTCCAGCACGTGGGCCACGGAGTCGGCGGTGAGGTTGGGGTACAGCGGCACCGAGACATGCCCGGCCATCCAGATCGCCAGGTCGGCGATAATCCAGTGCGCGCAGTTTTTCGAGATCAGGGCAATGTGCGAGCCCTGGGGCAACTCCCGTGCCCGCAGCCAATGGGCGGCGCAACGGGCCTGGTGGCCGACCTCGCCCCAGGTGAGGGTCTGCACCTCGCCGCCACCCGTGGGCTGGACCAGGAAGCGCTGGCGCGGATGGCGCGCCTCACGTTCAAAGAAGACCTGCAGCGGCAAACGAAAAGCGACAGACATGGGACGCGCTCCTGTGTGTTCCGATGGTAGCCAACCAAGCACTTGCTTGGTGGACTATTCCATGCACACAGGAGCACTGCAAGTCGCTTGCAGGCAGAATGCAATCAAACTGTGGGAAAGGGCTTGTGTGGGGGTGGGCTTACTCGCGAATGCGGAGTGTCAGCCAATACATTCATTGACTGATGCACCGCATTCGCGAGCAAGCCCGCTCCCACAGTTGATTGTGTTGTGCCTTAAAAATCAGGGGTTTTTCACGTTGTTGAGGCTCATCAGCCCCGCCAGCGGGAAGTCCCCTTCCAGCTCCGCCAGGCTGGCGGTGTGCATCGGTTGCGGCTGGCGCTGGTGCCCGTGCTGCAAAAAGCTGATCAGGTTGCCCACCAAAGGCTGATGGCTGACCAGCAGCACATTGTCATCGGTGTCGAGTTTTTCCAGGACTTGCAGGGGGTTGCCGTCCGGCGTCAGCCACGACACCGTGCGGATTTCTGGCACAAACCCCAACGCCTCGCGCACCAACTGGGCAGTCTGTTGCGCCCGCACATAAGGGCTGGCGATGATCGCGCTGATGGGCTGGCCGATCAGGTGCGCGGCGCTGTGCAGCACTTCTTCGCGGCCACGCTCGGTCAGGTTGCGCTGGGCATCGCTGGGTGCATGGGACTCGGCTTCACCGTGACGCAACACCCACAGCTTCATAGCTTGGGCTCCTCATCGCGCACCGGGTGCGGGGCTGGCGGCACGCTGTGGGCGGCTTCGCCTTCCGGGGCACGCGGGGTTGGCCAATCGGCAAAGGGCCAGGGTTTCTGCTCGCTGTGGAAGCTGCCAAAACGGCCAATCTGCGCGAGGAACTGGCTGAGGCTGTCGCCAAAGTTCATCAGGCCCAGGTTCGGTGCGCCGTAGATCAGGCGGTAGATCAATTGCACCACCACCAACGCCCCGAGGATGAACTGCGCTACTTGCCAGACCAGGGCAAACACCAGCATCCACAGGATGCGCAGGGCAATGGATTCATACTTGGGTGCTGCTTTCGGATCGTTCATCGCGGGTTCCTCAGTTGAAACCACTGGTGGAAATAAAGTCGACATCAGTCTTGGGCTCGGCACGCATCAGCAACTCGATGACCTGGTTCAAGGTGCGCCCTTCGAACAGGATCGCGTGCAGGCCGGCGACCAACGGCATATAGACCCCGGTTTCCTGGGCCTTGGCCTTCAGTACTTTGAGAGTATTGACCCCTTCGGCCACTTCACCCAGGCGGGTGACGGCATCTTCCAGGCTCAGGCCCTGGCCCAGGGCGAAACCGACCTGATAGTTGCGGCTTTTCGGTGACGAACAGGTGACGATCAAGTCGCCCACCCCGGCCAGGCCAAGGAAGGTCATGGGGTTGGCGCCCTGGTTGACCGCAAAGCGGGTCATTTCCGCCAGGGCGCGGGTAATCAGCATGCTCTTGGTGTTTTCCCCCATGCCCAGGGCCACCGCCATGCCGGCGATGATGGCGTAGACGTTTTTCAGCGCGCCGCCCAGTTCTACGCCAAAGCGGTCAGCACTGGCATAGACACGGAAGGTACGGCCATGCAGCACGGCCTGCACCTGTTCGCACAGGGCTTCGTCTTCACTGGCGACCACCGTCGCGGTCAAGGCATGTTCGGCCACTTCCCGCGCCAGGTTCGGCCCGGAGAGCACACCAATGCGCGCCTGGGGCGCGATTTCTTCGAGGATTTCGCTCATCAGCTTGAAGGTCTGGGCCTCGATACCTTTGGTCAAGCTGACCAGCATCTTGCCCGCCAGCCGCTCGGCATGGGGCGCCAGCACCGAGCGCAGGGCACTGGAGGGCAGCGCAACGAAGCACAGGTCGCAGTCATCCAGGGTGGCCTGCAGGTCCGTGACCGGCGTGACCGCAGCGTGAATCTTGATGCCCTTGAGATAACGGGGGTTTTCGCGGTTGACCCGGATGGCCTCGGCCTGTTCGGGATCGCGCATCCACTGGCGCACCTGATGGCCGTTTTCGGCCAGCAGATTAGCCACGGCGGTACCAAAACTTCCGCCTCCCAGGACCGCAATTGGGCGCTGTTCAGTCATATGCAATCCGTTAATCCATAAGCAGTGGCGATGGCGGCATTATACGGGCCGGCCAGACGGCGACCAGCCCTTCTGTGTTTTCCGCATTTGTCGGAAAATGGCCGAATAGACCACAGTAATTGCGATGGTGCCGACTGGCAAAAGCGCCCGCCTCAGTTAACATGGGCGGCTATCCGCAATTATCAAGGCCGTGCCGTGTATTTGGGCCCTCCTCCTCGTTCATCTCTGTTTCTGGCGCTGTTGGTCAGCACGCCGTTGCTGGCCGACGATCTGTTCCTCGACAACCAGCCACTGCCCCAGGTCCTGACGGCGACCCGACTCAAGCAGTCGGCCGCCGCCGTACCTGGCAGCATGACGGTGATCGACAGCGAACTGATCAAGGCCAGCGGCGCGCGGGATATCGCCGAGTTGCTGCGCCTGGTGCCGGGGATGATGGTGGGCTACACCTCGGGCAACCAGGCTGCCGTCAACTATCACGGCACCAACGCCAGCGAAGCGCGGCGCATGCAGGTGCTGATCGACGGCCGCTCGGTGTACCGCGCCGGCCTGGCCACGGTGGACTGGAGCGATATTCCGGTGGCCATGGAGGATATCGAGCGGATCGAGGTGTTCCGTGGGCCCAATACCGTCAGCTACGGCGCCAATGCGCTGATGGCGGTGGTCAATATCCTCACCCGCTCGCCGGCCAACAGCCAGGGCACCCGGATGAAAATGATCCGGGGCGAGCGCGGGATCAACGATTGGTATGCCAGCCAGGGCCTGGGCTGGGACACCGGCAACCTGCGGCTGTCGCTGTCCGGGCAGCAGGATGACGGCTTTGACAGCGACCGCGTGGGTGCCGACTACCGCGACAGCCGGCGCCTGAGCCGCTTCAGCCTGAAGGTCAGCCAGACCCTCGACCAGCAGCAAAGCATCGACTGGCAGATCAACGCCAAGGAAGGGACCAACCAGCGGCCATACACCTACAAGCCGGTATTTGCCGGGATTACCGATGGCGGTACCGATTCCGACGTCAGCGCCAAGGACTACGCCGCCTCCCTGCGCTGGAACTTCGATTTCAATCCCGACCACAGCCTGTATATCCAGGGTTCGGCGCAGCAATGGGATCGCCGGCAGATCTGGAAGGCCTGTGATGCCAAGGTCTCGTTCAGCCCGCAGTTGACGCAACTGTGGCAAATGAACCCCAACTACGCTGAAAAGTTGGCGCGGCACATAAAGGATTTTGAAAACGGCAGCCCACCACCCGGCTCCCCTGCCGAGCAGGCATTGGCCGAAGAAGTCCTGAAACAATGGAATGAAGGCGGCAAGGAAAGTGTCTGCGGCAATATCGACCAAAGCACCAAGGAAAGCCGCTACGACCTGGAAGTGCAGGACACCCTGAGCCTGTCCGACAGCCTGCGTCTGGTCAGCGGCATGAATTACCGCTACGACCGCGCCGACTCCGACACCTACTTCAATGGCCGGCTGGACGACACCACCTGGCGCCTGTTCGGCCACCTCGAATGGCGCGCCAGCGAACACTGGCTGTTGCAGGGCGGGGCGATGTATGAAAACACCCAACTGAGCGATAGCTCGCTGATGCCCAGGGTCGCGATCAACTATCTGATCAACCCGCGCCACGGGCTGCGGGCGGTGTACTCCGAAGCCATCCGTTCGCCGGACATGTTCGAGAACAACGTCAATTGGAGCTATAAGGTCACGAACCTCAGCTCCCCCACCTACGGGCAGAACGCCGGCCAGTATTTCGTCAAGACCCGGGGCCCGGGCGACCTCGACAGGGAACTGATGCGCTCCCGGGAACTGGGCTATAACGGCTTTTTTGCGGATATCGGGCTGAACCTTGACGTCAAACTGTTCTATGACGAAATCACCGGCATGATCAGCGAGCCCCTGCGCAATAACCAGTACATCGCCAGTAACAGTAACAGCTCGCGGTTTACCGGCACCGAAACCCAGCTGGACTGGCACCTGAGCGCCGCCGACCGCCTGCGCCTGACCTATGCTTACGTGGATGCCCACGCCAGCAACGCGCTGGACCGGCAACAGACCGCGCGCAACAGCGGCTCGGCCGGCTGGATGCGCGAGTGGGGGCAAGGCTGGTCCAGCGCGTTGTTCTATTATGGCAACGATGCACTCAACCAATATCGCTTTGAACGGGTCGATATGCGGGTCGCCAAACGCATCGCCCTGGGCAAGGCCAACTTGGAGCTGGCCGGCATGCTGCAACAACGCCTTGACCGCCAGCCCACTACCCATGTCGACAATAACTACGACCAGCGCCATGTCCTCTACTTCAGCGCGGAGCTAGAGTTCTGACATGAACCCTGCCCAGTCAAGGATGACCGCCCTCTTCCGCGCCAAGTTCTGGCGCCGCTGCCTGCTGCTCGTCAGCCTGGCATTGGCCGTGCCCGCGTGGAGCGCCGAAATCCTGCTGACCGCCGCCGAGGATGGACCCGGCGTGCAGGCATTCACTCAGGCCCTGCGCGAACAGCGCCCCGCCGATAGCGTCACCTTCAAGGCCCTGCAAGACATGCCCGCCCCCGGCCAATTACCGACCAGCACCCGCCTGATCCTGCTGGACCTGCCGAGCCTCGACTGGCGCCTGCAGGACCCCCAGGGCCCGGCCACCCTGGTGCTGCGCATCAGTCGCCTGCAAGCCCGCGAGCGCCTGGGCAGCCATGTGCCCGGCAAGATCAGCCTGCTGTGGAGCGATCCGCCCCTGGACCGGCAGCTGCGCCTGATCGCCAATATCCTGCCCCAGGCCCGGCGCATTGGCGTGCTGTACGGTAGCGACAGCGAATTCCTGCTGCCGGAACTGCGCCAGCATGCCGCAGCCCTGGACCTGGAAATCGTCGCCCAGCACTGGGACAACATTAATGACAGCCGCCCGCTGCTCAGCCTGTTTAAAAACAGCGATGTGTTGTTAGGGCTGGATGATCCCCAACTGTACAACCCGAAAACCGTGAAAAACCTGCTGTTGAGCAGCTACGCCAGGCAACTGCCACTGATCGGCCCCAATGCCGGCTTCGTGCGGGCGGGCAGTCTGGCCAGTACCTACAGCGATCAGGCCGACTGGCTGAATGTGCTTGACCGCCTGCTTGATCACGCGCCGGCCGGCTGGCCGCGCTCGCTGTACCCGGAACACTTTAAAGTCGTGGGCAACCCGCAAGTGGCGCGCTCGCTGGGGATCGAAGTGGTGGACGAGACCACCGTCGCAACCCGATTGGCCGAAGGGGAAAAACACCCATGACCTTGGTTCGCCGCTGGGATATCAACACCCGCACCCAGATCATCACCCTGGGCCCGGCCCTGTTACTGACGCTGCTACTGATCAGCTTCTTTACCTTCGTACGGATCCAGGACTTGCGCCAGGAACTGGACCACACCGGCCAACTGATCGCCAACCAGTTGGCCCCGGCCACCGAGTACGGGGTGATCTCCGGCAACAATGACGTGCTCGACAGCCTGCTGCGGGCGACGCTGGCCACGCCCCATGTGCGTTTCCTGGAAATCCAGGACAGCGCGGAAAACATCCTGGTGTATGTCGAGCAGCCGTCGGAAAAGCACGACCGTTCGCTGTCGGTGAAAGTTTTCCAGGCGCCGATTCGCCTGCAGCATATCCAGTTGGGCAACGATTTTTTCCAGGACAGCACCGCGCAGCCCAAGGCGCCACAGGCCGACTATCTGGGGCGGGTGATTGTCGGCATGTCCAATGACGCCTTCAGCCAGCGCCAACAGGAAATCCTTTTCAAGGCTGGGATCCTCGCGCTATTCGCCCTACTGTTCACCTTCCTCCTGGCGCGACGCCTGGCCGCCAGCCTGTCGCAACCGATCAGCGCCATGGGCCATGCGGTCAAGGCAATCCAGCAGGGTGATTACAAGACCCCGCTGCCGATTGTCGACGACTCCGAGCTGGGCGACCTGTCACGGCATATCAACAACCTTGCCGAAGGCCTGCACCATGCCAGTCGCGAACAGCAGCAGGCCATGGCGCAGTTGATTCAGACGCGGGAGGAAGCCGAGCGCGCCAACAGCGCCAAATCCGACTTCCTGGCGATGATGAGCCATGAACTGCGCACGCCGATGAATGGCGTACTGGGCATGCTGCAACTGCTCGAAACCACCGCCATGACCGACGAGCAGACCGAGTACGCCGCGCTGGCCTCGGAGTCCACCGAACACTTGCTCAAAGTCATCAACGACATCCTCGACTTCTCGCGTATCGAACGCTCGGCCCTGGAGCTTGAGCATATTCCGTTCAACCTGGTGGAGCTGATCAACAGCTGCGCCCAGGCCTTCCAGCACAGCGCCATACAGCGCGGGCTGGTCCTGGAGTTGCCGATCCCGCCGGGCATGGAAGCGCTGCGCGTGCAGGGCGACCCGACGCGGATCCGGCAGATCCTGGTGAACCTGATCGGTAATGCGCTGAAATTCACCGAGCAAGGCACGGTCAGCGTCGAGCCGAACTGGCAGACCCTGGACCACGAACTGCTGTGGTTCACCTGCACCGTGCGCGACACCGGGATTGGTATTTCGGCCGAGCGACTGGAACTGATGTTCGACGCCTTTCAACAGGCGGACAGCTCTATCTCCAGGCGTTACGGCGGCACCGGCCTGGGCCTGCCGATTGCCCGGACCCTGGCCGAGCGCATGGGTGGCACCTTGCGCGCCCAGAGCGACGAAGGCCTGGGATCGGTGTTTACCCTGGAAATCCCCCTGGCGATCTGCCAGCAGAGCCTGCCGCAGATTGCTCCGGACGCGCAGCACAAAGCCGGCGCCGGTGAAGGCCGCCATGTGTTGCTGGTGGAGGACAACCCGGTCAACCGCACCGTGGTCCAAGCCATGCTGCGTAGCCTGGGGTTTGAGGTGAGCGTCGCCACCGACGGCGCCGAAGCGATCCGCAGTGCCGAGAGCCTGATCTTCACCGCGATCCTGATGGATTGCCGGCTGCCGGTGATCGACGGCTATGACGCCACCCGCCAGATCCGCCAATTGCCCGGCTGCGCCGACCTGCCGATCATTGCCCTGACGGCCAATGCGCTACAGGGCGATCGCGAAGCCTGCCTGGCCGCCGGAATGAACGATTACCTGGCCAAGCCGTTCAAACGCACGGATTTGCAGCAAATCCTACAGCGCTGGGTGCATTAGATGGGCAGCATCAGCCAACTGCGACTGGCGTGAAAGACGAAAGTGCGGCAGTCTTAGGCACCCGAGCGGGCCTATAAATGAGTCCGGTTTAAAATTTCAGTGCACAAGTGTACATTCATGTCCTTGATGCTGTGACTTTCACTACAACGCAATAGTCTACCTGTAGGCTGCCGACGTGAGGCAAGCACGCTTCAGTCGGTCGGGAAGATTTACCCGGCCCTGCCGCATGGGATTATTGAGGAGCTCGCATGACCAAACAAAACGCCTTTACCCGGGAAGACCTGCTGCGCTGCAGTCGCGGTGAGCTGTTCGGCCCAGGTAACGCGCAACTGCCCGCCCCCAACATGCTGATGGTGGATCGCATCACCCTTATCAGCGAAGAGGGTGGCAAGTACGGCAAAGGTGAATTGGTCGCCGAGCTGGATATCACCCCGGACCTGTGGTTCTTCGCCTGCCATTTCGAAGGCGATCCGGTGATGCCGGGCTGCCTGGGCCTTGATGCCATGTGGCAGCTGGTCGGCTTTTTCCTCGGCTGGCAAGGCCTGCCAGGTCGCGGTCGTGCCCTGGGTTCGGGCGAAGTGAAGTTCTTTGGCCAGGTCCTGCCGACCGCCAAGAAAGTCACCTATAACATTCAAATCAAGCGCGTCCTCAAGGGCAAGCTGAACCTGGCCATCGCCGATGGTTCGGTGAGCGTCGACGGTCGCGAGATCTATACCGCCGAAGGCCTTCGCGTCGGCGTGTTCACTTCCACTGACAACTTTTAAGGGTTATCCGCATGCGCCGCGTCGTTATCACTGGTCTGGGCATCGTTTCGTGCCTGGGCAATGACAAAGAGACCGTCTCCGCTAACCTGCGTGCAAGTCGCCCTGGCATCCGCTTCAACCCGGAATATGCCGAAATGGGTCTGCGTAGCCAGGTTTCCGGCTCCATCGACCTTCCCCTCGAAGAACTGATTGATCGCAAGATCTATCGCTTCGTTGGCCATGCCGCAGCTTATGCCTACCTGGCCATGAAAGACGCGATTGCCGACTCCGGCCTGAGCGACGACCAGGTGTCCAACGTCCGCACCGGCCTGATCGCCGGCTCCGGCGGCGCGTCGACCTTGAACCAGATGGAAGCGCTGGACATCCTGCGCGAGAAAGGCGTCAAGCGCGTTGGCCCGTACCGCGTCACGCGGACCATGGGCAGCACCGTTTCCGCGTGCCTGGCCACGCCCTTCCAGATCAAGGGCGTGAACTACTCGATCTCCTCCGCCTGCGCCACCAGTGCTCACTGCATTGGCACTGCGGTCGAGCAGATCCAGTTGGGCAAGCAGGACATCGTGTTCGCTGGTGGCGGTGAAGAAGAGCACTGGAGCCAATCGTTCCTGTTCGACGCCATGGGCGCATTGTCCACCCAGTACAACGAAACCCCGGAAAAAGCCTCCCGTGCCTACGACGCCAAGCGTGACGGTTTCGTCATCGCCGGCGGTGGCGGCATGGTGGTGGTCGAGGAGCTGGAACACGCTCTGGCCCGTGGCGCGAAAATCTACGCGGAAATCGTCGGCTACGGCGCGACTTCCGACGGCTACGACATGGTCGCGCCAAGCGGCGAAGGTGCCATCCGCTGCATGCAGATGGCCATGGCCACCGTTGATACCCCAATCGACTACCTGAACACCCATGGCACCTCCACTCCGGTGGGCGATGCCAAGGAAATGGAAGGCGTGCGTGCGGTATTCGGCGACAAGGCTCCGGCCATCAGCTCCACCAAGAGCCTGTCGGGTCACTCCCTGGGCGCCGCAGGCGTTCACGAAGCGATCTACTGCCTGCTGATGATGGAAGGCAACTTCATGGCCGGCTCCGCCAACATCGACGAGCTGGACCCAGCCGTTGCCGATATGCCGATCCTGACCAAGACCCGTGAAGATGCCACCATCAACACGGTCATGAGCAACAGCTTCGGCTTCGGTGGCACCAATGCCACCCTGGTGCTCAAGCGCTGGCAGGGTAAGTAATACCCCGCAGGTTGTGCTTATGAAAACGCCCCGACTGGTTCGGGGCGTTTTTTATGGGGTGGGGTTAACTTTAGACCGCGTCGGCTTCATCGCAGGCAGGCCAGCTCCCACATTGATCGCATTCCAACTCGGTCGAGTGTGGGCTTGCCTGCGATGGCGGTCTTCAGCCCTACACCGAAAACCTCGCCACCATGGTGTTCAGATCCACCGCCAAGCGCGATAACTCCTGGCTCGCCGAACTGGTTTGATTCGCCCCTGCCGACGTCTGCATCGACAGGTCGCGGATATTCATCAGGTTGCGATCCACCTCCCGCGCCACCGCTGCCTGCTGCTCCGAGGCGCTGGCAATCACCAGGTTGCGCTCGTTGATCAGGGTAAACGCCGAGGCAATCTCCTCCAACGCCGTGCCCGCTGACTTGGCAATCTCCAGGGTCGCACGCGCCCGGCCATTACTTTGTTGCATGGAACTGACCGCCTGATCGGTGCCCTGCTGAATCCCGCCGATCATCTGCTCGATTTCCTGGGTCGATTGCTGGGTGCGATGGGCCAAGGCCCGCACTTCATCGGCGACCACCGCAAAACCACGCCCGGCCTCGCCGGCCCGCGCCGCCTCGATCGCCGCATTCAACGCCAGCAGATTGGTCTGCTCGGCAATGGAGCGGATCACATCCAATACCTTGCTGATGCCGTACACCTTCTGCGCCAAGTCCTCGACCTGGGTGGCATTGGCGGTCACGTCGTCGGCCAGGGACTCAATCGACAGCACCGTCTGGTGTACCTGTTCGCGCCCGTGCTGGGCAATGCGATCGGATTCGCGCGAGGCCTGTGAGGTAGCTACCGCATTACTGGCCACCTCCTCCACCGCCGCCGTCATCTGGTTGACCGCCGTGGCGGCCTGTTCGATTTCCTGGCTTTGCTGGTGCAGGCCACGGGTGGCGTCTTCGGTGACCGAACTGAGCTCCTCGGAAGCGGAAGCCAGTTGGCTGGAGGACTGGGAAATACGCTGGATGGTCTCGCGCAGGTTTTCCTGCATGCCCTTGAGCGCCTGCTGCAGGCGCGCTGGCTCGTCCTTGCCGCTGACGGTGATCTCGCCGGTCAAGTCGCCGCTGGCCACCCCTTGGGCGACCCTCAGCGACTGCGCCAGTGGCGACACGATGCTGCGGGTCAACAACACGGCCAGGCCGATGGTAATCAGCGCAGTCAGGGCAATCATGCCGATCACCCCTATCCGGGATTGACTGAACACTTGCTGGGCCAGTGCCGCCGCCTGATTGGCGCTGACCTTGTTGAGAGTGACCAATTCGCCCAGGGTACCGGCCATGGTATCGGCCAGATGATTCATCTCGCCATTGACCACCTCGATCGCATCTTCCAACTGGTTCTGCCGGGACAACGCCATGACCTGCTCCTGGCGTTGCAGGTACTGTTGCTGCTCAACCTTGAAGCGGTCGAACAGTACCTGGTCTTCGGGCAGCACAATCAACGCTTCATACAGCAACTGCGCGGTGTGCAACTGCTTTTTGATTTCGAGGATTTTTTGCTCATTCTGCGCCACCGCCTGAGGGTCGCGATTGACCAGCAGGCGCAGGGTCAAAGCGCGTATGCGCAGCAGATCCTGACTCATTTCACCGGCCGCCATCACACTGGGCAGCCAGTTGGTTTCCACCTGGTCGGACTGCTCGCGCATATTGGCCATTTGCAGCAAGGCGAACCCGCCCAGCACAAATACCATCAACGCCACCAATCCAAAACCCAGGCCTGCACGCGGAGCGATATTGAGACTTCTGATACTCATTGCGCTGATTCCTTTCAAGAGCGCTGCATCCACCTGCAGCGAGTTGCTCTTGAAAGGTATCGGCGTCTTCGGCTTTTTGCGTAAGACGAAAACGCGATATCAAAACGCCTTTATCTACTGAGTCTATTAGTGTAGCGATTCAGCGCACGGTAAAGCTCTTCTGGGTCAGCAGGCGATCACCCTGGAACACCATGAACCGCCACTCGCCCGGCACCACTTCGTGGCTTTCGGTGAACTCGTAGGCCATCACGTCCTGAGGCGCACCGGGCACCAGTTTCTGGGTCACTTCGAACTTGTCATGCCGCTGGCCATCGGCCGTGCGGATGCCTGGAGTGAAGTAGAGCAAAGTCAGCGGCGTGTCTTCGGCCACCTTGCCGAGCAACTGGTAACGCAGGCCAAACTTGGTCCCCAGCTTGGCCGGCACTACGGTGGTGGCCTGGATCTGCTCGTTGCTACGGCGCAACACGCGCTCGCCCGATTGCAGCTCGGCTTTCGGGCCTTCGAATACGCCGAATTCCACCGGGCCTTCGATACGGACTTCGGCACTGGCCAGGCCGCTGATCATCATCAATGCCGCCAGGGCGCTTAAACGGGTGAGGTGCATAGTGGGCTCCTTGAGTGAGATGGCGGGAGCTTATGACACCGGTATGACGGGACGATGACAAACCCGATCAACGCGCCTTGGGCAAAATCGCCAGGAAATTGTCCCGTGCGACTTTTCGCGCAACGTCTTCAGGCAAGGCATCGAGGAAGGGATTAAAGCTGCGCATCTCCTTACCCAACTTGTTGAACCGCCCTACTACATCAGACCCCAGCATAAAGCGCTCCGGGAAGCGCTCTACCAGCGCCAGCCATTGCGGACGGGGCTTTCCCGCCTCGTCCAGTAAATACGGGGTGAGCACACTCCAGGACAGGTCGATGTACAGGTTGGGATAGGCCTCCAGCATGCGGCTCAAGGTCGGCAACAGGAAGTCCAACTGCGTCTGGTGCCGGTGGATCTCCATGCTGGTGCCGGCATGGGCCCAGATAAACCGGGTATGCGGATGATTACGCAATGGCTCTTCGATCTCCGCCAGGTACAAGGGGTTGCGCTCCCGCTTGGAGGTGATGTTGGAGTGCACCAGCACCGGCAGGTCATTTTCGGCGGCCAGGTGATAGATCCGCGTCATGGCCTCGTTATTGGCCCGAGGTGTGTCACCGGAGGTCAGCGCAGTCAGGTCATCATGGCGGGTGAAGACTTCGCCAATGCCCTGCCACAGGCCCGGATACAGGTCGAGCATGCGCTGGATATGGGCCTCGGAGTTCTTGTCGTTGGGGTTGAAGCCGCTGAGGAACGGGTGGAAATGCTGGCGCTGTTCGGGGGCCAGCTCGCTGACGGCTGCCGCGACGATTACATCGGTGGCGCTATACCAGTAGGCACCCGCGTCATCTCCGGCGTAATAGCGTGGGCGCTTGGGTTCGTCTTCGTGCCACTTCTTCGCAACCGGGACGCCGGAAATCATCACATGCTCGATGCGATTATCGGCCATGGCCTTGAGCAGCTTGTCCATGCCGGCAGTCTCCTGGAAGAAGTCGACGTAATGCAGGTGCGCGTCGCTGTAGGCATAGTCGCGGGCGTGTACGGTAAGGCTGCTGGCGGCGAGCAACAGGGCAAGACTCAGGCGGGTCCAGGGCACGATACAACCTCAATAAGGGATTAGTCAGGTAGACCAGCGGCGGCCTGCCGGGGTTCAGCCGATAAAAACACGGAACACTCAGGTGCCAGCATGCTCTATAACTGCATGATCTTCATCCTGCCACCCTGTGAGGTTTACCATGCCTGTTATCGTTAATACGCTGAACACCGAGAACTTTCGCCATAGCGTCAACATCAATAACCATGAGCTGTTTACCGACCTGCCCAAGAGCCTGGGTGGCGATGACTCGGCGCCCTCGCCCCACGATTACTTCGACGCCGCGCTGGCCTCATGCAAGGCCCTGACCGTCAAGCTGTATGCGCAGAAAAAGGACATCCCCCTGACCGGCGTGACCGCGGAAGTCACCCACGACAGCACCGAGGAGCAAAAGGGCAAGTACAAGCTCAACGTCAAGCTGACCCTCAAGGGTGTGCTCACCGATGAGCAACGCACTGAGCTGCATCGCGTGGCCGACAAATGCCCGGTGCATAAACTGATGACCACCGCCGAGATCAGCATCGAGACCAAACTCGCCGAAGGTGCGTTCAGCCAGTAACACCGATTCCCTGCCTGGCGGGTTATGCTCAAGCCCTACAAACCCGCTCAGACAGGGATGCTCCATGACCACCGTGACTGTGATCCGCCCGCGCGCCGAAGATGTCGAAGGCCAGCCCATCCTGCGCCCGCTGCCCTCGCGGGAATGCCGTAGCGTCGGGCCCTTCGTGTTTTTCGACCATATGCTCCAGACCCGCTATGCCCCTGGCAACGGCATGAATATCCGCCAGCATCCGCATATTGGCTTGTCCACCCTCACCTACCTGTTTGAAGGCGAACTCCTGCACAAGGACAGCCTCGGCTCCGATCAAGTGGTACTGGCCGGTGACGTCAGCTGGATGACCGCCGGCAGCGCCATTGCCCACGTCGAACGCACGCCCGACGCGCTCAAGGTCAAGGGGTTCGATCTACATGGCCTGCAGGTGTGGCTGGCCTCGCCCAAGGCACACGAGCAAGGGCCGGGGCATTACAGCCATCACCCTGCCGCCAGCTTGCCGGTCAGTGACAACCTCGGGGTGGTGATCCGCATGATCGCCGGCAGTGGCTTTTGCCTGGAATCACCGGTGCCAGTGCTGTCACCGACGCTGTATGCCGAGGTCCATATGCAAACCGCCACCACCCTGCTGATTCCGGATGAGCATGTGGAGCGGGCGGTGTATGTGCTGGAAGGTGATGCGCAGCTCGAGGGCGAACCCGTGGAACCCCATAGCCTGGTGGTGCTGCCGGCGGGCCAGAGCATGGCGCTGTTTGCCGAGACCGACTGCCATCTGGTGGTCTTCGGCGGTGCACCTCTGGATGGGCCACGGCGGATCAACTGGAATTTTGTCGCCAGTGACCCGGCATTGATCGAACAGGCTCGCCAGCGCTGGGCGGCCGGGGATTGGCCGACAGTGCCGGGCGAGGCAGGGAGAATTGAGCTGCCTCTGAGATAGCTATCGCGGGCAAGCCCGCCCTCACACTTGGAATGCCCTCCAACATGTGCGGGCTTGCCCGCGATGGGGCCAACTCAGGCGCTAAATATTCAGCCCTTGAACACTTCATCCAACAAATTATGCATCGCCTGGAACGCTCGCCCAGCGGTCTTGGCGTCGTACATCATCTTGCCCGGCACATTCGCCTGCGGGTCAGTGAACGAATGCACCGCGCCACCGTAGCTCAGCAATTGCCAATCCACCCCGGCCGCGTTCATCTCGTCTTCAAAGGCAGGCAACTGCTCTTTGGGCACCAACGGGTCAGAAGCGCCATGCAGCACCAGCACCGAACCCTTGATGTTCTTCGCGTCTGCCGGGTTGGGCGTGTCGAGGGTGCCATGGAACGACACCGCCGCCTTCAGCGGCGCGCCGGTACGCGCCAGCTCCAGAGAGCAGCAACCGCCAAAGCAGAAGCCAAAGGTCGCCAGCTTCGAGGTATCGACAGCCGCTTCGGCCTGGCCTTGCAGTTGTTCAAGGGCCGCCTGCATGCGCTTGTTGAGCAGCCCACGGTCATTCTTCAACGGCATCATTGCCGCGCCGGCTTCATCACCGTTCGACGGGCGCACCTGTTGCCCGTATAGATCGGCGATCAACACCACATAGCCCTTGCCGGCCACGGCCTTGGCGATCTCTTCGGCGCCTGCGCTGACCCCCATCCAGTTCGGCGCCATCAACAGGCCCGGCAGCGGGCCCTGGTGGCTGGCATCGAAGGCTAGGCGGCTTTCATAAGACTGGCCATCAATCTGATAGACCACGGAACGCACGGTGACTTGGCTCATCATTTTCTCCGGTTGATATCCATGAAAACGAAAAACCCCGCCGAAGCGGGGTTTTCTTGCAGCGTTGTTAAACCGACAGTTCAACCAACAGCTTGTTCAGTCGGCGCACGTAGGCGGCCGGGTCTTTCAAGCTGTCCCCTGCGGCCAGGGCCGCCTGGTCGAAGAGGATGTGCGACAGGTCGCCAAAGCGCTCTTCACTCTGCTCGCCGTCGAGTTTCTCGATCAGCGGGTGAGCCGGGTTGAATTCGAAGATCGGCTTGGAATCCGGCACCTTCTGCCCGCTGGCTTCAAGGATCTGGCGCATTTGCATGCCCAGGTCCTGCTCGCCAATGGCCAGGATCGCCGGGGAGTCGGTCAGACGGTGGGAAACCCGCACTTCGCTGACAGCATCGCCCAGGGCGGTCTTGATGCGTTCAACCAGGCCTTCTTTGGACTTGGCCACTTCTTCAGCGGCTTTTTTGTCCTCTTCCGAATCCAGGTTACCCAGGTCCAGGTCACCACGGGCCACGTCGACAAAGCTCTTGCCGTCGAAGTCGCTGAGGTAGCTCATCAGCCACTCGTCGATACGGTCGGTGAGCAGCAGCACTTCGATGCCTTTCTTGCGGAAGACTTCCAGGTGCGGGCTGTTCTTGACCTGGGCGTAGGTTTCGCCGGTCAGGTAATAAATCTTGTCCTGACCTTCCTTGGCGCGAGCCAGGTACTCGGCCAGAGACACCACCTGCTCGCCGTCTTCGCCTTGAGTCGAGGCAAAACGCAGCAGGCCGGCGATTTTTTCCTTGTTGGCGAAATCTTCAGCCGGGCCTTCTTTCATGACCTGGCCGAAGTTTTTCCAGAAGCCCTTGTACTGCTCAGGCTCGTTCTTCGCCAGTTTTTCCAGCATGTCGAGTACACGCTTGGTCAGCGCCGACTTCATGGAATCGATGATCGGGTCTTTCTGCAGGATTTCCCGCGACACGTTCAGCGACAGGTCGTTGGAGTCGACCACGCCCTTGATAAAGCGCAGGTACAGCGGCAGGAAGGATTCCGCCTGATCCATCACGAACACGCGCTGCACGTAGAGCTTCAGGCCTTTGGGCGCTTCACGCTGGTACAGGTCGAACGGAGCACGGGCCGGGACGTAGAGCAGCGAGCTGTATTCCAGCTTGCCTTCGACCTTGTTGTGGCTCCAGCTCAGTGGGTTCTCGTAGTCGTGGGCGATGTGCTTGTAGAACTCCTGGTATTCCTCGTCCTTGACCTCGGTACGCGGACGGGTCCACAGGGCGCTGGCGCGGTTGACCACTTCCCATTCCTGGGCTGGAGCCTCCTCGCCTTCGGCCGCCGCTTGTTCTTTCGGCAGTTCGATCGGCAGCGCGATATGGTCGGAGTACTTCTTGATGATATTGCGCAGGCGCCAGCCATCGGCGAATTCGTCTTCACCGGACTTGAGGTGCAGCACGATGCGGGTACCACGGTCGGCCTTGTCGACGGTGGCGATTTCGAATTCGCCCTCGCCCTTGGAGGCCCAGTGCACGCCTTCGCTGGCGTCGAGGCCGGCGCGGCGGCTGAACACTTCAACTTTGTCGGCGACGATAAAGGCCGAGTAGAAGCCCACGCCGAACTGGCCGATCAGGTGCGAATCTTTCTTCTGGTCGCCCGACAGGTTCTTCATGAAATCGGCGGTGCCGGATTTGGCGATAGTGCCCAAATGGGTAATCGCATCTTCACGGCTCATGCCGATGCCGTTGTCTTCGAGGGTGACGGTCTTGGCGTCCTTGTCGAAGCTCACACGGATTTTCAGTTCCGCGCCACCTTCCAGCAACTCAGGCTTGGACAGGGCTTCGAAACGTAATTTGTCGACAGCGTCAGAGGCGTTCGAGATCAATTCGCGAAGGAAAATTTCCTTGTTGGAATACAGCGAATGGATCATGAGGTGCAGCAGCTGCTTCACCTCGGTCTGGAAGCCCAGGGTTTCCTTTTGAGTTTCCACACTCATGGTCATCAAACTCCAATTGGATGGCAGTGGCCGCACCCGAAAGGGTTAGCGGCGGGTTGTCATCAAAGTTGGGGGCTAAGACCAGGATTTCAAGGGCGGGCCTGCTCCTGAATCTTGAAATGCGCGCGAGCGGTCGCGATAGGTTCGGCCGGGGTGCTTTGCCAGGCAGTGATTGCCACATTGGCCACCCGCCGTCCCTGGCGCCAAACCTGGCAGGTGGCAAAGGTGTCGCGAAACTGCCCGGCCCGCAGGTAATCCAGGGAAAAATCGACGATCTTGGGCAAGCCTTTTTCAACCCCTGGGGTGCCCGTGGCCACCCATAAATGAAAGGCCGCCGACAGCTCCATAAAGCCTGCGATCACACCGCCATGGATGGCCGGCAATATCGGGTTACCAATATTGTCCTTGTTGGCCGGCATGCGAAACAGCAACTCATCCCCCAGGCGCGTGCATTCAACACCGATCAGCCTGGCGTAGGGGATCAGTTCGAGCAGCGCCTTATAGTCGCCCCGGTGATGGGCCTGTTGCATGCGGGTCTTGAATTGATGGGTCATGCCTGTTCTCCCTTGATGCTGCTGCCCAGTCCTTTGGTGCCCTTCAGGCGTTTGCCCATGCGCATGAACGTGCCCACCACATGGGCAATCGGCTGCTGGGGGTCATCCTGATAAGCGAAGCCACGGGTGAAAATCACATCGGTGGTCACCCGATAGCATTGGGCAAAACCGAACACCGCCTTGTGCGGCTCGGCCGGGTGCATGTAATCAATGCGCAAATCCAGGGTCGGGCAGACCTCAAACTCCGGGAGCACACACAGAGTGGCCATGCCACAGGCCGTGTCCATCAGGGAGGTCAGGGCGCCGCCATGGATAATCCCGGTTTGCGGGTCACCTACAATCTGCGCGCTATAGGGCAAGAGCAAAGTCATGCCCTGGGGGCTCGCATCATGTACTTGGATGCCCAGGACCTGACAGTGACGCAGGGCCGAAACAAAACGTGCGGCACGCTCTAAAAGGGGGCTATCGGTCATTGGATAAAGACTCTTATTAGTAGTGATCCGGCGAAACAAATACCCCGGAAGAAAGTTCCTGAGCGAAACAGCCTATATATCTGTGGGATTAAAGGAACTAATGCGTGCACCCCATGCTCGAAAGGCCAGTAGATATCTTCAATAAGGAGAAACACCCCATGCGCAAGACTTTCGCTGTTTCCTTGATGTTGGCTGCCGCCCTTGGCCTCGCTGCCTGCGATAAAAAATCCGAGGACAAAGCTCAGGATGCCAACCAGCATGCTGAACAAGCTCAAGAAAAAATGAGCGAAGCTCAGGATAAAGTGAACGACGCTGCAAAAGAAAACGCCGAAGCCGCCAAAGCCCAAGCTGAATCTGACGCCGCCGCTGCTAAAGAAGCTGCTCCAGCTACACCTGCAACCGGTTCCTGATACCGCGGTTTAAATACCACGTTGCAAAAGAAAGCCCGCTTAATAGCGGGCTTTACTTTGTGCGGAGCTTTTATCAAATCAGCAAAGTGCGAAATGTCGGACTAAGCATCAACAACAGTGAACACAGTAACCCCACCACCCACACCAGGCTGCGCTGCCATGCCAAGTCGGCCCAGTAGCACGCAAGATAGACTACCCGCGCAATCACAAAGATGATCGCCAGCCAATCAATCAGGTAGCCCTGGGTCTGAGTGGTATGGGCCATCAATACACCCACTGCAAACAAGATAAACGCTTCAAAACTGTTTTGATGAGCGGCCACTGCCCGTGCGCCGAAGCCGGTCAATTGCGCTTGCTGGCTGCGGGGAAGGTGGTTGTCATACCCGCCCTGCTCTTTCATGGCCTTGCCCACGGGCATGCGCGCCACAAAAATCAGCAGTGCACTGATAAATACACACCAGAACGGAATACTCACGATGTTGCCTCCTTGGTCGCTTCAGGCATCGGTGCCTCTGTAGGGGTATAGACCATGACCTCCAGAACGTCGGAATGAAATTCCCGGCGATACAACACCAGCACCACCCCGCTGCTCATCAGCATGAACAGCCAGGGGCTGACAAACCAGGCAAGCATGGTCATGCCGAAGTAATAGGAACGCAGGCCGAAGTTGAACTGGTTGGCGGCCATCGAAATCACCCGCGCAGCCCGTGAGGCAAACGCCTTGCGCTCCTGCTCGGAGACGTGGCGTTCACCGACCATCGGCGCCGAGCCAATCAGGATCGCCGCGAAGTTGTACTGGCGCATGCACCAACTAAAAGTAAAGAACGCATAGACAAACACCAGAGCCAGGCACAGCAGCTTGATCTCCGACATACCCTGGGACGCCTGCTGCACCATGGGAATATCCGCCAGCAGCGAGACCGCGCGCTCCGAAGCCCCCAGCACGGTAAGGATACCGGCGAGGATGATCAGGGTGCTGGAGGCGAAAAACGAGGCGTTGCGTTCCAGGTTGCCAATCACGCTGGCATCGGCGATGCGGTTGTCGCGCAGGAGCATGCGGCGCATCCAGTCTTCGCGATACAGGTGCAGCACACTGGCCAGGCAGGCCGTGTCCCGGGCTTTCCAGCTGGCGTAGCGGGTGTAGCCGCCCCAGCAGATGACGAACCACAGTGCAGCAAGCAAGTGAATCAGGTTGGCTTCGACAAATGACATGCGGGTCCTCTAAACAATAGGGCTGGCTAACTCGGTCAGTATGGGAGCAAGCCAGCCCCCACACTGACCGTGCTCCTGATCTGGAAAATTCATAACCCTTTCGACGTTAGCCCACAAAAAAAGACACTGCCCACCGCCCATAAAAAATGCCCCGGATCGTTTGATACGGGGCATTTCGATGTCAGCGTGTGACGAGCGCTTTAGGCGATGGCTTCGCTGCGCTTGCCGAGCATACGGTCAACCCCGAATGCAGCCACCAGGGTAATCACACAAGGCACCAGCCAGGCCAGGCCTTGCTCGCTCAATGGCAGGTTAGCCATTTGCGCAGGCATCCAACCCGCCAGCCCCGCCCCCTTAAGGGCGTCGATGGTGCCAAAGATAAACGACACCAACATCACCGGACCCAGGATGCGGCCATGCTCATGCCAGAAGTCTTTGCAGAAGCTCAGCGCCACCAGCACGATGCACGGCGGGTAGATGGCGGTCAGTACCGGGATCGAGAACGCGATCAGCTTGGTCAGGCCCAGGTTAGACACCAGCAGCGAAAACGCAGCAAGGATCACCACCAGAGTCTTGTAGGACAGTGGCAATACCCGGCTGAAGTACTCGGCGCAGGCACAGGTCAGGCCCACGGCGGTGACCAGGCACGCCAGGGAGATCAGTACCGCGAGGAAACCGCTGCCCAGGGAGCCAAAGGTGTGTTGAACATAGGCGTGCAACACGGCTGCGCCGTTGGCTGCACCGGCGGCCACTTCGTGGCTGCCCGAACCGAGGCGGAACAGGCTGATGTACACCAGCGCCAGGCCCAGGCCGGCAATCAGCCCGGCAATGATCGCGTAGCGGGTGATCAACTGCGGCGACTCGACACCACGGGAGCGGATAGCGTTGACGATCACGATGCCAAACACCAGCGCGCCCAGGGTATCCATGGTCAGGTAACCATTGATAAAGCCCTGGGAGAACGGTGCGGCGACGTACTCAGGCGTAGCAACGCCGATATCACCCGCAGGCAGAGCAAAGGCCGCGATACCCAGGACCGCCAGCGCAATGATTTTCAGCGGCGCGAGAAAACGGCCGACGGTATCCAACAGGCGCCCTGGGTACAGGGAGATGAAGAACACCAGCAGGAAGTACACCGAGCTGTAGAGGAACAGTGCCAGCGGGCTTTCGCCGGTCAATGGCGCCAGGCCGACTTCAAACGACACCGTCGCGGTACGCGGGGTGGCGAACAATGGCCCGACTGCCAGGTAGCACGCGGCAGCCAGGATGCCACCGGCGACCTTGCCGATAGGGCTGCTCAACGCGTCCATGCCACCGCCGACCTTGGCCAGGGCGATGACCGTAACCACCGGCAAACCGACTGCGGTGATCAGGAAACCCAGCGCCGCCATCCAGACATGCGGCCCGGACTGCAAACCAACGATAGGCGGGAAGATGATGTTGCCGGCGCCCACGAACAGGGCAAAAGTCATAAAGCCCAACGCCAGGATATCCTGGCCTTTCAACACTTTCATTTGAGGAAATACCACACTACTGAATCGGAATTTAGAGGGGGATTCCCTATGGATGAGGGAAATACTGCCGGCCCTTATGGGGACCGACCGGTCTAGCACGCGGCTTCCTTTTGGGATGCAGGCGCATAAAGAGGCGGCAAGAGTACCGAATTTGTCTGACAAACGCACTGTTGCGGGGCGAGCTGTCCGATAAGCGACACTTTGATGTCGCGTTTTCATACTTAATTTGGCAATGCTGTCCACTGTGGGAGCTGGCTTGCCTGCGATGCAAGCGGCGCGGTGATACAGGCAAGCCAAGGTGATGCAATCGCAGGCACGCCAGCTCCCACAGTGGATGGCAGAATGCACAAAGGCCACCCGAAGGTGGCCTTTGTGTGGTGAAGCGTCAGTTAAGCGCGAGGCTTACTTGATCGCCCAGCCAGTCAGCTCGGACAAAGCCTTGCCGATGTCTGCCAGCGAACGCACGGTTTTCACGCCTGCGTCTTCCAGGGCAGCAAACTTCTCGTCTGCAGTACCCTTGCCGCCAGAGATGATTGCGCCAGCATGGCCCATGCGCTTGCCCGCAGGGGCAGTCACACCAGCGATGTAGGAAACAACTGGCTTGGTCACGTGTGCCTTGATGTAGGCAGCCGCTTCTTCTTCAGCCGAACCGCCGATCTCACCGATCATCACGATCGCTTCGGTCTTCGGGTCTTCCTGGAACAGTTTCAGGATGTCGATGAAGTTCGAGCCTGGGATCGGGTCACCGCCGATGCCGACGCAAGTCGACTGACCGAAACCGGCGTCAGTGGTCTGCTTCACAGCTTCGTAGGTCAGGGTGCCGGAACGGGAAACGATACCGACTTTGCCTGGCAAGTGAATGTGACCTGGCATGATGCCGATCTTGCATTCGCCTGGAGTGATCACGCCTGGGCAGTTAGGGCCGATCAGGGTAACACCCAGCTCGTCGCACTTAACTTTAGCGTCCAGCATGTCCAGGGTAGGAATGCCTTCGGTGATGCAAACGATCAGCTTGATGCCGCCGAATGCCGCTTCCAGGATGGAGTCTTTGCAGAAAGGAGCTGGAACGTAGATCACGCTGGCGGTGGCGCCAGTTTGAGCTACAGCTTCTTTCACGGTGTTGAACACTGGCAGGCCCAGGTGCTCGGTGCCGCCTTTGCCCGGAGTTACGCCACCAACCATCTTGGTGCCGTATTCGAGGGCTTGCTGGGTGTGGAAGCTACCTTGCGAACCGGTAATACCCTGGCAGATAACTTTGGTGTCTTTATTGATCAGGACGCTCATTATTTGCCCTCCGCAGCTTTGACAACTTGTTGAGCAGCGTCGGTCAGGCTGGTTGCAGCGATGATGTTCAAACCGCTTTCTGCCAGTACTTTAGCGCCCAGTTCAGCGTTGTTACCTTCAAGGCGTACAACAACCGGGATTTTCACGCCGACTTCTTTCACTGCACCGATGATGCCTTCGGCAATCATGTCGCAACGAACGATGCCGCCGAAGATGTTGACCAGTACTGCAGCGACGTTGGAGTCGGACAGGATGATCTTGAATGCTTCGGTAACGCGTTCTTTGGTAGCACCGCCGCCTACGTCGAGGAAGTTGGCTGGTTTGCCGCCATGCAGGTTGACGATGTCCATGGTACCCATGGCCAGGCCAGCACCGTTGACCATGCAACCGATGTTACCTTCCAGGGCTACGTAGTTCAGTTCGAACTTGGCAGCGTGCGCTTCGCGCGGATCGTCTTGCGACGGATCATGGAAAGTCTTCAGCTTAGGCTGACGGTACATGGCGTTGGCGTCGATGTTGATCTTGGCGTCGAGGCAATGCAGATCGCCGTCAGCCTTGATCACCAGCGGGTTCACTTCCAGCAGGGCCAGATCGTGATCCTGGAACAGTTTGGCCAGACCTACGAAGATCTTGGCGAACTGGGCAACTTGCTTGCCTTCCAGACCCAACTGGAAAGCCAGCTCGCGACCCTGGAATGGCTGAGCGCCAACCAGTGGGTCGATAGTGGCTTTCAGAATTTTTTCTGGGGTTTCGTGAGCGATCTTCTCAATGTCCACGCCACCTTCGGTGGAAGCCATGAACACGATGCGACGGCTCGAACGGTCAACGACAGCGCCCAGGTACAGCTCTTTAGCGATATCAGTGCACGATTCAACCAGGATCTTGGTGACTGGCTGGCCATTGGCGTCAGTCTGGTAAGTCACCAGACGCTTGCCCAGCCACTGCTGTGCGAAGGCCTTGGCGTCTTCTTTGCTGCGAACCAGCTTAACGCCGCCCGCTTTACCGCGACCACCAGCGTGGACCTGGGCTTTGACAACCCATTCAGTACCGCCGATTTTGTCGCAAGCTTCTGCTGCTGCTTCCGGGGTGTCTACTGCGTAGCCCTTGGAAACTGGCAGGCCGTACTCAGCGAACAGCTGCTTACCCTGATACTCGTGAAGATTCATGCTTTTTACCGTCTTCGTTAGGTACTGCGCATTCGGCGCTGCGCTCATTATGAGTGCCGCGCCACCTGTGACTGCTGCTTGCCCAGCTCCACCGCCCTAAGGCCGGCAAAGCTGCGCAAGACTGCGTCCAGCGGATATTCCGCGGTGAGTCTTGCGCGCAAGGCTCACGACGGGCAACCGCCGTGGTTTCTTATTATCTTGCTTAGCGCTTCTTCTTGTTGGCAATGTGGATGGCATGGCCATTCACTGCCAACGCGGCTTCGTGCAGCGCTTCAGACAGGGTCGGATGGGAGAAAACCATCATGCCGATGTCTTCGGCGCTGGTGCCGAATTCCATACCAATAGCGCCCTGCTGAACCAGCTCTGCTGCGCCTGGGCCAATCACGTGGACACCCAGTACGCGGTCAGTCTTGGCATCAGCGATGACTTTGACAAAGCCGCCAGTGTCGTTCGCTGCCATGGCACGGCCAGAAGCGGCAAACGGGAAGGTGCCGACGTTAACTTCAACGCCTTCAGCTTTCAACTGCTGTTCGTTCTTACCAACCCATGCAATTTCCGGGTGGGTGTAGATGACCGAAGGGATCAGGTCGTAGTTC
Organism: Pseudomonas sp. MF5691; assembly: GCF_016405645.1. Taxonomy (NCBI): domain Bacteria; kingdom Pseudomonadati; phylum Pseudomonadota; class Gammaproteobacteria; order Pseudomonadales; family Pseudomonadaceae; genus Pseudomonas; species Pseudomonas sp. MF5691. The sequence goes on from NZ_JAEKDC010000004.1 coordinate 322,758, forward strand.
ATCTGGGTCTTGTGACCCTTGATGCGCTCAACCACCATGATGCCTTCTTCGGAAGCCTTGTGCGCGAGCATCATGCCGCGAACCACGTCGCCGATGGCGTAGACGCCAGGTACGGTGGTAGCGCAGTGATCGTCAACGTGGACAAAGCCACGCTCGTCGATGGTCACGCCGCTGTCAGCTGCCAGCAGATCAGTGGTCACTGGACGGCGACCAACGGCAACGATCAGCTTGTCGAAAGTGATGGTCTGTTCGCCATCCTTGTCGGTGTAGGTCACGACAACTTCTTCGCCGTTGACTTTCGAGCCGGTCACGCGGGCGCCCAGCTTGATGTCCAGACCTTGTTTGGTCAGGGTTTTCAGCGCTTCTTTGGACACTGCGGTGTCGGCAGCCAGCAGGAACGTGTCCAGGGCTTCCAGCACGGTCACTTGCGAACCCAGACGGGACCAGACCGAACCCAGTTCCAGGCCGATCACGCCAGCGCCGATCACGCCCAGGCGTTTTGGTACCGCTTGGAATTCCAGGGCGCCGGTCGAATCGACGATCACGTTCTGATCAACAGGAGCAGGCGGAATGTCGATTGGACGGGAGCCTGGAGCCAGGATCACGTTTTCGGCTTCGATGATTTCAGTCGAACCGTCTGGCTTGGTGATTTCAACTTTCTTGCCGGCCAGCAGTTTGCCGTGACCTTGCAGGGAAGTGACGCCATTGGCCTTGAACAGGGTAGCAACGCCAGAGGTCAGGCCTTTGACGATGTTGGCCTTGCGGCCGACCATTGCTGGCACGTCCATGGTCACGCCAGCGTGGTTGATGCCGTGGATGGCAAAACCGTCCTGGGCTTCGTGGAATTTCCAGGAGCTGTCCAGCAGCGCCTTGGAAGGAATGCAACCGACGTTCAGGCAAGTACCGCCCAGGGCCAGTTTGCCTTCCTTGTCGGTGTATTTTTCGATGCAGGCAGTCGAGAGGCCCAGTTGAGCGGCCTTGATGGCGGCCACGTAGCCGCCAGGGCCCGCACCAATCACTACAACGTCAAATTTCTGAGACATGAAAATAGATCCTCTATTTTAGCGACAAGCTTCAAGCCTCAAGTTGCGAGCCAAGCTGCTCATTCCGGCAGCTTGCAGCTCGCAACCCGAAGCTGCTTCTATCAGATATCCAGGAGCAAGCGAGCCGGGTCTTCCAGCAGATTCTTGATGGTCACCAGGAACGTCACGGCTTCTTTACCGTCGATCAGGCGGTGATCGTAGGACAGTGCCAGGTACATCATCGGACGGATCACGACCTGGCCGTTGATGGCCATCGGACGCTGGATGATGTTGTGCATGCCCAGGATCGCAGCTTGTGGCGGGTTGACGATCGGGGTCGACATCATCGAACCGAAGGTACCACCGTTGGTGATGGTGAAGGTACCGCCGGTCATCTCGTCGATGGTCAGCTTGCCGTCACGGGCTTTCTTGCCGAAGCCGGCGATGCCGCCTTCGATTTCAGCCAGGCTCATCAGCTCGGCGTTACGCAGGACCGGTACCACCAGGCCACGGTCGCTGGACACGGCAACGCCGATGTCAGCATAGCCGTGGTAGACGATGTCGCCGCCGTCGATGGAAGCGTTGACTGCCGGGAAGCGTTTCAGGGCTTCGGTGGCCGCTTTCACGAAGAACGACATGAAGCCCAGGCGCACGCCATTGTGGGACTTCTCGAACAGGTCCTTGTACTTCGAACGCAGGGCCATGACTTCAGTCATGTCGACTTCGTTGAACGTGGTCAGCATGGCCATGTTCGACTGTGCTTCAACCAGGCGCTTGGCCACGGTGGCACGTACGCGAGTCATCGGTACGCGCTTCTCGGTGCGGTCGCCAGCAGCGAATACAGGCGCAGCGGCAGCTGGAGCAGCAGCCTTGGCAGGTGCGGCAGCCGGAGCGTTTTTCTTGGCTTCGACAGCAGCAACCACATCTTCCTTGGTCACACGGCCGTCTTTGCCGGTGCCTTTGATGGAAGCCAGGTTGATGCCGTTTTCTTCAGCCAGCTGACGCGCAGCCGGTGCAGCGATTGGATCTTCACCACCCGCAGCCGGAGCGGCAGCAGCAGGTGCGGCAGCCGGAGCAGCAGCGGCGGCTGGAGCAGCGGCAGCAGCACTGCCCTCTTCGATCGAACCCAGTACCTGGTTGGACAGGACGGTAGCGCCTTCTTCGGCAACGATGGCGCCCAGGACGCCGTCGGCTTCGGCCAACACTTCCAGAACAACCTTGTCGGTCTCGATGTCGACAATCAGGTCGTCACGCTTGACGGCCTCGCCTGGTTTCTTGTGCCAGGTGGCAACGGTGCCATCGGCAACCGATTCCGGGAATGACGGGGCTTTGATTTCGATAGCCATTATCTGTGGGTCCTTAAAATTCGGTTTCAGTCAGCGCGAAGGCGTTAAACAGTGAAAGCATCTTGCAGCAGTTTTTCCTGCTGCTCGGCGTGCATCGACGCGTAACCACACGCAGGTGCAGCAGAAGCATCACGGCCGGCATACTCCAGGCTCAGGGCCTTGTTGTGGTTACCGATGCTGCGACGCAGATGATGCTGGCTGCTGTACCACGCGCCCTGGTTCATCGGTTCTTCCTGACACCACACCACGTGGGTGAGGTTGGTGTAAGGCGCGATGGCCTCCATCAGGTCGTCTTCCGGGAACGGGTAAAGCTGCTCGATACGCACGATGGCGATGTCTTCGCGGCCTTCGGCACGACGTTTTTCCAGCAAGTCGTAGTAAACCTTGCCGCTGCACAGGATCAGGCGAGTGACCTTGGCTGCGTCCAGGGTGTCGATTTCCGAAATAACGGTCTGGAACGAACCGTCGGCGAGATCTTCCAGGGTCGAGATGGCCAATTTGTGACGCAACAGCGATTTCGGAGTCAGCACTACCAACGGCTTACGCAGCGGGCGGATCACCTGGCGACGCAGCAAGTGGTAGATCTGGGCCGGGGTAGTCGGCACGCACACCTGGATGTTGTGCTCAGCGCACAATTGCAGGTAACGCTCCAGACGGGCCGAGGAGTGCTCCGGACCCTGACCTTCATAACCGTGTGGCAGCAACATGGTCAGACCGCACAGACGGCCCCACTTGTGCTCGCCGCTGGTGATGAACTGGTCGATCACCACCTGGGCACCGTTGGCGAAGTCGCCGAACTGGGCTTCCCAGATCACCAGCGCGTTTGGCATGGTGGTCGAGTAACCGTATTCGAACGCCAGAACCGCTTCCTCGGACAGGAACGAATCGTACAGATCGAAACGTGGCTGGCCTTCATACAGGTTCCGCAACGGGATGTAGGTGCCCGCGTCTTTCTGGTTGTGCAATACCGCGTGACGGTGCGAGAACGTACCGCGGCCGATGTCCTGGCCAGTCATGCGGATCGGGTGACCTTCGAACGCCAGGGTCGCGTACGCCATGGTTTCAGCGTAACCCCAGTTGATCGGCAGGCCGCCGGCTTGCATCTTCTGACGGTCTTCGTAGATCTTCGCAACCTGGCGCTGTACGACGAAGCCTTCTGGAATTTCCAGCAGCTTGGCGGACAGTTCCTGCAGGGTTTTCAGATCGAACGAGGTGTCATGACGTGCAGTCCAGGCGTGGCCCAGATACGGACGCCAGTCCACGAACAGCTCTTTGTTCGGCTCTTTGACCAGGCTTTTTACTACATGCAGACCATTGTCCAGGGCGTTGCGGTATTCATCGATCTTCGCCTGAACACGCGCGTCATCCAATACACCGGCCTTGGTCAGGCTTTCGGCGTACAGCTCACGGGTGGTGCGCTGCTTGGTGATCTGCTGGTACATCAACGGTTGGGTGCCGCTAGGCTCATCCGCTTCGTTGTGACCGCGACGGCGGTAGCAAACCAGGTCGATGACCACGTCACGCTTGAACTGCATGCGGTAGTCAATGGCCAGTTGGGTCACGAACAATACGGCTTCCGGATCATCCCCATTCACATGGAGGATCGGCGCCTGGATCATCTTGGCAACGTCGGTCGCGTACTCGGTAGAGCGTGCGTCCAGCGGATTGCTGATGGTGAAACCAACCTGGTTGTTGATAACGATGTGAACCGTGCCGCCGGTCTTGAAGCCGCGAGTCTGCGACATCTGGAACGTTTCCAGGACCACGCCTTGACCGGCGAAAGCCGCGTCACCGTGGATGGAAATCGGCAGAACCTTCTCACCGGTGGAGTCGTTGCGACGATCCTGACGAGCACGCACCGAACCCTCGACCACTGGAGAAACGATTTCCAGGTGGGACGGGTTGAACGCCATGGCCAGGTGAACTTCACCGCCGGTGGTCATCACGTTGGACGAGAAGCCCTGGTGGTATTTAACGTCACCAGAACCCAGCTCGACCTTCTTCTTGCCTTCGAACTCGTCGAACAGCTCGCGCGGGTTCTTGCCGAAGGTGTTGACCAACACGTTCAGGCGACCACGGTGAGCCATGCCGATCACGATTTCCTTGGTGCCGTAGGAGCCGGAACGCTGGATCATCTCGTCAAGCATCGGAATCAGGCTCTCGCCGCCTTCCAGGCCGAAACGCTTGGTGCCTGGGTATTTGGTGCCCAGGTATTTTTCAAGGCCTTCGGCAGCGGTGACGCGCTCAAGCAGGTGGCTGCGCACATCGGCGGACAGCACCGGACGGCCACGCACGCCTTCCAGGCGATGCTGGAACCAGTGGCGCTGCTCGGAATCGGTGATGTGCGTAAATTCAGCGCCGATGGTGCGGCAATATGTCTGCTGCAACGCTTCGTGAATTTCGCGTAGGCTCGCTTCCTCTTTGCCGATGAACAGGTCGCCGGCACGGAAGGTCGTATCAAGATCGGCATTGGTCAAGCCGTAGTGATTGATCGACAGGTCCGCAGGTGCAGGACGCTGCCACAGCCCCAGCGGATCAAGCTGGGCTGCCTGGTGGCCACGCATACGGTAGGCCTGGATCAGTCGCAGTACTTCAACTTGCTTCTTCTCGTGCTCACTGCTCACGCTTCCGGCGGAAACCGGCTGGGCGCGGCGCTGGTTCTTTGCCAGCAGCACAAATTGATCGCGAATTGTTGCATGCGATACATCGGTGGCAGCGTTGCCGTCTGAAGACAACGTCTGAAATTTGGTGCGCCATTCTTCTGGCACAGCGTTAGGGTCGTGCAGGTAGAGCTCATAAAGCTCTTCCACATAGGCAGCGTTACCACCTGAAAGATAGCCGCTGTTCCACATGCGCTGCATCACGCTTTCTTGCATGCTTGGTCACCCTCGATTTGGGGACACCACCGGCGAAAACACCGAGTTTGCTTGCAAAAGGCCAAGTGCAGCGACCAAAACAAGCCACTTAGGATCACGCTGATAGTTCGGGTACCAACCCGAATGCCCCTGCTTGTCTCATTTCTTCAAAATAAGAGCCGCGGCTTTGTAAGTCGCTGCTCAAGTTAAAACTACGGCGCCGGTTGAAGCCTGCGCCGTAGCATTTACGGGCACAACGGTCCTGCTTTTACTACAACGTCTTACACGCCGCTTTGCAGCAGCATGTTACGGATGTGACCAATGGCCTTAGTCGGGTTCAGGCCTTTGGGACATACGTTGACGCAGTTCATGATCCCGCGGCAGCGGAATACGCTGAACGGGTCATCCAGTGAAGCCAGGCGCTCGGCCGTCTTGGTGTCACGGCTGTCTGCCAGGAAGCGATAAGCTTGCAGCAGTGCAGCTGGACCCAGGAACTTGTCCGGGTTCCACCAGAAGGACGGGCAAGAGGTCGAGCAGCAAGCGCACAGGATGCACTCGTACAGACCGTCGAGCTTTTCGCGCTCTTCCGGGGACTGGAGACGCTCGATGGCCGGAGCCGGCGTGTCGTTCTGCAGGAATGGCTTAACCTTTTCGTATTGCTTGTAGAAGATGCTCATATCGACGACCAGGTCACGGATAACCGGCAAACCTGGCAGTGGACGTACAACAAGCTTGTTCTTCTTGACCACGGCCGACAGCGGCGTGACGCAAGCCAGGCCGTTTTTGCCGTTGATGTTCATGCCGTCGGAGCCGCAGACACCTTCACGGCAAGAGCGACGATAGGAGAAACCCTCGTCCTGCTCTTTGATCAGGGCCAGCACATCCAGCACCATCAGGTCTTTACCACCGGTATCGACCTCAAATTCCTGCATGAACGGCGCAGCGTCCTGATCAGGGTTGTAGCGATAAACACTGACTTTCAACATGGCAGCCACCCTTAGTAAGTCCGAATCTTCGGTTCAAACGTCGGAACCGTCTTCGGCGAGAAGTTCACGGCACGCTTGGTTACGCGCTTGTCACCCGGGAAGTACAGGGTGTGGCACAACCAGTTTTCGTCATCGCGATCTTCAAAGTCTTCACGAGCGTGAGCACCACGGGATTCTTTACGAACCTCGGCGGCAATCGCAGTCGCTTCAGCCACTTCCAGCAGGTTTTGCAGTTCAAGGGCCTCGATACGAGCGGTGTTGAACGCCTGGCTCTTATCGTTGATCTTGACGTTGGCAATCCGCTTGCGCAGGTCTGCCAGCTGGGTAATACCCTTCTGCATGTATTCGCCAGTACGGAATACACCGAAGTAGTTCTGCATGCAGCTTTGCAGCTCGCGACGCAGGGTTGCTACGTCTTCGCCATCAGTACGCTCGTTCAGAGCATTCAGGCGTGCCAGGGCAGCCTCGATGTTGGCGTCGGTCGCGTCATCGTATTCGATGCCGTCGGTCAGGGCTTTTTCCAGGTGCAGGCCGGCAGCGCGGCCGAATACCACCAGGTCGAGCAGCGAGTTGCCGCCCAGACGGTTGGCACCGTGAACCGATACGCAAGCCACTTCGCCTACCGCGAACAGACCATGAATGATCTCGTCCACGCCTTCGGCGTTCTGGGTGATCGCCTGGCCATGAATGTTGGTCGGCACGCCGCCCATCATATAGTGGCAAGTTGGAACCACTGGTACTGGAGCAACCACCGGGTCAACGTGTGCGAAGGTCTTGGACAGTTCGCAGATACCTGGCAGGCGGCTGTGCAGCACTTCTTCGCCCAGGTGATCGAGCTTCAGCATCACGTGGTCGCCGTTCGGGCCGCAACCGTTGCCGGCGATGATTTCTTTAACCATCGAACGGGCAACCACGTCACGACCGGCAAGGTCCTTGGCGTTCGGAGCATAACGCTCCATGAAACGCTCGCCGTGCTTGTTGATCAGGTAACCGCCTTCACCACGGCAACCTTCTGTAACCAGTACACCGGCGCCGGCGATGCCGGTTGGGTGGAACTGCCACATTTCGATGTCTTGTACCGGCACGCCTGCACGCAGGGCCATGCCAACGCCGTCACCGGTGTTGATCAGGGCGTTGGTGGTCGAAGCGTAGATACGACCTGCACCGCCCGTCGCCAGCACGGTAGCCTTGGCGCGGATGTAGGTGGTTTCACCGGTTTCGATGCAGATAGCGATCACGCCGACGAATGCGCCGTCCTGGTTCTTCACCAGGTCAACCGCGTAGTACTCGTTCAGGAACGTGGTGCCGGCTTTCAGGTTGCCCTGATAAAGAGTGTGCAGCAGCGCGTGACCGGTACGGTCGGATGCCGCGCAGGTACGGGCAGCCTGGCCGCCTTTACCGTAATCCTTCGACTGGCCGCCGAATGGACGCTGGTAGATACGACCCTGTTCGGTACGGGAGAACGGCAGACCCATGTGGTCCAGCTCGAACACCGCAGCCGGGCCTTCCTGACACATGTACTCGATAGCGTCCTGGTCGCCGATATAGTCGGAACCCTTGACGGTATCGTACATGTGCCAGCGCCAGTCATCGTTCGGATCCGCAGAAGCGATGGCGCAGGTGATGCCACCCTGGGCCGATACGGTGTGGGAACGGGTCGGGAACACCTTGGTGATCACGGCAGTCTTGTGACCACCCTGGGCCAGCTGCAGTGCAGCGCGCATGCCGGCGCCGCCGCCACCAATAATGATGGCGTCAAAAGAAATCGTTGGAATGTTAGCCATGAATCAGATACCCCAGAGAATCTGCACACCCCAGACGAAGTAAGCGAACATCGCGACGCCGCATACTGCCTGGAAAAGGAAACGTACTGCAGTCGCGGACTTGCCCAGCGCCATCGGCGTCAGGTAGTCGGTCGCGATGGTCCACATGCCGACCCAGGCGTGAGCACCCAGGGCCACAAGGGCGAGCAGACTGAAGATACGCATCCCGTTGTGGGAGAACAGACCGTGCCATTGGGCGTAGCCAATGCCAGGGTTTGCAACGAGGTACCCGATCAGGAAAATGAAATAAGCCGCGAGAACGACCGCAGACACACGCTGCGCCATCCAGTCATAGAGGCCTGAACGCGATAGGTTCGTAACGCTGGTTACCATATCCAAACTCCTGCCAGAACGATCAGCACCACGGAAATGGCGATGATGATTTTCGAGCCCAGGCGGCCGCCTTCCAGCGTCTCACCGATGCCCATATCCATGATCAAGTGGCGCACACCGGCTACCAGGTGATACAGCAGAGCGGACAGGAGGCCCCATGCTACGAACTTGGCCAGCGGGCTGGTCAAGCATGCCTTCACCTCGGCGTATCCTTCCTCGGAACCCAGGGATTTGCTCAATGCATAAAGCATGATGCCCAAGCCCAGGAACAGGATGATGCCGGAAACACGGTGCAGGAACGACGTAACGCCGGTGATGGGGAGTTTGATGGTCCTTAGGTCTAGGTTTACAGGTCGTTGGCTATTCACGGCTTTTTTTCACACTGAAGAGCCCCTAACAATCAGGGCAAAGTTGTTGGGGAGTGCACTGGTCAGGTAAGCACCACCCAGGGAGTGCGACCCCCAATGAAAGCAAGCCCAAAAGCCCTTGGCGGTCGGTGGCCGAGTATAGACAGTTAGGCTACTAATGACAACGCGCACTCCTCACCCTAATAGCTGATTGCGCTGACGGGATAAAAGGCGTAAACGGCAGGCAATTTCGAGGAAAAAGTACGGTTAAAGCCTTCTGGAGCAAGACTTTAGGCAAATTGACATCTGGATTTATATCAATATAGTGGTGCGGGCCCTGCGTGGGGGGTCTGTCTGATGATTTGAAGCATAAATAGGAGGCCACATGGCTGACAAAAAAGCGCAGTTGATCATCGAGGGCGCAGCCCCCGTCGAGCTGCCCATTTTAACCGGCACCGTTGGTCCCGATGTTATCGACGTACGGGGCCTGACGGCCACGGGCCGTTTCACTTTCGACCCAGGCTTCATGTCGACCGCTTCTTGCGAGTCGAAGATTACCTATATCGACGGCGACAATGGCATTCTGCTACATCGCGGCTACCCGATCGAACAACTGGCCGAGAAATCGGACTACCTGGAAACCTGCTACCTGCTGCTAAATGGCGAATTGCCAACAGCCGAGCAAAAGGCCCAGTTTGTCAGCACCGTGAAGAACCACACCATGGTTCACGAGCAGTTGAAGACCTTCTTCAACGGCTTCCGTCGCGACGCGCACCCAATGGCCGTCATGTGCGGTGTAGTCGGCGCCCTGTCGGCCTTCTATCACGACTCCCTGGACATCAATAACCCGCAGCATCGCGAAATCTCCGCGATCCGCCTGGTTGCCAAGATGCCCACCCTGGCCGCAATGGTTTACAAGTACTCCATGGGCCAGCCCATGATGTACCCGCGCAACGACCTGACGTACGCGGAAAACTTCCTGCACATGATGTTCAACACCCCGTGCGAGATCAAACCGATCAGCCCGGTACTGGCCAAGGCCATGGACCGGATCTTCATCCTCCATGCCGACCACGAACAGAACGCCTCGACGTCCACCGTGCGCCTGGCGGGCTCCTCGGGTGCCAATCCGTTCGCCTGTATCGCCGCGGGCATCGCTGCACTGTGGGGCCCTGCCCACGGCGGTGCAAACGAAGCCGTATTGACCATGCTCGATGAAATCGGCGATGTGTCCAACATCGACAAGTTCATCGCCAAGGCCAAGGACAAGAACGATCCGTTCAAGCTGATGGGCTTCGGTCACCGGGTCTACAAGAACCGCGACCCGCGCGCCACCGTCATGAAGCAGACCTGCGACGAAGTGTTGAAGGAACTGGGCATCAACAACGATCCGCAACTCGAACTGGCCATGCGCCTGGAAGAGATCGCGCTGACCGACCCGTACTTCATCGAACGCTCGCTGTACCCGAACGTCGACTTCTACTCGGGGATCATCCTCAAGGCGATCGGCATTCCAACCAGCATGTTCACCGTGATCTTCGCCCTGGCGCGGACCGTGGGCTGGATCTCCCACTGGAAAGAAATGCTCTCCAGCCCGTACAAGATTGGCCGCCCGCGCCAGCTGTACACCGGCTACGAGTCGCGTGACATTACCAAGCTGGAAGACCGCAAGTAAGCATTCAACTGCTTAGCTGCATTGAGAACGGCCTCCCTTAGTGGAGGCCGTTTTGTTTGTGCTGCCTGACATACCGCTTTCGCGAGCAAGCCCACAGTTGACCGCATTTCAAAGGATGAACGCGGTCAACTGTGGGCTTGCTCGCGAAGGCTATAACGCAGGCAACACAGAACCCCAGGCAAAAAAACCCGGCCTTTCGACCAGGGCATTTCTTACTGAGCTACAACCTAAGCGGTTGACCGCCCCGCGCGCCCCAGGCCAGTCTGCGAACGCACAAACTGCGGGAAGCGCTTTCACTGCCGCCACCGACTTATCGGTGATGGAGAAGAGCCAGTGATCATCCAGAACAGCGCCGGGTACTCCCATAGCTGACCGCATCGCCCGGGCGAACATCATTCAACTGTGGGAGCCAGGCTTGCCCGCGATGAGGCCGACCCAAACACTACAAATCATCCAGCCAAAAAAATGCCCCGGCCTTTCGACCGGGGCATTTCTTATTGAGCTACAACCTTAGTGGTTGACCGCCCCGCTCGCCCCCAGGCCAGTCTGCGAACGCACAAACTGCGGGAAGTACAGCGCCCGTTCTTTCACTGCCGCCGCCGACTTGTCGGTGATGGAGAAGAACCAGATACCCACGAACGCGATGATCATCGAGAACAGCGCCGGGTACTCGTACGGGAAGATCGCTTTTTCATGGTGCAGGATCGAGACCCAGATGGTCGGGCCCAGGACCATCAGGCCAACCGCACTGACCAGACCCAGCCAGCCACCAATCATCGCGCCACGGGTGGTGAGGTTTTTCCAGTACATGGAAAGCAGCAGCACCGGGAAGTTACAGCTGGCGGCAATGGAGAACGCCAGGCCGACCATGAACGCGATGTTCTGGCTTTCAAACAGGATACCCAGACCAATCGCCAGCACTGCCAGGGCGATGGTGGTGATCTTCGACACGCGAATCTCATCCTTCTCGTTGGCCTTGCCTTTCTTGATCACGCTGGCATACAGGTCATGGGACACCGCCGAAGCACCGGCCAGGGTCAAACCGGCAACCACCGCGAGGATGGTGGCAAACGCCACGGCCGAGATGAAGCCCAGGAAGATACTGCCGCCCACCGCGTTGGCCAGGTGCACCGCCGCCATGTTGTTACCACCCAACAGAGCGCCTGCTGCATCCTTGAACGCCGGGTTGGTGCTGACCAGCAGAATCGCGCCGAAGCCGATGATAAAGGTCAGGATGTAGAAGTAGCCGATAAAGCCAGTGGCATACAGCACGCTCTTGCGGGCTTCTTTAGCGTCACTCACGGTGAAGAAGCGCATCAGGATGTGTGGCAGGCCAGCTGTACCGAACATCAGGGCCAGGCCCAGGGAGAACGCCGAGATCGGGTCTTTTACCAGGCCGCCAGGGCTCATGATCGCCTCACCTTTAGGGTGAACCTTGATCGCCTCGGAGAACAGCAGGTTGAAGTCGAAGTTGACGTGCTTCATCACCATCAGTGCCATGAACGAAGCACCGGACAGCAGCAGCACTGCCTTGATGATCTGTACCCAGGTGGTCGCCAGCATGCCGCCGAACAACACATAGAGGCACATCAGGATACCCACCAGGATCACCGCAACATGGTAATCAAGGCCGAACAGCAGTTGGATCAGCTTGCCGGCGCCGACCATCTGCGCAATCAGGTAGAACGCCACCACCACCAGCGAACCACAAGCCGACAGGCTGCGGATCTGGGTTTGCCCGAGGCGATAGGACGCTACGTCGGCAAACGTGTACTTGCCCAGGTTACGCAGGCGCTCGGCGATCAGGAACAGAATGATCGGCCAGCCCACCAGGAAGCCGATCGAGTAGATCAGGCCATCGTAGCCAGAGGTGAACACCAGTGCGGAAATCCCCAGGAAGGACGCCGCCGACATGTAGTCGCCGGCAATCGCCAGACCGTTCTGGAAACCGGTGATCTTGCCGCCAGCGGCATAGTAGTCAGCCGCCGAATTGTTACGTTTGGACGCCCAGTAGGTGATGCACAATGTTGCGCCGACAAAGGCGACAAACATCAGGATCGCCGCAACGTTCAACGGTTGCTTGTGCACTTCACCGGTCAATGCGTCCGCCGCCCAAACGGCAGGAGCAAAAAGCGAAGCGCCGAATACAGCCAATAGACGACGGATCATTGCGCAGCCTCCTTGAGAATCGCATTGTTCAGGTCGTCGAATTCGCCATTGGCGCGTCGCACGTAGATGCCTGTGAGCACAAAGGCCGAGACAATCAGCCCAACCCCCATCGGGATCCCCCAGGTGATGGACGACTCAGGGCTGATCTTGGCCCCCAAGACTTGTGGCCCATAAGCAATCAACAGGATGAATCCGGAATACAGCCCGAGCATGATCGCCGAGAGAATCCAGGCGAACCTTTCCCTTTTTCTCACCAGCTCCTTGAAGCGCGGGCTGTTTTGAATCGAGAGGTAAATGCTGTCGTTCATTGTTTTTATCCTCGCAGCACAGCTTTTTATTATTGGGACATATCCACTGTATGCGGCTGCGGGAGAGGTTCCAGACGACCTTAGTCTTAGAACCAGTGTAACGAGGGTTTGGGAGGTGACAGAAACAATTGCGGGAGGGAGCTTATGGGAGAGCTGGCTTGCCCGCGATGGCGGTGAATCAGTCAGGTATCCATCAACTGATCCACCGCCATCGCGGGCAGGCCAGCTCTCACACAAGGCCCATCACCAATACTTTTCAGGGGGTCAAGGAGCGGTCCACTCAGCCACACGCTCAGGGTGCTTGGCCACCCAATCCTTGGCCGCCGCATCTGGCTTGGCACCTTCCTGGATAGCGAGCATTACTTCGCCGATTTCATCCTTGGAGGCCCACTGGAATTTCTTCAGGAATGCCGCGACTTCCGGGGCTTTCTTTTCCAGGCCCTTGCTGCCGATGCTATTGACCGTCTCGGCGGCGCCATAGATGCCTTTTGGATCGTCAAGGAAACGCAGCTTCCACTTGGCGAACATCCAGTGTGGCACCCAGCCGGTCACCGCAATGGAATCCTGCTTGTCTTCGGCACGGGTCAACTCAGCGATCATTGCCGCCCCGGAACTGGCCTGCAGCTTATAGTCCAGGCCATATTGCTTGATGGCTTCGTCAGTCTTGAGCATCACGCCTGAACCGGCATCAATGCCAACGATCTTGTTCTTGAAGGTGGTGTCGGTCTTCAAGTCCTCGATGGACTTGGCCTTGACGTACTCCGGCACGATCAAACCGATCTTCGCATCCTTGAAGTTGGGGCCGTAGTCGACCACTTTGTCCTTGTTCTTGGTCCAATACTCGCCGTGGGTGACCGGCAGCCAGGCCGAAAGCATGGCGTCAAGTTTGCCGGTGGCCACGCCCTGCCACATGATCCCGGTGGCAACCGCCTGCAGTTTCACGTCATAGCCGAGTTTTTGCTTGATCACTTCAGCCGCCACGTGGGTGGTGGCGACACTGTCCGACCAGCCGTCCACATAACCGAGGCTCAGGGTCTTGCTGTCGGCGCTGGCCAGTGTGGAACTCATCGCAACTACCAAGGTGGCAGCTGCGCCCAAGAGTCGTCGCATCTTCATAGTGCTTCCCCGAAAGTGCTGCGCCCGACGGATGCCGAGCGACGTCAACCTGTTGTCATGTGGTGCCGTTCGATCATCAACCTGCTGAACCTGTGGACCTGCTCTGACTACGACCTCAGCGGAGCAAGAAACGACATCACAACGCCAGCAGGAAAATTCCTAGGACGCAGCGTCAAAATCCCGCCCGAACTTTGCATGTCAAAATTATGCGGTCCCCCTGAAAACCGGCAAATGCAGGTAAGATGCGCGGCTTTGTTCCCACACGGCCTGACCATGACCGCGACTGCCCGCTTCCCCTTCATGCCTTATGTATTTGCCTTGCTGCTCGGCCTGTTCGCGCTGGGCGGCTACTGGTATGGCCTCGGCCAGCCAGTTGTGCTGCCGGACGTCGCCAGCGCCAGCCACAAGTTGCAATGCGCGTCCTACACACCCTTCGACAAGGACCAGTCACCGTTCGACCAGCCGTTCAAACTGCGCCCCGAGCGCATGGACGCCGACCTGGCATTGCTGGCCACGCGCTTTGAGTGCATCCGCACCTACTCCATGACCGGCCTCGAAGCCCTGCCGGACCTGGCGCGCAAACACGGCCTGAAGTTGATGATCGGTGCCTGGATCAACAGCAACCCGGTGGACAACGCCAAGGAGGTCGACCTGCTGATCGCCTCGGCCAATGCCAACCCTGACGTGGTCACGTCGGTGATCGTCGGCAACGAAGCCCTGTTGCGCAAGGAAATCACCGCCACGCAGTTGGTGAAGCTGATCGAAAAGGTCAAAAGCCAGATCCAGCAGCCGGTCACCTATGCCGATGTCTGGGAGTTCTGGCTGCAACACCCGGAAATTGCCCCGGCGGTGGATTTCCTGACCATTCACTTGTTGCCGTATTGGGAAGATGACCCGGCGGGGATCGACCAGGCTCTGCGCCATGTCGGCGATATTCGCCAGACCTTCGGCAACCGCTTCGCCCCCAAGGACGTGATGATTGGCGAAACCGGCTGGCCCAGCGAAGGCCGCCAGCGGGAAACCGCAGTGCCGAGCCGGGTCAACGAAGCCAAGTTCATTCGCGGTTTTGTCGCCATGGCCGAAGCCAATGGCTGGCATTACAACCTGATCGAAGCCTTTGACCAGCCGTGGAAACGCGCCAGCGAAGGGGCGGTCGGCGGTTACTGGGGGCTGTTTGATGCCGATCGCCAGGACAAGGGCATCCTGGCCGGCCCGGTCACCAATGTGCCGTACTGGCCGCTGTGGCTGGGCGTTGGCGGGCTGATCCTACTGGGCACCCTGGTGCTCGGCGGGCGTGTGCGCAGTACCCGCGCCGCGTTGTTGCTGCCATTACTGGGCGCGGTGGCGGCGGGCTCGATTGGCAGCTGGGCCGAACTGACCCGAGTGACCGCGCGCTTCACTGATGAATGGATCTGGGCCGGGCTGTTGCTGGCCCTGAACCTGTTGGTGCTCGCCCATGGGGCCCTGGCCTTGAGCGCTCGCCAGGGTTGGCGCGCACGGGCCTACGCCTGGCTGGAGCAGCGCGCTGGCTGGTTGATTGCATTCGCAGGGTTCGCCACGGCGGTAATGATGCTGGCACTGGTGTTCGACCCACGCTACCGCAGCTTCCCCACTGCCGCCCTGCTGCTGCCGGCGCTGGTCTACCTGCTGCGCCCGGTCAGGGGGCCACGCCGGGAAATAGCCCTGCTGACCTTCATCATCGGCGCCGGCATTGCACCGCAGCTGTACCGCGAAGGCTTGATGAACCAGCAGGCCCTGGGTTGGGCGCTGGTCAGTATGTTGATGGTTGCAGCCTTGTGGCGTTGCCTGCGGGTGCGCAATCCCTGAGATCGCTATCGCACCGCTCCCACATTTTGATTTGTGAATACATTCAAATGTGGGAGCGGGTTTGTCTGCGATGAGCATCGGTATCTACACAACTCTTTAGCTTATTGGGTTTGTGTACATATCCGTTGCTGCGGTCACGGCCACTTAGGGTTCCGCCCTTACGGCGGCTCACTTTGGAGAAGCGCCAAAGTAAGCAAAACGCTCTTGCCCCACCACTCGGTGCCTCGCCTAGGCTCGGCATGCCCGCAGTCAGGCATTGCTCCGTGGGCCCGCCGCGATCGGCCATCCATGGCCGTGTCGCGGCTACCCCGGCATCCATGCCGGGGTGCCCACTGCGCAATACCTGCCTGCGGCCAGCGTGGTTTAACGGGGCGCCTAAGATCAAGATCAAAAGCCAGATCAAAAGCAGAGCAACAACAAAGCCAGAGCGCGAAGCTGCATTCCCTGTGGGAGCTGGCTTGCCTGCGATGACGGTGTCTCAGCCAATACATTTATCGACTGATACACCGCCATCGCAGCGATGCGGCGACCCGACAAGCCAGCTCCTACAGGGAGACCGCGCACGCCTCGACGATCAGGTCGGCTGTCGGGCCGCCTCGCTTTGCTTGTGATTTTGATCTTAGGCGCCCCGTTAAACCACGCGGGCCGTCGGCTTTTCCAAAGTGAGCCGCCGTCAGGGCGGCCCCCTGAGTGGCCATGACCCCAGCATCGGATATGCACACAAACCCAATAAGCTAAAGAGTTGTGTAGATACCTATGCTGCGATTGGCCCTATCAGGCAGCCCGAGGCGCCCTGACCAACCGCAACCCGGCAATCACCAAGGCAAACACCGCAAAATTGGTGTTGTACAACGCCAATGCCGGAACCCCGAACGCCAGCCCCAACACCGCCAAACCCCAACCGGCACGGCCTGGCAGTACAAACGCCAGCACCGAGGTGACCAGCGCCACCCAGCCCATGACCTTGAAGTGGATCATCAAACCCAGGTTCGCCCGTAACTGGCACTCCCAGCGGCTGGCATCGTCAACGCAGATGCCCACCCACTGCCCGTCCTCCATAAACCCATAACGGGCGCCATAACTGGCAGCCAGCCATAACGGCAAGGCCAACAGCAGCAGGATCAGCGGCAAACGACGGGACATAAGGGCACTCCGATAGACGAAAACGGCGCCCAGCTTAATCTCCCCAGGGCCATTGGCAAGGGTTGCGCACAGATAACTATTCATCAAAGCGTGCCAAAGTGTATCGTCTGCATACTATTACCTCGATTCCTATGTTTTTTCCGATATTAAGTGCCGATGGCTGGCACTTCGGCGATAACGCGGTGGTCATAGCCTGCGAACTTCATTAAGCACGTTTCCTCTTAGGGATTTAGTCATGCTCCGTTCCTTGCGCTGCGCTGCCCTGTTGGGTGGCCTTTTTTTGAGTGCGTCAGCACTGGCGGTCGACGTCGACCCGGCCAGCTATGGCTATCCTTTGACCAACCCGTTCGAAGCGACCATCGCCACAACGCCACCGGACTTGCGGCCGGATTTGCCATCCATTGATGACATCAACCAATCCGACTACAACCTGAACATGCGCCCGGAGCGTGAATTCAGCCTGCCCGACAACTTCTGGGCGGTGAAGAAGCTCACCTACCGCATTGCCAAACAGGATCGCGCCGCGCCACTGATCTTCCTGATCGCCGGCACCGGTGCGCGTTTTGACAGCTCTCTCAACGAATACCTGAAAAAGCTGTACTACAAGGCCGGCTACCATGTCGTCCAACTGTCGTCGCCCACCAGCTTCGACTTCATCAGCGCCGCCTCGCGCTTTGCCACACCTGGCATCACCCAGGAAGACGCCGAAGACATGTACCGCGTGATGCAGGCCGTGCGCGCACAAAACGCCACGCTGCCGGTCACCGACTTCTACCTCACCGGCTACAGCCTGGGGGCGCTGGACGCGGCGTTCGTCGCCAAACTGGACGAAACCCGACGCAGCTTCAACTTCAAGAAAGTGCTGCTGCTGAACCCGCCGGTCAACCTCTATACCTCCATCACCAACCTCGATAAGTTGGTGCAGACCGAGGTCAAGGGCATCAATAACAGCACCACCTTCTATGAGCTGGTGTTGAACAAGCTGACCCGCTACTTCCAGCAAAAGGGCTATATCGACATGAACGATGCCCTGCTCTACGACTTCCAGAACTCCAAGGAGCACCTGACCAACGAGCAGATGGCGATGCTGATCGGCACCTCGTTCCGCTTCTCGGCGGCCGATATCGCCTTTACCTCGGACCTGATCAACCGTCGCGGCCTGATCATCCCGCCCAAATACCCGATCACCGAAAGCACCAGCCTCACGCCGTTCCTCAAGCGTGCGCTGCAGTGTGATTTCGACTGCTACCTGACCGAACAAGTGATCCCGATGTGGCGCGCCCGCTCCGACGGCGGCAGCCTGCTGCAGCTGATCGACCAGGTGAGCCTGTACGCCCTTGAGGATTACCTGCGTGACAGCCCGAAAATCGCCGTGATGCACAACGCCGACGACGTGATCCTCGGCCCTGGCGACCTGGGCTTCTTGCGCAAGACCTTCGGCGATCGCTTGACCGTCTACCCGCTGGGCGGCCACTGCGGCAACCTCAATTACCGCGTCAACGCCGACGCCATGCTGGAGTTTTTCCGTGGCTAAACATCTCCTGCTTCTTGCCGCCTTACTCTGTGCGGGCGTTGCCAACGCGGACAACAGCAAGGCTCATGCACCGACCGTGATCGACCAGGATGGCTTCAAGGAGCCCTTGAGCAAGCTCAAGTTCAACCCTGGCCTGGATCAGCGCGAGTTCGAGCGCTCGACCCTCAACGCCCTCAACGTCTATGACCCGCTGGAGTCGTGGAACCGTCGGGTGTACCACTTCAACTACCGCTTCGACCAATGGGTATTCCTGCCCGTGGTCGACGGCTATCGCTACGTCACCCCCAGCTTCCTGCGCACCGGCGTCAGCAACTTCTTCAACAACCTGGGCGACGTGCCCAACCTGATGAACAGCCTGCTGCAACTCAAGGGCCACCGCTCCCTGGAGACCACCGGCCGCCTGTTGGTCAACACCACTATCGGCATCGCCGGACTGTGGGACCCAGCCACCGCCATGGGCCTGCCGCGCCAGAGCGAAGACTTCGGCCAGACCCTGGGCTTCTACGGCGTACCGGGCGGCGCCTACCTGATCCTGCCGATCCTCGGCCCATCGAACCTGCGCGACACCGGTGGCCTGCTCGTCGACTACACCGCCGAATCGCAGATCAACTACCTCAACGTGTCCGAAGTCAGCTCCAACCACCCGGAAATCTGGGCCCTGCGCGCAGTAGACAAGCGCTACCAGACCAGCTTTCGCTACGGCCAGATGAACTCGCCGTTCGAGTATGAAAAAGTGCGGTATGTGTATACCGAGTCGCGCAAGTTGCAGATTGCCGAATAACGTTACCCAGCGTGCAAAAAGGCCATCGAAACGTTCGATGGCCTTTTTTTTCGGCTGTCAGCAGCCCACCCCTCGGAACCAGTTCGTACGCCCCTGCCACTTAAAGTCCAGGCCCCCATGCTGATAAGCCCGACACAAAACAGGCTGACCGCACTCTGCCCACCTCGAACTTTCCAGTGGAACTTCAACATGACGATATCGGTTTCCCAACCCACCCTCACGGCACCCACCCTCGCCGCGCCCCCGACGGCTGAATCCCAAGCCTCAACAAAACCTCATCTGGACGCCCCCAGAGGCGCCTATGGCCGACCGCGCGGCGATAATCGCAGCGCAGGGCAAATCTTCAAAGACACCCCGATCCTCAAGGACATCCTCAAACAAGATGGTCCTTTTGCAAGCAACTTCATCAATCAGCTCAAGCAGCAAACCGGCGATTGGAGCACAGCCAATCGCGACCCCGAATCACGTGCCAATGCCGCCTATAACCTGGCCAAAGTGGCAACCTATATTGATGGCCGCGAGGACTTGGAGCGTCAGGGCCCAGCCCAGCAAAACGATCAGCACGTACAGGGTTTTGGCCAGTTCGGCAGTGTTTCCGCAGGCTCGGAAGCGCAGCTGTTCAAGGCATTCAGCGAAAAAGGCTACAGCGCGCTGCGGTAACGCCTAGCCCCTCAAGGCGCGCCACGCCTTGCTCGCTACAGACACCAGCGCCAGCACCACCGCCCCGGCGATGATCCCCGCGACGGCATTGAGCAGGGTCGGCACCAGCCAGGAGATGCCACCGATGCTCTGGCTCACGCTTTCAATCCAGTGATGCACCGCGGGCACGCCGTGGGTGAGGATGCCGCCACCGACCATGAACATTGCCGCCGTGCCGATCACCGACAGGCTTTTCATCATGTACGGTGCGGTTCGCAGAAGTCCGTTGCCGATATCACGTACCCACTGGCCGGGCTTTTGCGACATCCACAGGCCCAGGTCATCGAGCTTGACGATACCGGCCACCAGGCCGTACACGCCGATGGTCATGACCAGGGCGATGCCCGACAGCACGATCACTTGCTGCATCAACGGCGCATCCGCCACGGTGCCCAGGGTGATCGCGATGATTTCAGCCGAGAGGATAAAGTCGGTGCGGATGGCGCCCTTGATCTTGTCCTTTTCGAAGGCCACCAGGTCCGTTGCCGGATCGGCCACGGCTGCGACCAACTGGGCATGTTCGGCCTGATCTTCGGCCTTGCTGTGGAGGAATTTATGAGCGAGCTTTTCAAAGCCCTCGAAACACAGATAGGCGCCGCCGAGCATCAACAGTGGGGTGACCGCCCAGGGCGCGAAGGCGCTGATCAACAGCGCGGTGGGCACCAGGATCAGCTTGTTGATAAACGAGCCCTTGGCAACCGCCCACACCACCGGGATTTCCCGCTCGGCGCGCACGCCGGAAACTTGCTGGGCATTGAGCGCCAAGTCATCCCCCAGCACCCCGGCGGTTTTCTTGGCGGCCATTTTTGTCATCAGGGCCACGTCGTCGAGGACGGCGGCGATGTCATCAATCAATACCAACAAGCTGCTTCCTGCCATGAATCGGACGTCCTTAATGTGGGATATTTCGCAGCATAGCGTGGTACAAAGCGTCGCGGGCAGATTCTTGAGGCCCGCGGATCGCCGGTGCTACCATGCGCAACCGCCTGTCCTGGCAAGGAATCATCTGGTCTATGAGCACCATTCGCGAGCGCAACAAAGAACTGATCCTGCGGGCAGCCAGCGAGGAGTTTGCCGACAAGGGCTTCGCCGCGACCAAAACCAGCGACATCGCCGCCAAGGCCGGGCTACCCAAACCCAACGTCTATTACTACTTCAAGTCCAAGGACAACCTCTACCGCGAGGTGCTCGAAAGCATCATCGAGCCGATCCTGGCCGCCTCCACCCCCTTCAACCCGGACGGTGACCCCAAGCAAGTACTGAGCAGCTATATTCGCTCGAAGATCAGCATCTCCCGCGATCTGCCCTTTGCCTCGAAAGTGTTCGCCAGCGAAATCATGCACGGCGCGCCACACCTGAGCCCCGAGCAGGTGCAGCAGCTCAACGCCCAGGCCAAGCACAACATCGACTGCATCCAGAGCTGGGTCGATCGCGGCCTGATCGCCGCCATCGACCCCAACCACCTGATGTTCAGCATCTGGGCAGCGACCCAGACCTATGCCGACTTCGACTGGCAGATCTCAGCGGTGACCGGCAAGGCCAAGCTGGATGAGGCCGATTATGAAGCGGCGGCGCAGACGATTATTCGGCTGGTGTTGAAGGGGTGTGAGCCGGACTGAGGGACCGTGGTGTGGCCAAGATTCGCGAGCAAGCCCGCTCCCACACTAGAACTGTGCCAGACACAAAATGTATGAACAACGAAGATCCCATGTGGGAGCGGGCTTGCTCGCGAAAGTGCCCTCCCAGACACATCCTGCCAAAAGCCTGCCCATCAGCCTCAAACTCCTCGATCTAGCCTCTCAAGACCCCATCTGAAGAGAGGCAACGGAATGCCTGATCGAGCCACCTCACACCGCCTACGCATTGGCCGGTTCAGCGAAACCAACCGCATCTACCTAATCACCACCAACACCCACGAGCGCGTGCCGATCTTCAGCGATTTCCACCTGGGCCGCCTGGTGGTCTGGCAGTTCAGGCTTGCCCACTATCAAGGGCTGGCGAACTCTCTGGCCTGGGTGGTGATGCCCGACCACTTTCACTGGCTGATCGACCTGCAAAAGGGCTCCCTGGGGGACTTGATGTGCCAGGTAAAATCCAAAAGCACCCGTTCAGTCAATGGTGCCACTGGCCGCAAGGGAAGGCTTTGGCAAACCAGTTTTCATGATCGCGCGCTGCGCAAGGAGGATGATCTGGTGAAGATGGCTAGGTATGTGGTGGCCAACCCATTGAGGGCGGGATTGGTGGAGAGGATTGGCGACTATCCGTTGTGGGATGCAATTTGGGTTTAGGTTTAAGACCGAGTCGCCCCTATCGCGAGCAAGCCCGCTCCCACATTTTGACCGTGTTCACAGGTCAAAACGCGGGCTTGCTCGCGATGAGGTTCTTACAAGCCCCGAGAAATCAAGCACTCACCCCCGCATCCGCCAACAACCCCACCCCTTCAATCGCGCTGATCGCGCACTGCTCATCAATATCCGACGTATCCCCACTGATCCCGATCGCCCCCAGCACCACCCCTGCCGGGTCCCGGATCAACACGCCGCCCGGCGCCGGCACCACGCCGCCCTGCCCCAGGCTGTTCAGCGCGGCGATAAATGCCGGGCGTTGCTGGGCATCCAGGGCCAGCAGGCGCGAGCCCTTGCCCAGGGCAATCGCGCCCCAGGCCTTGCCGATAGCGATTTGCGGGCGCAGCAGGCTGGCGCCGTCTTCGCGTTGCAGGGTGATCAGGTGCCCGCCGCTGTCGAGCACCGCGATGGTCAGCGGTGCAGCGGCAATGGTGCGGCCAGCGGTGATGGCCTGGCTGACCAGGTTGACTGCGACTTTCAAGGTTAGAGCGCTCATGGGTGCCGTCCTTATCTTGTTATTGAGAAAGCCTTTGGGCTCTGAATGATCAGAAGCCGGATGCAACAAATAGAACACAATAGATTAATTTTTTGTATACAATATTTCGAAACATACGCACCATACGTCGAAATAATCCCGCTAAAAAGCCTTCCGACGAATGCACAGGCGTGAGAATAAAATGGATTGACCTGCGCCGCTCGCCGTGAATACACTTTGAAGCAACACCACTTGTATACAATTACAAAACGCAAGAGGCACCAAAACCATGAGCAAAATGAGAGCAATCGAAGCCGCCGTTCTGGTGATGCGCCGTGAGGGTGTAGACACCGCCTTCGGTATCCCAGGCGCCGCGATCAACCCGTTGTATTCGGCCCTGCAAAAGGTCGGCGGCATCGATCACGTCCTCGCTCGCCACGTGGAAGGCGCTTCGCACATGGCCGAGGGGTATACCCGCACCAAGGCCGGCAATATCGGCGTGTGCATCGGCACTTCTGGCCCGGCGGGCACTGACATGGTCACCGGCCTGTACAGCGCCTCGGCCGACTCGATCCCGATCCTGTGCATCACCGGGCAAGCGCCCCGTGCCCGCATGCACAAGGAAGACTTCCAGGCCGTGGACATCACCAGCATCGTCAAGCCAGTGACCAAGTGGGCGACCACCGTGCTCGAACCTGGCCAAGTGCCGTATGCGTTCCAGAAAGCCTTCTATGAAATGCGCTCCGGGCGCCCCGGCCCGGTGCTGATCGACTTGCCGTTCGACGTGCAGATGGCCGAGATCGAGTTCGACATCGACGCCTACCAGCCACTGCCGTTGGCCAAGCCACTGGCCACACGCATCCAGGTCGAGAAAGCCCTGGCCATGCTCGACCAGGCTGAACGCCCGCTGCTGGTCAGCGGCGGCGGCGTGATCAATGCCGACGCCAGCGAGCTGTTGGTGGAATTTGCCGAACTGACCGGTATCCCAGTGATCCCGACGCTGATGGGCTGGGGCACCATCCCCGACGATCACCCGCTGATGGTGGGCATGGTCGGCCTGCAAACCTCACACCGTTATGGCAACGCTACGATGCTCAAGTCCGACGTGGTATTGGGCGTCGGCAACCGCTGGGCCAACCGTCACACCGGCTCGGTGGAGGTGTATACCGAAGGTCGCAAGTTCATTCACGTTGACATCGAGCCGACGCAAATCGGCCGTGTGTTCACCCCGGACCTGGGCATCGTGTCCGACGCCGGTGCCGCGCTGACGATGTTTATCGAAGTGGCCCGCGAGTGGAAAGCCGCCGGCAAGCTCAAGGACCGCAGCGCCTGGCTGCATGATTGCCAGCAGCGCAAAGCCACCCTGCACCGCAAGACCCACTTCGACAACGTCCCGGTCAAGCCGCAACGGGTGTACGAAGAGATGAACCAGGTGTTCGGCAAAGACACCTGCTACGTCAGCACCATCGGCCTGTCGCAGATTGCCGGTGCGCAGTTCCTGCACGTCTACAAGCCGCGCCACTGGATCAACTGCGGCCAGGCCGGCCCATTGGGCTGGACCATTCCGGCGGCACTGGGCGTGGTCAAGGCCGACCCGAGCCGCAAGGTGGTGGCGCTGTCCGGCGACTATGACTTCCAGTTCATGATCGAAGAGCTGGCCGTGGGTGCGCAGTTCAAACTGCCGTACATCCACGTGGTGGTAAACAACTCCTACCTGGGACTGATCCGCCAGGCCCAGCGCGGGTTTGAAATGGACTACTGTGTGCAGTTGTCTTTCGACAACCTCAACGCCCCGGAACTTAACGGTTATGGCGTCGACCACGTTGCCGTCGCCGAAGGCCTGGGTTGCAAGGCCCTGCGTGTGTTCGAGCCGGGCCAGATCCAGCCCGCGCTGCGCAAGGCCCAGGAAATGATCGAAGAGTTCAAGGTGCCGGTGATTGTCGAGATTATTCTGGAGCGCGTGACCAATATTTCCATGGGCACCGAGATCAACGCCGTCAACGAATTCGAAGATCTGGCACTGGTGGGCAACGACGCACCGACTGCCATTTCATTGCTCGATTAAGGAGAACCCCATGCCGCGTTTTGCCGCCAACCTGTCCATGCTGTTTACCGAACAGGACTTTCTCGCCCGCTTCAAAGCCGCCGCCGATGCCGGCTTCAGTGGGGTGGAATACCTGTTCCCCTACGAGTTCAGCTCCGCCGAAATCAAGGCACAACTCGACGCCCACGGCTTGACCCAAGTGCTGTTCAACCTGCCGGCCGGTGACTGGGCCAACGGCGAGCGCGGCCTGGCTTGCCACCCGGACCGGGTCGAAGAGTTCCGCGCCGGGGTCAACCTGGCCATCGCCTACGCCCAGGTGCTGGGCAATACCCAGATCAACTGTCTGGCGGGGATTCGCCCCGCCGGTGTGGATGACGCCACCCTGGAAAAAACCTTCGTCGCCAACCTCAAGTACGCAGCCGACAAGCTGCAGGCGGTGGGGATCAAGCTGGTGATGGAAGCGATCAACACCCGCGACATTCCAGGCTTCTACCTGAACAACACCGCGCAGGCCCTGGCGATTCGCGAACAGGTGGGCAGTGCCAACCTGTTCCTGCAGTACGACATCTATCACATGCAAATCATGGAAGGCGACCTGGCGCGCACCATGGCCACGCACCTGGATCAGATCAACCATATCCAGCTGGCGGACAACCCGGGACGCAACGAGCCGGGCACCGGGGAGATCAACTACCGGTTCCTGTTCGAACATCTGGATCGCATTGGCTATCAGGGGTGGGTCGGCTGTGAGTACAAGCCGTTGACCACTACCGAGGCTGGCCTGGGTTGGCTCAAGAGCCATAACGCCATCTGAGCAACCCCACAGGGGGCAGTGCCAGACCTGCACAACTAATAAAAAGAGGATTTCATCATGGCTAAAATCGGCTTTATCGGCACCGGCATCATGGGCCAACCCATGGCCGCGAACCTGCAGAAAGCAGGTCACCAACTGTTCCTCTCCGAGCACCACGGCAAGGCGCCCGCCGAGTTGATCGCCGCCGGTGCCGTGGCCCTGGCCAACCCGCAGCAAGTGGCCCAGGAAGCGGAATTCATCATCGTCATGGTGCCCGATACCCCCCAGGTCGATGACGTGCTGTTCCGCGCCGACGGTGTTGCCGCAGGCCTGTCGCCGAACAAAGTGGTGATCGACATGAGTTCGATCTCACCCACCGCCACCAAGGCCTTTGCCGCGAAGATCAACGCCACCGGCGCGCAGTACCTCGACGCCCCAGTGTCGGGCGGTGAAGTCGGCGCCAAGGCCGCGACCCTGAGCATCATGGTCGGCGGCGAGCCGCAAACGTTCGAACGCGCCCTGGCGCTGTTCCAGAGCATGGGCAAGAACATCACCCTGGTGGGCGGCAATGGCGATGGCCAGACCGCCAAGGTGGCAAACCAAATCATCGTGGCGCTGAACATCCAGGCGGTGGCCGAAGCGCTGCTGTTCGCCGCAAAGAACGGTGCAGATCCGGCCAAGGTGCGCGAAGCGCTGATGGGTGGCTTCGCCTCGTCGAAGATCCTCGAAGTGCATGGCGAACGGATGATCAAGGGCACCTTCGATCCGGGTTTCCGTATCAACCTGCACCAGAAGGATCTGAACCTGGCCCTGGCCGGCGCCAAGGAGCTGGGGATCAACCTGCCCAACACCGCCGGTACCCAGCAAGTGTTCAGTACCTGCACCGCGATTGGCGGCGGCAACTGGGACCATTCGGCGCTGATCAAGGGGCTGGAGCATATGGCGAATTTCTCGATTCGCGATAAGTAACCCCCCCTTTCGGAATGCAATCCCTGGTGGGAGCTGGTTTGCCTGCTCCCACATTTGGCCCTCATTCCACGCTTCAAACCCAATAACAAGAATCCGGGAGCCCGCTTATGTCGGTCGATCCGCAACACCTGCTTCGCGAGCTGTTTGCCACAGCCATCGACGCTGCCCACCCCCGGCAAGTCCTCGAACCTTATCTGCCCGCCGACCGCAGCGGCCGGGTGATCGTGATCGGCGCAGGCAAAGCCGCAGCCGCCATGGCCCTGGTCGTGGAAAACAGCTGGCAGGGCGAGGTTTCGGGCCTGGTGGTCACACGCTACGGCCACGGCGCACCCTGCCAGAAAATCGAAGTGGTCGAAGCAGCGCACCCCGTGCCGGATGCCGCCGGCCAGGCCGTGGCCAAGCGTGTGCTGGCGCTGATCAGCAACCTGGGCGAAGACGACCGGGTGATCTTCCTGCTGTCTGGCGGCGGTTCGGCCCTGTTGGCGTTGCCGGCAGCGGGTATCAGCCTGGCCGACAAACAAGCCATCAACAAAGCCCTGCTCAAATCCGGCGCGACCATCGGCGAGATGAATTGCGTGCGCAAGCACCTCTCGGCGATCAAAGGTGGGCGCCTGGCCAAGGCCGCCTGGCCGGCCACGGTCTACACCTACGCGATTTCCGATGTGCCGGGCGACCAGGCCACGGTGATCGCCTCCGGCCCGACCGTAGGCGACCCGAGCACCTCGCAACAGGCGCTGGCGATTCTCAAGCGTTACCAGATCGAAGTGCCGGCCTCGATGCGCAGCTGGTTGCAGAACCCGGAATCAGAGACGGTCAAACCCGGCGACCCGTGCCTGGCGCGCAGCCATTTCCAATTGATCGCACGGCCGCAGCAATCCCTCGAAGCGGTGGCGGTGAAAGTGCGTCAGGCCGGTTTCAGCCCGCTGATCCTCGGCGACCTGGAAGGCGAAGCGCGGGACGTGGCCAAGGTCCACGCCGGCATTGCCCGGCAGATCGTGCAGCACGGCCAGCCACTGGCGGCGCCCTGCGTGATCCTGTCCGGCGGCGAAACCACCGTGACCGTGCGCGGCAATGGCCGTGGCGGACGCAACGCCGAATTCCTGCTGAGCCTGACCGACAGCCTCAAGGGCCTGCCCGGCGTCTACGCCCTGGCCGGTGACACCGACGGCATCGACGGCTCCGAAGACAACGCCGGGGCAATCATGACCCCCACCAGCTACGCCCGCGCCGAGGCCCTGGGCCTGTCGGCCAGCGATGAGCTGGACAACAACAATGGCTACGGCTATTTCGCGGCACTCGACGCGTTGATCGTCACCGAGCCGACCCGTACCAACGTCAACGACTTCCGCGCCATTTTGATACTTGAGACTGCTGCCCATGACGCCTGACAAGAAGGTCAAAATCCTCGCCACCCTGGGGCCGGCCACCGACGGTATTGATGACATCCGCGAGCTGGTGGAAGCCGGGGTGAACATCTTTCGCCTGAACTTCAGCCATGGCGAGCACGCCGACCATGCCCAGCGCTACCAATGGATCCGCCAGGTAGAACGCCAGCTCAATTACCCCCTGGGGATCCTGATGGACCTGCAAGGGCCCAAGCTGCGGGTCGGGCGTTTCGCCGAAGGCAAGGTGCAACTGGTACGTGGCCAGGCCTTGCGCCTGGACCTCGACCCGACACCGGGCGATCAGCGCCGGGTCAACCTCCCCCACCCGGAAATCATCAAGGCCCTGGAGCCGGGCATGGACCTGTTGCTCGATGACGGCAAGTTGCGCCTGCGGGTGATTACCAAGCATGCCGACGCGATCGACACCACAGTGTTGAATGGCGGCGAACTGTCCGACCGTAAAGGGGTGAACGTCCCACAAGCCTTGTTGGAACTCAGCCCACTGACCGCCAAGGACCGCCGCGACCTGAGCTTCGGCCTGGAGCTGGGCGTGGACTGGGTGGCGCTGTCGTTTGTGCAACGCCCCGAAGATATCCGCGAAGCCCGCGAGTTGATCGGTGACAAGGCGTTCTTGATGGCGAAGATCGAAAAACCCTCGGCGGTGCGCTACCTGCAGGAAATCGCCGAGCTGAGCGATGCGATCATGGTCGCCAGAGGGGACCTGGGCGTGGAAGTGCCGGCCGAAAGCGTGCCGCAAATCCAGAAAGACATCATCAGCACCTGCCGCCAGCTGGGCAAACCGGTGGTGGTGGCCACACAGATGCTCGAGTCCATGCGCTTCTCGCCGGCCCCCACCCGCGCTGAAGTCACCGACGTGGCCAATGCCGTGGCCGAAGGCGCCGATGCGGTGATGCTGTCGGCCGAAACCGCGTCCGGCGAATACCCGTTGGAAGCGGTGCAGATGATGAGCAAGATCATCCGCCAGGTGGAGAACGGCCCGGACTACCAGACCCAACTGGATGTAAGCCGACCCAAGGCCGATGCCACGGTGTCCGACGCCATCAGCTGCGCGATCCGTCGGATCAGCAGCATCCTGCCGGTGGCGGTGCTGGTGAACTACAGCGAGTCGGGCAGCTCCAGCCTGCGTGCAGCAAGGGAGCGCCCGGCGGTGCCGATCCTCAACCTCACGCCCAACCTGTCCACTGCGCGCCGCTTGAGCGTGGCCTGGGGTGTGCATTCGGTGGTCAATGACCGCTTGAGGCAGGTGGACGAGGTGTGTTCCACCGCGCTGGAAATCGCCCAGGCCCAAGGCATGGCACAGCGTGGGGATACCTTGTTGATCACGGCGGGGGTGCCGTTTGGGCAACCGGGGTCGACCAACTCGCTGCGCATTGAGACGTTGATCTAGCGTCTGTTCGGGCCTCATCACGGGCAAGCCAGCTTCCACATTTGATTGGGTTCGCCAATCAAAATAGGGGAGCGGGCTTGCCTGCGATAAGGGCAACTCGGTCTCCCTGACTCCCTCACCATGCCCAACCCAACCTGCCCCGACTGGGCCGAAGCCCTGCTCAACGGCTTCAGCCAGATATTCCTGCAACGCCACCCGCTGTGTGGCCTGCTCTGCCTGCTGGCGATCCTCACCTGCGCCCCGGCCCTGCTCGGCGGTGCGCTGCTGGGCGGGGTCGCCGGCCTGCTCACGGCCCAGCGCCGCGACTATCCCAAGGCCGAGCGCCAGGCCGGGCTCTATAGCTACAACGGCGTGTTGCTGGGATTACTGATCAGCCAGCATTTCGCCTGGTCGGCCTTGCTGCCGCCGCTGATCCTGGCCTGCGGCGGCCTGAGTGCGATCCTGACCCGGCAATGGGTCAAGCGCACGGGCCATGGCGATGACTTGCCTGCCTATACCGTGCCCTTCGTCGGGTTAGGCTGGCTGTTGCTCGGCACGGTCGCACCTGCCGCGCTGCCTATCACTACGCCGGACACCCTGGACTGGCTAAGCGCTCCGCTGATCGGCCTGGGGCAGATCGTGCTGCTGGATCAACCACTGGCCGGCGTGCTGATCGCCCTTGGCCTGCTGCTGGCCAGCCCTCGCGCAGCGCTGTGGGCCGTGGTGGGCGCCTGCAGCGGCATGGCACTCGGCCTGCTGCTCGACGACCGCGCTGGCGCCCTGCTCGGCCTGCACAGCTATAACCCGGCGCTTGCCGCCCTGGCCCTCAGCCAGTACCGACGCCAACCCTGGCTGCCCCTGCTCGGCATCCTCCTGGCATGCCTGCTTGCCCCAGGCTTCGCCGGCCTGCACCTGGCACCGCTGACTGCGCCGTTTATCCTCGCCTGCTGGCTGGTGCGCGCCACCCTGCGTCTGCGGCACCGGTCCAACATGGACAGCCCGTTCGAATCCCCCTAGGCTTCGCAGATCTTCGATTCAGGCGGACTTCATGGACAGTAACAACGACTGGCGCCAGCGGCTCTACGTCATGGTTTTCCAGAGCGACACGGCGGCCGGGCGGCGCTTCGACGGCATCCTGTTGCTGATCATCCTCGCCAGCCTGGTGATCGTGATGCTCGACAGCATCGACGTCGTGCACCAGAACTACGCCGATGTGCTGGCCTATATCGAGTGGGGCTTCACGCTGATCTTCGCCATCGAGTACGGCCTGCGCCTGTATTGTTCGCCCAAGCCATTGCGCTATGCCTTCAGTTTCTACGGGCTGGTGGACTTGCTGGCCATCGTCCCCGGCATCCTCGCCCTGTACTACAGCGACGCCCAGTACCTGCTGATTATCCGCATCATCCGCATGTTGCGGATCTTCCGGGTGCTCAAGCTCAGCCCGTACCTCAAGCAAGCCAACTACCTGATGTCGGCGCTGCGCGGCAGCAAGCAAAAGATCGTGGTGTTCCTGGTCAGCGTCTGCACCCTGGTGACGGTGTTCGGCACCCTGATGTACGTGATCGAGGGCCCGGAGCATGGCTTTACCAGCATTCCCAAGGGCATCTACTGGGCCATCGTGACCCTGACCACCGTAGGCTTTGGCGACATCGTGCCCAAGACCCCGCTGGGCCAGGTGATCTCGTCGCTGGTGATGATCACCGGCTACTCGATCATCGCCGTACCCACCGGGATCTTTACCGCCGAACTGGCCAACGCCATGCGCGGCGAGCAATTGCAACACGACTGCCCGGTGTGCAAGAAAAGCAGCCACGAACCCAACGCGGCCTTCTGTTCGCGCTGCGGCAACGGGCTCTATAAAAAAGTGGAATAAGCAAAGTTCTTTTTAATCTTTAAGCGTCTATGCCACCGCGGCTATAGTCGTGGGGTATAAGCCACCACCTTCGCGAACAACAAGGAATGAGCAGTGAAAAAACTCGTTAGCGCTTCGCTCCTGGCCGCCGGCCTTGCACTGTCCATCGGCGCCCAGGCCGCCTCGACCACCCTGCTCAACGTCTCGTATGACGTGATGCGTGACTTCTACAAGGACTACAACGCGGCGTTCCAGAAGCACTGGCAAGCCGAACACCCGAACGACAAGCTGACCTTGCAGATGTCCTTCGGCGGTTCCAGCAAACAGGCGCGCTCGGTCATCGACGGCCTGCCGGCTGACGTGATCACCATGAACATGGCCACCGACATCAACGCCCTGGCGGACAACGGCAAACTGGTGCCCGACAACTGGGTCACCCGCCTGCCGAACAACAGCGCGCCATTCACTTCCGCCACCGTATTTATCGTACGCAAGGGCAACCCCAAGGCCCTGAAAGACTGGCCGGACCTGCTCAAGGATGGCGTACAGGTGATCGTGCCCAACCCCAAGACTTCCGGTAACGGGCGCTACACCTACCTGTCGGCCTGGGGCTATGTGCTGAAGAACGGCGGCGATGAAAACAAGGCCAAGGACTTTGTCGGCAAGCTGTTCAAGCAGGCACCGGTGCTCGATACCGGTGGCCGTGCCGCGACCACCACGTTCATGACCAACCAGATCGGCGACGTGCTGGTGACCTTTGAAAACGAAGCGGAAATGATTGCCCGTGAGTTCGGCCGCGATCAGTTCGAAGTGGTTTACCCAAGCGTTTCCGCTGAAGCCGAGCCGCCGGTGTCGGTGGTCGACAAAGTGGTCGAGAAGAAAGGCACCCGTGCGGTGGCCGATGACTACCTGAAATACCTGTGGTCGGCCGAAGGCCAGGAAATTGCCGCCAACAACTACCTGCGTCCACGTGACCCAGCGGTGCTGGCCAAATACACCGACCGTTTCCCGAAAGTTGACTTCCTCTCGGTAGAGAAGACCTTTGGCGACTGGCGCACCGTGCAGAAAACCCACTTCAATGATGGCGGGGTCTTCGACCAGATCTACAACGGTCAATAACTGACAAAACTCGTTCAAAAAATGTGGGAGCGGGCTTGCCTGCGATAGCGGTGTATCAGCCAGGTATTTCTAACCTGACACGCCGCCATCGCGGGCAAGCCCGCTCCCACATTAGGTTCTGCGCAAGGCATTAATGCCAGGCATGACTGAAATCATCAGTAACACTTTACCCCCTCCCTCGCCTACCCTTTAACCTTCACGCCATCCTTCCCCGTTTTAACGAGAACACCATGACCGCTACCTCACCCGCGACCGCCACCATGACCCGTGGCATGGTGCTGCTGTTTGCGTTCTGCTGCGGCGCCATCGTCGCCAACATCTACTACGCACAACCGATCATTGAGTTGATTGCCCCGGACATCGGCCTGACACCCGCCATGGCCAGCCTGATCGTGTCCCTGACCCAGATTGGTTATGCCCTGGGCCTGTTCTTCCTGGTGCCGCTGGGCGACCTGCTGGAAAACCGTCGGCTGATGATCATCACCACCGTGGTCGCCATCGCCAGCCTGTTGGGTGCAGCCTTCACCAAAGAACCGAACCTGTTCCTGTTGGTGTCGTTGCTGATTGGCTTCAGCTCGGTATCAGTGCAGATCCTGATTCCCCTGGCCGCGCACTTGGCACCTGCCGAGTCCCGTGGCCGGGTGGTGGGCAGCATCATGGGTGGCCTGTTGCTGGGCATCCTGCTGGCACGGCCGGTGTCCAGCCTGGTGGCGGACCACTTCGGCTGGCGGGCGATGTTCATGGCCGCAGCCGCGATGATGGCCATTATCAGCGTGGTGCTGTTGTTGACCGTACCCAAACGCCAGCCGGACCACAGTGCCAGCTATGGCCAGTTGTTGCGCTCGTTGGCCACCCTGCTGCGCGAGCAACCGTTGCTGCGCCAACGGGCGTTCTACCAGGGTTGCCTGTTCGCTGCCTTCAGCCTGTTCTGGACCGCCGTGCCCCTGGAACTCTCACGCAACCACGGCTTGAGCCAGAGCCAGATCGCCCTGTTTGCCCTGGTCGGTGCCCTCGGCGCCATCGCAGCACCGATCAGTGGGCGCCTGGCAGACGCCGGCCATACCCACCGCGCTTCGTTGCTGGCCATGTTGCTGGCGGCCCTGAGTTTTCTACCGGCGCTGGTACATCCGGCCTACAGCGTCATCGGCTTGATGGTCACGGGCGTGGTCCTGGACTTCTGCGTGCAGATGAATATGGTCCTCGGCCAGCGCACCATCTATGTCCTCGACGCCCACAGCCGCAGCCGCTTGAACGCGCTGTACATGACCAGCATCTTCATCGGTGGCGCCTTTGGCTCGGCGATTGCCAGCAGTGTGTATGAACACGGCGGCTGGCTTGGGGTGATCCTGGTGGGTAGCGCGTTCCCGTTGGTGGCCTTGCTGCGCTTCTTGAGTGTGTCCAGGGGCGCGTCGACCGTAAGAGCCTGAACCCATCAGGTGCCAACCCTCACCTACCGATGCCCTTGCCCTGCCTGGCCCTTCTCAAATAACCGAATGAGCCCCTGCAACAGCATGAGGGTACTCTGGAGCACACTCGTCAAGATCGCGAGTAGGGATTCAGCGGGAGCGGGTGCCGGCATAGGCGGTGGGGTCGGAGTCGGGGGCGGCACAGGGGTTGGC
>NZ_JAEKDC010000040.1:0-25193 GCF_016405645.1 Pseudomonas sp. MF5691
TCTAGTCGCGTAGACTCGTCGGCAGCTGCAGATGACTAGAAGAGCCGGATACAGGTACCGACTGATCCACCCCCTTCGCGAGCAAGCCCGCTCCCACAATGGATCTGTGTTAATGCCAAGACCGGTGTTTGCCGCAACCGGCAGAACTCCGCCGTTTTTCCGACTCGTCCTGCCCCTCCAATAATCCTTGATACGCCCCAACCCCTTGCCCCGCCTGCCTTTCCCCGACTTTTAAAAAGTTGGTGCGCAAATTGCTAAAGACTCCTCAGTACATCGGTGGGCGGCAAACGTCCGTCAGTAAGAGGAATGAGCGTGGACAAATACCTTTATGTGGCAATGACCGGCGCCAGCCAGAATGCTCTGGCGCAAAAGGCCCATGCCAACAACCTGGCGAACATTTCCACCAACGGTTTTCAGCGTGACCTGGAGCAGGCCCGTTCGATGCCGGTGTTTGGTGACAGCTTTCCGGCGCGGGCGTTTGCCCTGACCGAGCGTCCTGGTACCGATTTTTCTCCGGGTTCGATGGTCGAGACCGGCCGTGACCTGGACGTTGCCGTCGGCGGCGATGGCTGGATCGCCGTGCAAACCCCTGATGGCGGCGAAGCCTACGTGCGCACCGCGAGCATGAATATCGACGCACTGGGCGTGCTGCGGGCCGGCAACGGCATGCCGATCATGGGCAATGGCGGGCCGATTTCGGTGCCGCCCGAGCAGAAGGTCGAAGTCGGCGAAGACGGCACCATCAGCATCCGCGCCATGGGCGAAGGCCCACGGGTGATGGCAGAGGTGGACCGCATCAAGCTGGTCAAGCCGGACCTGGCCAATATGACCAAGGGCCTGGATGGCGCGATCCACACCAAGGACGGCCAGCCGGCGGTGGCCGATGCCAGCGTCAAGGTGAATTCGGGCTTCCTGCAGTCGAGCAACGTCAATGCCGTCGAAGAAATGACGGCGGTGCTGGCCCTGTCCAAGCAGTTCGAATTGCACGTGAAAATGATGAACAGCGCCAAAGAAGACGACCAGGCCATGACTCGCGTCATGCAGATGAGCTGATTGCAGCGCCACTGACTACTAATTTTGTAACGCGGCGCCTACAAACAGGCGCACGAAGGAGAACAGCATGCTTCCGGCTCTATGGGTTGCCAAAACCGGTCTGTCCGCCCAGGACACCAACCTGACCGTTATTTCCAACAACCTGGCGAACGTTTCGACCACGGGCTTCAAACGTGATCGCGCCGAGTTCCAGGACCTGCTCTATCAGATCAAGCGCCAGCCGGGTGCGCAGTCGACCCAGGACAGCGAATTGCCGTCGGGCCTGCAAGTGGGTACCGGTGTGTCCATCGTCGGCACCCAGAAGAACTTCACCGCCGGCAACCTGCAGCAAACCGGGCAGCCGCTGGACATGGCGATCAATGGCCGTGGTTTCTTCCAGATCCTGCAGCCGGATGGCACTACCTCCTACACCCGTGACGGCACCTTCCACCTGGACTCCAACGGCCAGGTCGTGACCGCCAACGGTTTTGCCCTGGAGCCGGCGATTGTCGTGCCCAACGATGCCCAGACCTTCACGGTCGGTGCCGACGGCACCGTGTCTGTCACCATCGCCGGCAACCCGGCGTCGCAAGTGATCGGCAACCTGCAGACCGCCGACTTCATCAACCCGGCCGGCCTGCAAGCCACCGGTAACAACCTGTTCCTGGAAACCGCTGCCAGCGGCGCGCCGCAAGTCGGCACGCCGGGCCTCAACGGGTTTGGCACCACCCTGCAAAGCACCCTGGAAACCTCCAACGTCAGCACCGTGGAAGAGATGGTCA
Organism: Pseudomonas sp. MF5691; assembly: GCF_016405645.1. NCBI lineage: Bacteria > Pseudomonadati > Pseudomonadota > Gammaproteobacteria > Pseudomonadales > Pseudomonadaceae > Pseudomonas > Pseudomonas sp. MF5691. The sequence continues at coordinate 1,815 of NZ_JAEKDC010000040.1, forward strand.
ACATGATCACCACCCAGCGTGCCTACGAGATGAACTCCAAGGTGATTTCCACCGCCGACCAGATGCTTTCGTTCGTTACGCAGAATCTGTAATCCAGTCTATGGGGCGCTCATAAGGCGCCTGCAACACCGTGAGGTAAGGGTCATGAGTCGCTTTGTTTCTGTTCTGGCATTGAGTGGGATTGCCGTGCTCGCGGGCTGTGTCGCCCCGACGCCAAAACCCAATGACCCGTACTACGCGCCGGTGTTGCCGCGCACGCCACTGCCAGCCGCTGCCAACAATGGCTCGATCTACCAGGCCGGTTTTGAGCAGAACCTGTACAGCGACCGCAAGGCGTTCCGTGTTGGCGACATCATCACCATCACCCTCAACGAGCGCACCACGGCGAGCAAGAACGCCAACTCCCAGGTTGCCAAGAACAGCAAGACCGGCATCGGCCTGACCTCGCTGTTTGGCGGTGGCTTGAACACCAACAACCCCCTGGGCAGTGGTGACTTGAGCCTGGACGTGGGCTACAGCGGCGACCGCGCCACCAACGGCAGCAGCAAGGCCGGGCAGGGCAACAGCCTGGTGGGCTCGATCACCGTGACCGTGGCCGACGTGCTGCCCAACGGCATCATTGCCGTGCGCGGCGAGAAGTGGATGACCCTCAACACCGGTGACGAACTGGTGCGCATCGCCGGCATGGTGCGCGCGGACGATATCGCCACCGACAACACCGTGCCGTCCACACGGATTGCCGATGCACGCATTACCTATTCGGGTACGGGTTCGTTTGCCGACGCCAGTCAGCCGGGTTGGTTCGACCGTTTCTTCCTTAGCCCGCTGTTCCCTTTCTAGGTGATCACTTTGAATCTCAAACAGCTGATGGCAGCGGTGTTGTTGCTCTCCCTGAGCGTTGCTGTCCAGGCCGAACGCCTGAAGGACATCGCCAGTATTTCCGGGGTGCGCAGCAACCAGTTGATCGGCTACGGCCTGGTGGTGGGGCTCAACGGCACGGGCGACCAGACCACCCAGACCCCGTTCACCCTGCAGACCTTCAACAACATGCTCTCGCAGTTCGGGATCAAGGTGCCGCCAGGTTCGGGCAACGTGCAGTTGAAGAACGTCGCGGCGGTGTCGATCAGTGCCGATCTGCCGGCGTTCTCCAAGCCGGGGCAGGTGGTGGACATCACCGTATCCTCCATTGGTAACTCGAAAAGCCTGCGTGGCGGCACCTTGCTGATGACGCCGCTCAAAGGTATCGACGGCAACGTCTACGCCATCGCCCAGGGCAACCTGGTGGTGGGCGGGTTTGATGCCGAAGGGCGCGACGGTTCGAAGATCACCGTCAACGTGCCATCGGCCGGGCGGATTCCTGGCGGCGCCACGGTGGAACGTACCGTGCCCAGCGGTTTCAACCAGGGCAACAGCCTGACCCTGAACCTCAACCGTTCGGACTTCACCACCGCCAAGCGTGTGGTCGACAAGATCAACGATATGCTCGGCCCAGGCGTGGCCCAGGCCATCGACGGCGGCTCGATCCGCGTGACTGCGCCGCTGGACCCGAGCCAGCGTGTGGACTACCTGTCGATCCTGGAAAACCTTGAGGTCGATCCGGGCCAGGCGGTGGCCAAGGTCATCATCAACTCGCGTACCGGCACTATCGTGATCGGCCAGAACGTCAAGGTGTCGCCGGCGGCCGTGACCCACGGCAGCCTGACCGTGACCATTACCGAAGACCCGATTGTCAGCCAGCCCGGGCCGTTGTCCGGTGGCCAGACCGCCGTGGTCCCGCGTTCGCGGGTCAATGCCCAGCAAGAAGCCAAGCCGATGTTCAAGTTCGGTCCCGGCACCACCCTGGACGAGATTGTCCGTGCGGTGAACCAGGTGGGCGCGGCGCCCGGCGACTTGATGGCGATCCTCGAAGCCCTGAAACAGGCCGGCGCCTTGCAAGCCGACCTGATCGTGATTTGAGGCCATGGCCATGGATATGCGCAAGAGCGGTATCGCCAGCACGGCAGACTCGGGGTCCTACTCCGACCTGAACCGGCTTAACCAGCTCAAGTTCGGCGACAAGAACAGCGACGGCAACATGCGCAAAGTGGCGCAGGAATTCGAGTCGCTGTTTCTCAATGAGATGCTCAAATCCATGCGCTCGGCCACCGATGCCCTGGGCAAGGACAACCCGCTGAATACTCCGGCGGCCAAGCAGTATCAGGAAATGTACGACCAGCAACTGGCGGTCTCGCTGTCTCGCGAGGGTGGCGGTATCGGCCTGGCGGACGTTTTGCTGCGTCAGATGCAAAAGAACAAGCCGGTGGAAGGGCAGGCCTCGACCCTGCAGGGCCCGGACGCGGCAGAGAAGAAAGTCGACGTGCCGACCCCGATTGCCGCCGGCACCCAGGCGGATGGCCCGTTGGGTCGTTCCAATGGCCAGCGTGCGCTGTGGGCGGCGCGGGTCGAAGTGGCGCCGCGTGTCGATGAAGGCACCCTGCGCAATGACATGGCGCTGATGAATCAGCGCCGCATCGCCTTGCCGAGCAAACTCACCGATCGCCTGCTGGCCGGTATCGTGCCGGGCGTCGAGGCGGCGGGCGCCGCCAAGGCTGCGCCACTGCGCAACAGCGCCGCCGAAGATGGCGTGATCAACGGTGCTGCGCGCACCTTTGCCGCCCGCGATTCGCGCATGCAGATTTACGGCCGCGCCGTGGCCCAGCCACCGCTGGCCCCGGCGAAAAAAGCCTTCAGTTCGCAAGACGAGTTTGTCGCCACCATGCTGCCCATGGCCAAGCAGGCGGCCGAGCGCATCGGCATCGACCCGCGCTACCTGGTGGCCCAGGCTGCCCTGGAAACCGGCTGGGGCAAATCGGTAATGCGCCAGCAAGACGGCAGCAGCAGCCACAACCTGTTTGGCATCAAGGCCGGGCAGAGCTGGCAGGGCGCCCAGGCGCGGGCGATCACCAGCGAGTTTCGCAATGGCGAGATGGTCAAGGAGACGGCGCAGTTCCGTTCCTACGACTCGTACCAGGACAGCTTTCACGACCTCGTGACTTTGTTGCAAAGCAATGAAAGATATAAAGAAGTCTTGAAGTCGGCCGATAACCCGGAACAGTTTGTACGCGAGTTGCAAAAAGCCGGGTATGCAACGGACCCGGCGTACGCCAGCAAGATTTCGCAGATCGCCAAAGCCATGAACAGCTACCAAAACTACGCTGCCGCTGGCGCATCCACTCATTTATAAGGTTTGAACCATGGGTTTGCTCAATATCGGGATGTCAGGACTCAATGCGGCTCAGGGATCGCTTGCGACCTTGAGTAACAACATTGCCAACGCCAAGACCCCTGGATACTCGCGTCAGCAGACCATGCAGACCGCCAATGGCATGTCCGCGGCCGGTGGGGTGTTCGTCGGCACCGGCACTACGCTGTCGGATGTACGCCGGGTGTACAACCAGTTCCTCGACACCCAGTTGCAGACCACCACGTCGCTGAATTTTGATGCCAAGGCCTACCTGGACCAGATCGGTTCGGTGGACAAGTTGCTGTCCGACAAGTCCACCGGTGTCGGTGCGGCCTTGAACAGCTTCTTCGCCGCGTTGCAGACGTCTTCGGCCAACCCCAGCGACAACTCCGCGCGCCAGTTGGTCTTGACCATTGCCCAGACTCTGGGCAACCGCTTCAACTCGATTGCGACCGAACTGAACAAACAGAAAGAAGGCATCAACAGCCAGTTGGAGACCATCACCGGCCAGGTCAATCAGTTGACCTCCTCGATTGCCTCCCTCAACCAGCAAATCTTCCAGGCCAAAGGCCAGGGCAACGGCGAGCCGGCGAACCTGCTGGATGCACGCAACGAAGCGGTGCGTTCGCTCAACGAACTGGTAGGGGTCAAGGTCACTGAGTCGGACGGCCATTTCAATGTCTCCCTGGGTACCGGGCAGACCCTGGTCGCGGACGGTGTGTCGAACAAGCTGTCGGCGGTGCCGAGCAAGGACGACAAGAGTCAGTACTCGGTGGTGTTGACCGCCAGCGGGCAACCCATGGACGTCAGCTCGGTGATCAGCGGTGGCTCCATCGGCGGCTTGCTGCGTTATCGCCAGGATGTGCTGATGCCGGCCATCAACGATCTGGGGCGTACCGCCATGGTGGTCGGCGAGGCCATCAATACCCAGCTGGGGCAGGGCCTGGACGCCAACGGGCAGTTCGGCGCCGCGCTGTTCAATGACATCAACAGCGTATTTGCCATTGGCCAGCGCAGTGTTGGCGGCTCGAATAACAGTGCCGGCTCCGGCAACCTGAACGTCACGATCAAAGACACCAGCAAACTGAGCACCTTTGACTACAAGGTGACCTTCAGTGACGACAAGAATTACACCGTGCTGCGTTCGGACGGTAAGTCCATGGGCACCTTCGACATCACCCAAACGCCACCGGAGATCGACGGCTTCACCCTGGCCCTGGATGGCAAGGGCCCGGTGGCTGCTGGCGATACGTTCAAGGTCAGCCCGACCGCCGGTGGCGCGATGGACCTCAAGGTGGTGATGACCGATCCCAACAAGCTGGCGTTTTCTGCGCCGCTGTTGGCCGAGGGCAACAAGAACAACAGTGGTACTGGCGTGTTTGATCCGCCGACGCTGAGCTTGCCCCTGGATATCCATGGCGGCGCCGGCACCGCACAGCTGGAAGCGGCGATCAAGGGCGCGATGCCGGTCAAGATGACGTTTGGCGAGCGTGCCGCCGATGGCACCCAGAGCTATGTGATCAATAACGCCCAGGGCCAGCCCATTGGCACCGGCACCATCGTGCCGGGCCAGGACAACAAGCTGACGATCAACGTGCCGTACGTAGACGGTAATGGCGACCCACAGACATTCGGGGTCGACACGGTCATCCGTGGTGAGCCGAAGCCGAACGATAGCTACACCGTGTCGTTCAACAGCGGCGGCAAACTGGACAACCGCAATGCCTTGCAACTGCTCGACCTGCAAACCCGCAAGACCGTGGGCGCCACCGATGGCAATGCCGGCGTGAGCATGAGCACCGCGTACAGCCAGTTGGTCTCGTCCGTGGGCGGCAAGGCCAGCCAGGCCAACGTCGATAACAATGCGACCGGGGCCATGCTCGCGGCCGCCACCTCCAATCGCAGCTCCGTGTCCCAGGTCAACCTGGACGAGGAGGCCGGCGATATGATCCGTTTCCAGCAGTACTACACCGCGTCGTCGCAGATCATTAAAGCTGCGCAAGAAACCTTCAGCACGCTGATCAACAGTCTTTAAGGGAGTTTGAGACGATGCGAATCTCGACCGAACAGTATTTCAATACCACGACTGCGCGTTATACCAACAACTTCTCCAACGTCACCAAGACCCAGCAGCAGATCGACTCCGGCGTGCGCATCCAGACGGCGGCAGATGATCCGGTGGGCGCGGCGCGTTTGCTGCTGCTGCAGCAGCAGCAGGATATGTTGGGGCAGTACGCGGGCAATATCAGCAGCATGAAGAACTCGCTTAACAGCGAGGAAAGCGTGCTTGCCAGTATCGACACCGCCCTGGCGCGCGCGGGTGAGTTGTCGCTCAAGGTGGCGGGCAAGGGCGGTGGCGGTATCAGCGATGACGACCGCAAGGCCGTTGCCGCCGAGATTGGTGAAATCGAGAAGCAGGTCCTGAGCTTGCTTAACAGCAAGGATTCGTCCGGCCATTACCTGTTTGCCGGCGGCAAGAGCGACACCCCGCCATACGCTCGCAACAGCGACGGCACCTACAGCTATCAGGGCGATGAAACGCCGCTGAGCCTGAAGGTTTCCGACACCTTGTCGATGGTGGTCAATGACACCGGCAAGTCGATCCTGGAAGGCACTGTCAATGCGGGGCGTACCCAGGCGACCGGTTCGGTCAACGATGGCAAGGTGCTGGTTTCGGGCGGCATCGTCACGTCGCCGTCGACTTATGACAGCAGCTTCACTGACGGCCAACCATACAAACTGACCTTCCTCAGCAGCACCGAATACACCGTGACGGATGCGGCGGGCAACGACATCACCGCGCAAACCCCGGGCAACGGCAAGTTCGATGCGACCAAGGAAGGCAGTGCTTCTGTCACCGTGCGCGGCGTGACTTTTGATGTCGACCAGAACCTGGGGGACGCCAAGCCCGGTGCTGAGGCTGACGCGGTGTACAAGGACCGTGAATTCACTCTGCAAAGCAAGCCGGACAGCTTCAGTGTCTCGCGTACGCCGAGCAACCAAACCTCGGCGCAGTTGTCGGGCGGCACCGTCACCAGCCAGGCGGACTACAGCAGCACCTTCCCGAACAAAGGCGCGGTGATCAAATTTACCTCGACCACAGAATATGAGGTGTATGCCCAGCCGATCACCGCCGATAGCAAGCCGGTTTCCAGCGGCACTGTGGTGCCTGGTACGCCAGCCCAGCCGGGTCCACCGCCTGTGCCCGCCACGCCAGACAGCATCACGGCAGCTGGCGTGAAGTTTGACATCACCGGCGCACCGGGCACCGGTGACCAGTTCGCCGTGGGCTCCAACACCCACAAGACGCAAAATGCCCTGGATACCCTCAGCCAACTGCGCCAGGCCCTGGAAACCCCTTCTGACGGCGACCCGATTGCCCAGGCCAAGCTGACCGATGTGGTCAATGCTGCCATTACCAATATCAAGGCCTCCCAGGCCCAGGTTGATGGGGTGCGGGGCTCCATTGGTGCGCGGTTGAATTCGCTGGCGATCCAGGAGACGGAGAACACCAGCATGGTGCTGGCCAACAAATCGACCACCGCCGCCATTGGTGATACCGATGTGGCTACCGCCTCGATTGACCTGGCGTTCCAGAAGGCAATGCTGGAGGCCTCGCAGCTGGCCTTTGTGAAAATCTCCCAGTTGAGCCTGTTCAGCCGGATGTAATCGGCCTGGCAAGACCCGACGGCCCACCCTGGAAACAGGGTGGGCCGTTGTCGTTTCTGGCGCAGGCTTTTAAGCAAAGCGCACAAAAATGAGTGACCTATGAGTCATAAAGCGCATCTTCACTGTATCGTGTGAAAAGGCCAGGGCATCTTTCAGGCCCAGGTCAAGGCGACTTCGATGGTTTTTTGCGGGGTTATCCCCTTTATTGTCAGCGCCCCTGAAGGATTTTCAGGGGTGTTCTCCAGCTATTTTGTATTGGGAAGCCACAATGATTGGCATAAAAAGCATCGCCAGCTACGTGCCGGCAGAAGGGCTGGACAACTACGCCCAGGGTGCAAAATTCGCCAAGGATGAAGAGTTCATCATTGGCAAGATCGGCTCGGCATTCCTGCCGCGCAAGGATGTTGCACAGGAAACCTCGGATTTGTGCGTTGAGGCGGTCAATGCCTTGTTTGCCAACAACCCCGAGCTCAAGCGTGAGTCGATCGACGCGCTGATCGTCGTGACCCAGAACGGCGACGAAGAAGGGCTGCCGCACACCGCCGCCATCGTCCAGGACAAACTGGGCCTGCCGACCCACGTCGCGGCTTTCGATATTTCCCTGGGCTGTTCCGGGTATGTCTACGGCATCTACGCGATGAAAGGCTTTATGGAAGCCGCCGGCCTGAAAAACGGCCTGCTGGTGACTGCCGACCCGTACTCGAAGATCGTCGACCCGGAAGACCGCAACACCACCATGCTGTTCGGCGACGCCGCCACCGCCACCTGGATGGGCGAAGACGCCCCCTGGCAGTTGGGCAAGGCCAAGTTCGGCACCGACGGCTCCGGCGCACCGCATTTGAAGGTCAGCGATGGCGTGTTCTTCATGAACGGCCGCCAGGTTTTCAACTTTGCCCTGCTGAAGGTGCCAGCGCACCTGCACGAGCTGCTCAACGAGTCCGACCTCAAGGCCGATGATATTGACGCGTTCTGCATCCACCAGGGCAGCGCGGCGATTGTCGACGCCGTGGCGCGGCGTTTTGAAGATGCGCCGGTGGAGAAATTCATCAAGGACATGGTCGAGACCGGCAACACCGTGTCGTCGAGCATTCCGCTGCTGCTGGAAAAGCACGTGATGGACGCCGAGTGGAAGTGCGTCGCCCTGAGCGGGTTTGGCGTGGGCCTGTCGTGGGGCTCGGCGATTATCTATCGGCCGTGATGCTTTGATAGGCTGCATAAAAAACGCCCAGGGTCGAAAGATCATGGGCGTTTTTTTATGCGGGTGTCGAGGCGGGGTTCTGGCGCCAGTAACCCGTGATTGCTGGCATTTTGACCATCTATAAGGCCTTGAAATACAAGGGGTGGCACAGGGCTAGCAAAAAAACTCAAAAAAATCCTCAAGCAACCTGCATTCACGACGATAACTATTACGAAGGTTCTCTAGGCCACACCCGGCGGTTGCCAGGGCCGGAAGCCGCAGTATCCAACTCACGAGGATTTCGTCATGGCAATGTCCGTAAACACCAACATCACTTCCCTGGGCGTCCAGAAGAACCTGAACAAAGCATCCGACGCTTTGAGCCAGTCGATGAACCGTCTGTCTTCCGGCCTGAAAATCAACAGCGCCAAAGACGACGCTGCTGGCATGCAGATCGCCAACCGTCTGAACAACCAGGTCAAAGGCCTGAACGTTGCCATCGCTAACGCCAACAACGGTGTTTCGATCGCCCAGACCGCTGAAGGCGCAATGCAAGAATCCACCAACACCCTGCAGCGTCTGCGTGAACTCGCCCTGCAAGCGGCGAACGGTGATAAAAGCGACGCTGACCGTGTTTCCCTGCAACAAGAGTTCACCGCTAAAGTGGGCGAGCTGACCCGTATCGCCAACACCACCACCTTCGGTGGTCGTAACCTGCTGGACGGTTCGTTCAACAACGTAGCGTTCCAGATCGGCGCCAACGCCAACGAGACTATCTCGTTCGGTATGACCGACATCAGCTCCACAGCTTTGAAGGGGCAGTACAGCGAAGCCAGCGTGAACGGCGGGGCGACTGTCGGCCTGAGCGCGACGGCCACTGGTTCGGTATTGGGGGCTTCGGTTGCCGGCACGGCTGTAGCTGACGCTGCTCTTTTGGCTGCTGGCGATAAAATCAGCATCAATGGTAAGGAAATTACCTTCGGTGCAGCAGCAGCTGTAGCCGGTGGTGGTAATGTCACCAGCGAAGCCTTAGCAAAAATCAATGCACAGACTTCCAGCACTGGCGTTACCGCATCGCTGGATGGCAGCAAAATCGTTCTCAAGTCTGATAAGGCGATTGACCTTGCAGATGTGGGTACTGGAACGACTTTAGCCGCGTTGGGTCTGACGGAAGCAGTTACCACACCACCTAAGGTCGCTACTGGCGCGCTTGCTCTGGGCGGCGAAATCGCGATCAATGGTCAGTCTGTCCAGTGGGATGCAGCTGACCCGATCTCCGATGTGATCACCAGTATCATTGCTCTAGACGGTGTTAAAAGTGCCGGATTCGGTTCTGATGGGCGTTTCTCGATCACGTCTGACGAAGGCAAGGACATTCAACTCAGTAACGTAGCAGCTGGTTCGCTGTCTCAGTTGGGTCTGTCGGCTGGCACCTCCCAGGCCAAGCTGACTGCTGATACCTCCTTGAGTCTGAATGGCGTAGAAGTGAAGTTCAAGAAGGGTGATACCGCCGACGCCATAGTGTCGTCGATCAACAGTGCAAGCACTGGTGTTACTGCCAGCAAAAATTCGGATGGCAGCCTGGCTCTGTTCTCCAAAACTGATATCGTCATTGCCGACGGCAGCGCGGGCACTGGCCTGACTGCTCTGGGTCTGACTCCAGGTACCACTTCGTCCACTACTCTGGAAACTACTGTTGCCGACCTGAGCATCCTGACCGCAGCCAGCTCGCAACAGGCTATCCAGGCTCTAGACGGTGCCATGCAGCAAATCGACAGCCAGCGTTCGCAGCTGGGTGCGGTGCAAAACCGTTTCGCCAGCACCGTGGCCAACCTGCAGAGCATTTCGCAGAACTCCTCGGCTGCCAAAGGCCGCGTAGAAGACGCTGACTTCGCTTCCGAAGCCGCTGAACTGACCAAGCAACAAACCCTGCAACAGGCTTCCACTGCGATCCTGTCCCAGGCCAACCAACTGCCATCCGCTGTACTGAAGCTGCTTCAGTAATATCGGCTAGCGGTTAATCAACGGGAGGGTGCGTCTAACGTGCCCTTCCGTTTTTTCAGTTTGGAGGTGATGACATGGACATGAGCATCAAGCTGAACGCGTCATACCCGGCTGCTACCACCCAGGCTCCCGCCACGGCTGCGACCCAGGCCAAGCCTGTCCCGCAGGCCGAGACCGAACCCGCCGAGGAGCCACAGCGCGTGGCATTGGAAAAAGCTGTTACCGATATGCGTGAGTTTGTGCAGGCTTCACAGCGCAACCTGGATTTTTCCATCGATGACTCCACCGGCAAAGTAGTGGTCAAGGTGATCGCTACCGACAGTGGCGAAGTGATTCGACAAATTCCATCGGAGACTGCGCTGAAGCTGGCGCAGAACCTGAGCGATGCCAGCAGCCTGTTGTTTGATACAAGGGCTTGAGTTGGCACGAAACATGTTTCTAATTGCTGCTTGGGCGTTCGTACGCCAAAAAAGCGGCAACCGCAGGACAAGGAGAGTAGCAAATGGCTAGTTCAACGATTTCCGGCCCAGGTTCGGGCTACGACACCCAAGCCATCGTCAAGGCGTTGGTGGGGGCCGAGCGCGCGCCCAAAGAGGCGCAGATCACCGCCCAGCAGAAAGACACCACCGTCAAACTGTCGGCTGTGGGCTCTGTGAAAACGGCGCTGGAAGCCTACCAGGCGGCAATCACCAAGTTGAACAACCAGGCCGCCTTCAATGGCCTGGCCGCCACGTCCTCCGAAGAAAAAAACGCCAAGGTCACCCTGGGTGACGGTGCGGCCCCTGGCAAATACCTCCTTGAGGTCGAGAGTCTGGCTACCTCGTCGAAGGTCTCCAGCAAAGTGATCGAAGGTGGCGCCTCGGGCAAGGCCAACGCCAGCGATGAGACCCAGACGCTGACGATTACCCAATCGGGTAAAAGCTACGATGTATTGGTGGCGGGTGGTGCGACCCTGCAAGAGGTCCGCGAATCCATCAATACCCAGCTCTCTGCCCAAGGCATCAGCGCCAACGTACTGAGCGACTCCAACGGAGGGCGTCTGGTACTGACCTCCAATACCAGTGGTGTAGGGACCGACATCACCCTCAGTGGCGACTCGGAACTGGCGGTCGGTTATGACAAGGGTAAAGCGCCGGTAAACGCCATCTACTCCATCGATGACGTCAAGATGGAGTCCACCAGCAACAAGATCACGTCTGCGATCAGCGGCGTGACCCTGGAGTTGCTGGATGGCGATCTGACCAAGAAGGTCACGCTTACCGTAGCCAGCAACACCGACACCCTGAAGACCTCGGTGCAGTCGTTCGTCACCGCCTATAACACGTTGATGACCGCCATCAACACCCAGACCAAGGTCACCGCCACCGGCGATGCTTCTACCACTACAGCGGGGGCCTTGACCGGTGATGCGTCGATGCGTCAGTTGGTGTCCAGCCTGCGTTCCGAACTGGTCAACGGCAAGGGCGTGGGCAGCATTAGCAGCCTGGCCCAGATGGGCATCACCACTGACCAGAAAACCGGCTTGCTGAGCCTGGAAGACAAGACCTGGGACAAGGCCGTGGTCAAGGGTGCTGGTGACATTGCCAAGATGTTCACTGGCGATACCGGCCTGATCACGCGCATGAACAAGGCGACCAGCAGCTATGTCGGTACCACCGGCACCCTGGCGACCCGTGCGACAGATCTCAACAACAAGCTGACTGATCTGACCACTGAAAAGGTTGACCTGGACCGCCGCATGGAAGCCCTGCAGAAGTCCCTGTCGGCCAAGTACACCGCCATGGACACGATGATCGCGCAGATCAACTCCCGCAGTTCCAGCATCATGACCACCCTCAACGCGCTGAACAATCCTAAGTCGAACTGATGAATGGTGCGCCCGCAGGCCCTGAAAAAGGGCCCGGGCACTCGGTGAGGGATTAAAGTTTTTCTCGGTACAGTCGAAAAACTACTTAAGCAATCCTATTTGACTGTGGCCTGTAACGAGGTAGCAACATGAACCCTATGAGAGCCCTTCGCCAATACCAGAAGGTCAATTCCCACGCCCAGATCTCCGAAGCCAGCCCGCACCGTCTGGTGCAGATGCTGATGGAAGGCGGCCTCGATCGCATGGCTCAGGCCAAGGGCGCATTGAGCCGTGGTGATATCGCCCAGAAGGGCCTGATGCTGGGCAAGGCGATTGAAATCATCTCCGGCCTGCGTGATGGCCTGGAGCCGGAAAAAGCCGAAGATCCAGCGGCGGTGCAGCAACTGGATGCGTTGTACGAGTACATGAGTAACCGTCTGGTTGAGGCCAATAGCGTCAACGATGCCGACATGATCGACGAAGTCGCACGGTTGTTGATTACTGTCAAAAGTGGCTGGGATGCCATCGCGCCACAATAGGGCCGTCGGCCTTGAGGAACACAGCATGAGCCACGCACTGCAACGGATCGACGAAACCCGCGACGCCTTGGTTGGCGCGCTGGCAGAGCGCAATTGGGATGCGATCAGCGAATTGGACATGGGCTGCCGTGTCTGGATCGACGAGGTGCTCAGCGAAGCGCCGGTGGACGAGGACGCGCTGCGGGAGAAGCTGGAGAGCCTGTTAGCGGTCTACCAGCAGTTGCTGGAAGTGACGACCGGCGAGCGCCAGGCGATATTTGAAGAGATGTCGCAGATCAACCAAGCGAAAAATGCGTCAAAGGTTTACCATCTGTTCGGCTGATCTGGCTCAGTTAATCCGAACATGGTGCGTCATAAATTTGACTGTTCGCATAATTTTGACTTAACTAGTGCTATTTTCAGACGTCAGGTATCCGTAGCGCAGAAAACGCCTACAGCTATCTAGATTGCCCCGATTCGAGGGCATTTGAGTTTTACTAGGGAAGTTGCTATTGCATGTGGCGTGAAACCAAAATTCTGCTGATCGATGACGATAGCGTTCGCCGCCGCGACCTGGCGGTGATTTTGAATTTTCTTGGCGAAGAAAATTTGCCCTGCGGCAGCCATGATTGGCAGCAGGCTGTCAGCTCTTTGTCGTCGAGCCGTGAAGTCATCTGTGTGCTGATCGGGACGGTAAACGCTCCTGGCGCAGTTCTGGGCCTGTTAAAGACACTCTCAACCTGGGATGAGTTCCTTCCGGTGTTGCTGATGGGTGATATTTCTTCCGTGGATTTGCCGGAAGACCAGCGCCGCCGTGTACTTTCCACCCTGGAAATGCCCCCCAGCTACAGCAAATTGCTCGACTCCCTGCACCGTGCCCAGGTCTATCGCGAGATGTACGACCAGGCCCGCGAGCGCGGACGTCACCGCGAACCCAACCTGTTCCGCAGCCTGGTCGGCACCAGCCGTGCGATTCAGCACGTGCGCCAGATGATGCAGCAAGTGGCCGATACCGACGCCAGCGTGCTGATCCTCGGCGAGTCAGGCACCGGCAAGGAAGTGGTCGCGCGTAACCTGCATTACCACTCCAAGCGCCGTGACGGACCTTTTGTGCCGGTCAACTGCGGGGCGATCCCGGCAGAACTGCTCGAAAGCGAACTGTTCGGCCACGAGAAGGGCGCCTTTACCGGGGCGATCACCAGCCGTGCCGGGCGTTTTGAGCTGGCCAACGGTGGCACCCTGTTCCTCGACGAAATCGGCGATATGCCGTTGCCGATGCAGGTCAAGCTGCTGCGCGTGTTGCAGGAGCGCACCTTCGAGCGCGTGGGCAGCAACAAGACCCAGAGTGTCGATGTGCGCATCATTGCCGCGACGCACAAGAACCTCGAGAGCATGATCGAGGTCGGCAGCTTCCGCGAAGACCTGTACTACCGCCTCAACGTATTCCCCATCGAGATGGCCCCGCTGCGCGAGCGTGTGGAAGACATCCCGTTGCTGATGAATGAACTGATTTCGCGCATGGAGCACGAAAAGCGCGGCTCGATCCGTTTCAACTCCGCCGCGATCATGTCCCTGTGCCGCCACGGCTGGCCGGGCAACGTGCGCGAGCTGGCCAACCTGGTGGAGCGCATGGCAATCATGCATCCATACGGGGTGATCGGCGTGGTCGAGCTGCCCAAGAAGTTCCGCTACGTCGATGACGAAGACGAGCAGCTGGTGGACAGCCTGCGCAGTGATCTCGAGGAACGGGTGGCGATCAATGGCCATACCCCGAACTTCGGCGCCACCGCCATGCTGCCGCCCGAAGGCCTAGACCTGAAGGACTACCTCGGCAGCCTCGAACAAGGGCTGATCCAGCAAGCCTTGGACGACGCCAATGGCATCGTTGCCCGCGCCGCCGAGCGCCTGCGCATCCGCCGCACCACGCTGGTAGAGAAGATGCGCAAGTACGGCATGAGCCGTCGTGAAGGTGATGAACAGGCGGATGATTGACGCCTGTTTTTTAACTCGCTGAAAAATAAGGATATTTTTTCCGGCACGGGTATTGCTTTAGCACTCGCAACGTTCCGTTTAACTGACGGTCAGCCAAGCGAGAGAGCACGATGCCCCACGCCGCCCACCTTTCTTCAGTCCCTGACACCCAGGGACTTGTCCCGTCCGTAGAGCAGATCAGCCGGCAAGGGCTTGAGCAGGCGTTTTCGCTGTTCAGCCAGATGTCCAGCCAGTTGACAGACTCCTACAGCCTGCTGGAAGCCCGGGTTTCGGAGCTCAAGGGCGAGTTGGCGGTGGTCAGTGCCCAGCGCATGCAAGAGCTGGCCGAGAAAGAGCGCCTGGCCAACCGTCTGCAAAACCTCCTCGACCTGTTACCCGGTGGCGTGATCGTGATCGACGACCAGGGCCGCGTACGCGAAGCCAACCCCGCGGCCTGCGACCTGCTGGGCCTGCCGCTGGAAGGCGAGCTGTGGCGCCATGTCATCACCCGCTGCTTTGCCCCCCGTGAAGACGACGGCCACGAAATTTCCCTCAAGGATGGGCGCCGCCTGTCCATCGCCACCCGTTCCCTTGACGCTGAGCCCGGCCAGTTGGTGCTGCTCAACGACCTGACGGAAACCCGGCACCTCCAAGACCAATTGGCGCGCCATGAGCGCCTGTCGTCCCTGGGGCGGATGGTCGCTTCTTTGGCGCATCAGATTCGCACACCGCTGTCCGCCGCGTTGATCTACGCCAGTCATTTGACTGATGAGCAATTGCCGGCCGCCACCCATCAGCGGTTTGCCGGACGGCTCAAGGAGCGCCTGCATGAGTTGGAGCACCAGGTACGCGACATGCTGGTCTTCGCCCGGGGCGAGTTGCCGCTGACCGACCGGGTCACGCCCGCCGCCTTGCTGCAGGCGCTGCAGGCCGCCGCTGCCACCCATGTCCAGGAAGCCTCGGTGCGCTGGCAGTGCGACAGTCATTGGGGTGAGTTGCTGTGTAACCGTGACACCCTGGTGGGTGCGCTGCTCAACCTGATCGAAAACGCCAGCCAGGCCAGCGGCCCGGGTGCGTGCCTCAAAGTGCACCTGTACAGCCGCGAGCAAACCCTGCGCCTGTGCATCAGCGACAGCGGCAGTGGGATTGATCCGGCGGTGTTGCAGCGCCTGGGTGAACCCTTTTTTACCACCAAGACCAATGGTACCGGCCTCGGGCTGACCGTGGTCAAGGCAGTGGCCCGTGCCCATCAGGGAGAATTGCACTTGCGTTCCCGTGTGGGGCGCGGCACCTGTGCATTGATAACGCTGCCGCTGTTTTCCGGCGCGGCCAGCGCGGAGTAAAGAACACGCATACGACCTGTGGTGAGGGGGCTTGCCCCCCCCCTCACCACGGGGCACCAAATGCAGTTGCCTTTTCAAAAACCTTGGAAAGGATGGGAGTAAGGATAAATGGCTATCAAGGTTTTACTGGTTGAAGACGATCGCGCCCTGCGTGAAGCACTGGCTGACACGCTGCTGTTGGCGGGCCATGACTATCGGGCGGTCGGTTCGGCCGAGGAAGCCTTGCAGGCCGTGGAGCAAGAGTCCTTCAGCCTGGTGGTCAGCGACGTCAATATGCCCGGCATGGACGGCCACCAGTTGCTCGGCCTGCTGCGCGCACGCCAGCCGCAACTGCCGGTGCTGTTGATGACCGCCCACGGCGCGGTGGAGCGCGCCGTCGATGCCATGCGCCAGGGCGCGGCGGACTACCTGGTCAAGCCCTTCGAACCCAAGGCCCTGATTGAGCTGGTGGCGCGCCATGCGCTTGGTGTCGTGGGTGTGGCAGACGGCGAGGGCCCGATTGCTGTCGAGCCGGCCAGTGCGCAATTGCTGGAGCTGGCGGCCAAGGTCGCCCGCAGTGATTCCACGGTGCTGATCTCCGGCGAGTCCGGCACCGGCAAGGAAGTGTTGGCGCGCTACATCCACCAGCAATCTCACCGCGCCAGCCAGCCGTTTATCGCGATCAACTGCGCGGCGATCCCCGACAACATGCTCGAAGCCACCTTGTTCGGCCATGAAAAAGGCTCGTTCACCGGCGCCATCGCCGCCCAGGCCGGCAAGTTCGAGCAGGCCGATGGCGGCACCATCCTGCTCGACGAAATCTCCGAAATGCCCCTGGGCCTGCAAGCCAAGCTGCTGCGCGTGCTGCAAGAGCGCGAAGTGGAGCGGGTGGGCGCGCGCAAGCCGATCCAGCTGGATATCCGCGTGGTCGCCACCACCAACCGCGACCTTGCTGGCGAAGTGGCAGCAGGGCGCTTCCGGGAAGATCTGTTCTATCGGCTCTCGGTGTTCCCGTTGGCCTGGCGCCCGTTGCGTGAACGCCCGGCCGATATCGTGCCGCTGGCCGAGCGCCTGTTGAGCAAGCACGTCAATAAAATGAAGCACGCTCAGGCGCGCCTGTCGGCCGAAGCCCAGGCTTGCCTGATCAGTTACCCATGGCCCGGCAACGTGCGCGAGCTGGACAACGCGATCCAGCGCGCGCTGATTTTGCAGCAGGGCGGTCTGATCCAGCCCCAGGACTTCTGCCTGGCCGTCGGCGCCGGCAGCGCTCCAATGCCGAGCCTGGCCCCGGCCCCGCAGGAAAGCGCCCCGGCCGAGGCCGCTGGTGGTCTTGGCGACGACCTGCGTCGCCGTGAATTCCAGATGATCATCGACACCCTGCGCGCCGAGCGTGGCCGCCGCAAAGAAGCGGCCGAGCGCCTGGGCATCAGCCCCCGCACCCTGCGCTACAAGCTGGCGCAAATGCGTGATGCCGGGATGGATGTGGAAGCATTCCTTTTCGCGAGCTGAGATACACATCAGCTGACAAGGTTTGTCGGCTTTTCTTACGAGTTGCCAAGGAGCTGGCACCCTTGTTGCTACTACCCGTACTAACCGCTGCGTAGTGTCAAAAAATTGCGGGTCGTCGGAGAGAGAAGTTCATGAGCCAAGGTGTTGAGTTCAATCGGTTGATGTTGGATATGCGATCCATGCAAATGGACGCCATGTCCCAGCCGAAATCCGTCGCACAAGCGCCGGAATTGGGCCAAAGCAGCTTTGCCGATATGCTCGGTCAAGCCATCAACAAAGTCAGCGATACCCAGCAGGCCTCCAGCCAACTGTCGACGGCCTTTGAAATCGGCAAGAGCGGCGTGGACCTCACCGACGTGATGATCGCTTCGCAGAAAGCCAGCGTTTCCTTCCAGGCCTTGACCCAGGTGCGTAACAAGCTGGTTCAGGCTTATCAAGACATCATGCAGATGCCGGTTTAAGGACGAGATTTAAGTCATGGCAGAAGCAGTCGTGGATAACGTACCCGCCAAGACAGACGGCAAACCGCCGCTGTTTGGCCTGTCGTTCCTGGAAAACCTCTCCGAAATGACCATGTTGCGTCAGGTGGGCCTGATGGTCGGCCTGGCTGCCAGCGTGGCAATTGGTTTTGCCGTGGTGTTGTGGTCCCAGCAGCCCGATTACCGGCCGCTCTATGGCAGCCTGGCGGGGATGGACGCCAAGCAGGTCATGGAAACCCTGGCCGCCTCCGATATTGCCTACACCGTCGAGCCCAACTCCGGCGCCTTGCTGGTCAAGGCCGACGACGTCGCCCGTGCCCGCTTGAAGCTGGCCGCCGCCGGCGTGGCACCGACCGATGGCAATATCGGTTTTGAGATTCTCGATAAAGACCAGGGCCTGGGTACCAGCCAGTTCATGGAAGCCACCCGCTACCGTCGCGGCCTGGAAGGCGAGCTGGCACGTACCATCGCCAGCCTGAATAACGTCAAGGGTGCCCGTGTGCACCTGGCCATCCCGAAAAGCTCGGTATTCGTACGCGACGAACGCAAGCCCAGCGCTTCGGTACTGGTCGAGCTGTTTGCCGGGCGCTCCCTGGAACCGGGTCAGGTCCTGGCCATCGTCAATCTGGTGGCGACCAGCGTTCCCGAGTTGAGCAAATCACAGATCACCGTGGTCGACCAGAAAGGCAACCTGCTCTCCGACCAGGCGGAAAACTCCGCGCTGACCATGGCCGGCAAGCAGTTCGATTACAGCCGTCGCATGGAAAGCATGCTCACCCAGCGCGTGCACAACATCCTGCAGCCGGTACTGGGCAACGACCGCTACAAGGCCGAAGTGTCTGCCGATGTGGACTTCAGTGCTGTCGAGTCGACCTCCGAGCAGTTCAACCCCGACCAGCCGGCTCTGCGCAGCGAGCAATCGACCAGCGAACAGCGCACTGCCGCCAATGGTCCTCCGCAAGGCGTACCCGGCGCCCTGAGCAATCAGCCGCCAGCCCCGGCCAGTGCCCCGCAAACCACCGGCGGCGCCGCCGCGACCGCCAGCGCGATCCAGCCCGGCCAGCCGCTGTTGGACGCCAACGGCCAGCAAATCATGGACCCGGCCACCGGCCAGCCAATGCTCGCGCCATACCCGGCTGACAAGCGTCAGCAGTCCACCAAGAACTTCGAGTTGGACCGCTCGATCAGTCACACCAAGCAACAGCAAGGGCGCTTGAACCGCCTGTCGGTGTCGGTGGTGGTGGATGACCAGGTCAAGATCAACGCCGCCAACGGCGAAACCACCCGTGCGCCGTGGACCGCCGATGAATTGGCGCGCTTCACACGCCTGGTGCAGGACGCCGTGGGCTTCGATGCCAGCCGTGGCGACAGTGTCAGCGTGATCAACATGCCGTTCTCCCTGGAGCGCGGTGAGGTGATCGCCGATATTCCGTTCTACTCTCAACCCTGGTTCTGGGACATCGTCAAACAAGTGCTGGGGGTGTTGTTCATCCTGGTGCTGGTGTTCGGCGTGCTGCGCCCTGTGCTCAACAACATCACCGGCCACGGCAAGAAGCAGCTGGCGCCGTTCGGCGATGTCGAGTTGGGTGGCATGGGCGGCCTGGATGGCGAACTGGCCAACGACCGCGTCAGCCTCGGCGGGCCGCAGAGCATTCTGCTGCCAAGCCCGAGTGAAGGGTATGACGCGCAGTTGAATGCAATCAAAAGTCTGGTGGCAGAAGACCCGGGTCGTGTGGCCCAGGTCGTGAAAGAGTGGATCAACGCAGATGAGTGATAATCGAGCCTCTGTTGCCAAGCTGACCCGGGTCGACAAAGCCGCCGTGCTGCTGCTGTCCCTGGGTGAGACCGACGCTGCCCAAGTGCTGCGCCATATGGGCCCCAAGGAAGTGCAACGGGTCGGCGTGGCCATGGCGCAGATGCGCAATGTGCACCGCGAGCAAGTCGAGCAGGTGATGAGCGAGTTCGTCGAGATCGTCGGCGACCAGACCAGCCTGGGTGTCGGCTCCGACAGCTACATCCGCAAGATGCTCACCTCGGCCCTGGGCGAAGACAAAGCCAACGGCCTGATCGACCGCATCCTGCTGGGCGGCAACACCAGCGGCCTCGACAGCCTCAAGTGGATGGAACCACGGGCGGTGGCGGACGTGATCCGTTACGAGCACCCGCAGATCCAGGCGATTGTCGTGGCCTACCTGGACCCGGACCAGGCCGGCGAAGTGCTCGGCCATTTCGACCACAAGGTGCGCCTGGACATCATCCTGCGCGTCTCGTCGTTGAACACCGTGCAACCGGCGGCCTTGAAAGAACTGAACACCATTCTGGAGAAGCAGTTCTCCGGCAACTCCAACGCGGCCCGTACCACCCTGGGTGGTATCAAGCGCGCGGCCGACATAATGAACTTCCTCGACAGCTCGGTGGAAGGCCAGTTGATGGACTCGATCCGCGAGATCGACGACACCCTGTCGGTGCAGATCGAAGACCTCATGTTCGTGTTCAACAACCTGTCCGATGTCGACGACCGTGGCATCCAGGCGTTGCTGCGTGAAGTGTCCTCCGATGTGCTGGTGCTGGCCCTCAAGGGCTCGGACGAGGGCGTCAAGGAAAAGATTTTCAAGAACATGTCCAAGCGTGCCTCGGAACTGTTGCGCGACGACCTCGAAGCCAAGGGCCCGGTGCGCGTCAGCGACGTGGAAACCGCACAGAAAGAAATCCTCACCATTGCCCGCCGTATGGCCGAAGCCGGAGAAATCGTTCTCGGCGGGAAGGGCGGCGAAGAAATGATTTAAGGCGCAGCGCATGTCGAACAATGATGAGACGCCCAGCGATCTGATTCGCGCCCGGGACGTCGGCGGGTTCGACGTCTGGTCGCTGCCCAGCTTCGACCCGCATAAGCCTGAGCCCGAGCCTGAGCCGGTCGAAGAAGTGCCGGTGGAGATGGAAGAAGTGCCCCTGGACGAAGTCCAGCCACTGACCCTTGAAGAGCTCGAAAGCATCCGCCAGGAGGCTTACAACGAAGGCTTTGCCACCGGCGAGAAAGAAGGGTTTCACAGCACCACGCTCAAGGTCCGCCAGGAAGCTGACGCGGCCCTGAGTGCCAAGCTGGCCAGCCTGGAACGCCTGATGGGCAGCCTGTTCGCGCCGATTGCCGAGCAGGATTCACAGTTGGAAAAGTCCATGGTGGGCCTGGTGGAACACATCACCCGCCAGGTTATCCAGCGTGAGCTGGTGCTGGACTCCAGCCAGATTGAAAGCGTGATGCGCGAAGCCCTCAAGTTGCTGCCCCTGGGCGTTGGCAATGTGCGGCTGTACATCAACCCCCAGGATTTCGAGCAGGTCAAAGCCCTGCGCGAGCGCCATGAGG
Source organism: Pseudomonas sp. MF5691 (assembly GCF_016405645.1). Classification (NCBI taxonomy): domain Bacteria; kingdom Pseudomonadati; phylum Pseudomonadota; class Gammaproteobacteria; order Pseudomonadales; family Pseudomonadaceae; genus Pseudomonas; species Pseudomonas sp. MF5691. The sequence goes on from NZ_JAEKDC010000040.1 coordinate 22,894, forward strand.
AGACTTGGCGGATTGTCGAGGATGCCGCGTTGCAGCCTGGCGGTTGCCGGGTCGAGACCGAGCACAGTCGTATCGACGCTACGGTCGAGACGCGCATTACGCAGATCATGGCCAAGCTGTTCGACCAGTTGCACGAGCAGGTGCTGCATCCGGCGGCGCCCGACCTGAGCATCGACCTGGACGCCCCGGATGCGCCTTGACCGCACCAGCTTCGCCAAACGCCTGGGCGCTTATGCCGAAGCCACCGAGTTGCCTGGCCAACCGATCCTAGAGGGCCGCCTGCTGCGCATGGTCGGCCTGACCCTCGAAGCCGAGGGCCTGCGCGCCGCCATGGGCAGCCGCTGCCTGGTGATCAACGATGACAGCTACCACCCGGTGCAGGTGGAAGCGGAAGTCATGGGCTTTTCCGGCAGCAAGATATTCCTGATGCCGGTGGGCAGTCTTGCCGGTATCGCACCGGGGGCGCGGGTCGTGCCACTGGCCGATACCGGGCGCCTGCCGATGGGCATGAGCATGCTCGGCCGGGTACTCGACGGCGCCGGCCGCGCCCTCGACGGCAAGGGCGGGATGAAGGCCGAAGACTGGGTGCCAATGGACGGCCCGACCATCAACCCGCTCAAGCGCAACCCCATCAGCCAGCCGCTGGACGTGGGTATTCGCTGTATCAACGGTTTATTGACGGTCGGTCGCGGCCAGCGCCTGGGCCTGTTCGCCGGTACCGGTGTGGGCAAGAGTGTGCTGCTGGGCATGATGACGCGCTTTACCGAGGCCGACATTATCGTGGTCGGCCTGATCGGCGAGCGGGGCCGTGAGGTCAAGGAGTTCATCGAGCATATCCTCGGTGAAGAGGGCCTCAAGCGCTCGGTCGTGGTGGCCTCGCCGGCGGACGATGCGCCGCTGATGCGTCTGCGCGCGGCTATGTATTGCACGCGGATTGCCGAATATTTTCGCGACAAGGGCAAGAATGTCCTGTTACTGATGGACTCCCTCACCCGTTTCGCCCAGGCCCAGCGGGAAATCGCCCTGGCCATTGGCGAGCCGCCAGCAACCAAGGGCTATCCGCCGTCGGTATTTGCCAAGTTGCCCAAGCTGGTGGAGCGGGCGGGTAATGCCGAGGCCGGTGGTGGTTCGATCACGGCGTTCTACACCGTACTCTCTGAAGGCGATGACCAGCAGGACCCGATTGCCGACTCGGCGAGGGGCGTGCTTGACGGGCATATCGTGCTGTCCCGGCGCCTGGCCGAGGAAGGGCACTACCCGGCCATTGATATCGAAGCGTCCATCAGCCGGGTGATGCCGTCGGTGGTTAGCGCCGAGCATATGACCCGCGCCCAGCAGTTCAAGCAGTTGTGGTCGCGCTACCAACAGAGTCGCGACCTGATCAGCGTGGGGGCCTATGTGGCCGGTGGCGACCGCGAGACCGACCTGGCGATTGCCCTGCAACCGCAACTGGTGACCTACCTGCGCCAGGGCCTGAACGACAATATCAGCATGGCCGAAAGCGAAGCGCACCTGGCGTCGGTGTTCGCCCCTGCGCCTGGCGGTTAACCGGCCATGGCAACCAGTCGCGCCGCGCGCCTTGCTCCCGTGGTGGAGATGGCCGAAAGCGCCGAACGCACCGCCGCCCAGCGCCTGGGGCATTTCCAGGGCCAGGTGCGCCTGGCCGAGAGCAAGCTCGGTGACCTGGAGCGCTTTCGCGGCGAATACCAGCAGCAGTGGATTGACCGCGGCAGCAAGGGTGTTTCCGGGCAGTGGCTGATGAACTATCAGCACTTTCTCAACCAGTTGGAAAGCGCCGTCGGCCAGCAGCGCCAGAGCCTGGCCTGGCACCAGAACAACCTCGACAAAGCCCGCGAAGGCTGGCAACAGGCCTACGCCCGGGTCGAGGGCTTGCGCAAGCTGGTGCAGCGTTACATCGATGAGGCGCGGGCCCTGGAGGACAAGCGCGAGCAGAAGTTGCTCGATGAACTGTCCCAGCGCCTGCCGCGCCAGGATCAGTACTAGCCGCGTCGGTAGGCAAAAATTGCGATAGCCATGAGTATCTACGTGACTTGCTCTTTTTGGGTTGTTGGGGGGGTGTACATATCCATTGCTGCGGTTATGGCGGCTATTGGTTCCGCCCTTACGGCGGGTCACTTTCGAAGAGCGCGAAAGTAACCAAAGCGCTTTTGCCGGTATGACTCACCCACATGGGTTACAAATCAGTTCACGCACATAGGTAACAGTTATTAACTGGCAGGGTCGATTTTGTGAGGATCTGACCATGCCCTGGGAAGAGCTGAAACCTATGGACCTCAAAG
>NZ_JAEKDC010000041.1:0-22757 GCF_016405645.1 Pseudomonas sp. MF5691
AGTGGGCTGGGAGGTGTGTATGAGAGGAAGACCTGTGGGAGCTGGCTTGTCGGGTCGCCGCATCGCTGCGATGGCGGTGTATCAGTCGATAAATGTATTGGCTGATGAACCGCCATCGCAGCGATGCGGCGACCCGACAAGCCAGCTCCCACAGGGGAATGCAGCTTCGCGCTCTGGCTTTGCTGTTGCTCTGTTTTTGATCTGGCTTTTGATCTTGATCTCAGGCGCCCCGTTAAACCACGATGGCCGCAGGCAGGTATTGCGCAGTGGGTACCCCGGCATGGATGCCGGGGTAGCCGCGACACGGCCAGGGATGGCCGATCGCGGCGGGCCCACGGAGCAATGCCTGACTGCGGGCATGCCGAGCCTAGGCGAGGCACCGAGTGGTGGGGCAAGAGTCCTTTTGGTTACTTTTGGCTGGGCCGGCACTCCGGGCTCTTTTCCAAAAGTGACCCGCCGTAAGGGCGGAACCAATAGCCGCCGTGACCGCAGCAACGGATATGTACACAACCCCGCCATCACCGACAAGCCAGCTCCCACAAAGCCCCGTAGCTTTGCGCTCTGGCTTTGCTGTTGATCTTGGGCGCCCCATTACCATTTACAGGTAAACTCCCCTCCTTTCCCTATTCCCCACGGAGTTCGCCTTGCGTCTGTTTCACACCTCCGACTGGCACCTGGGCCAAAACCTCCACGGCCAGGAACGCGACTTCGAGCACGCCTGTTTTCTCGAGTGGCTGCTGGGCCAGATCAAGCTGCACTGCCCCGATGTGCTGTTGATTGCCGGCGATATCTTCGACACGGTCAACCCGCCGCTCAAGGCCCAGGAGCGTCTGTATGACTTCATCATCAACGCCCATGAACAAAACCCCGACCTGACGATTGTGATGATCGCCGGCAACCACGACTCCGGCTCGCGCATTGAGCTGCCGGCGCCGTTGATGCGGCGTTTGCGCACCCATGCCCTGGGCCGGGTGCTGTGGCTGGATGACGGGCAACTGGATGTGGAGCGCTTGCTGATTGCTCTACCGGACAAAACCGGGGCTGTGGCCGGCTGGTGCCTGGCGCTGCCGTTCCTGCGCCCGGCCGAGGTCACTGGCGCACTGCTGGGCGACGATTACCTCAAGGGCATCGGCCAGGTGCATGAGCGCCTGATCGCGGCGGCCAACGCCAAGCGCCAGCCGGGCCAGGCGCTGGTTGCCATCAGCCACGCGCATATGGCCGGCGGCTCGGTGTCGGAAGACTCCGAGCGCAGCCTGATCATCGGCAACGCCGAAGCGCTGCCGGCCAGTCTGTTCGATGCCAGTGTCAGCTATGTCGCCCTCGGCCATTTGCACAAGCCGCAGCGGGTCAATGGTGAGGAGCGCATCCGTTATTGCGGCTCGCCGATCCCGCTGTCGTTCTCCGAAATCGGCTATCAACACCAGATTCTCGACGTGCAACTGGACGGCGACACCCTGGTCAGCGTCGAATCGCGCCTGATCCCCCGCGCCGTGCATCTGCAACGCCTGGAAGCCGCACCCCTGGCCGAGATCCTCAAGCAACTGGCGGAGCTGCCCGATGTCGACCTGCTGGCCGAAACCCAGCGCCAGCCGTGGCTGGAGGTGCGGGTGCGCCTCGACGAACCCCAGCCCGACCTGCGCCAGCAAGTGGAAAACGCCCTGCTGGGCAAGGCCGTGCGCCTGGTGCGCATCGCCGCCGAGTACGCCGGCAGCGGCGCACGCCAGGACCATGGCCAAGAGCAGTTGATCGAACTCGACCAGCTCACGCCCCAGGAACTGTTCAGCCGTGCCTGGCAGGAAAGCTACGGCAATGACGTGGACGAACAGACCCTCAAGGATTTCGCCGTGCTGCTCCAGGAAGTACAACAGGAGGAGCAACTGCCATGAAGATCCTCGCCATCCGCCTGAAAAACCTCGCGTCCCTGGCCGGGCCATTCGAGATCGACTTTACCGCCGAGCCCCTGGCCAGTGCCGGCCTGTTTGCGATCACCGGGCCCACCGGCGCCGGCAAAAGTACCTTGCTCGACGCCCTGTGCCTGGCGCTGTTTGGCGCCGTGCCACGCCTGGGCGATACCGGCCAGGCGAAAATGCCCGATGCCGATACCGATATCTCCATCGGCGACCCGCGCACCCTGATCCGCCGCGGTACCGGCGGCGGGTATGCCGAGGTGGACTTTATCGGCGTCAGCGGCCGGCGCTACCGCGCGCGCTGGGAAGCCAACCGTGCCCGCGACAAGGCCAGCGGCAAGCTGCAGAACAGCCGGCAAAGCCTGATCGACCTGGACAGCGAGCAACTGCTGGCCAGCCAGAAAACCGAATACAAGACCCAGCTGGAACTGGCCCTGGGCCTGAACTTCGAACAGTTCACCCGCGCCGTGCTGCTGGCGCAAAGTGAGTTCAGCGCCTTTCTCAAGGCCAACGACAATGAGCGCAGCGAACTGCTGGAAAAGCTCACCGACACCGCGCTCTACACCCAGTTGGGCCAGCGTGCGTTCGTCAAGGCACGGGAGGCCAAGGAAGCCCACAAGCTGCTGCAAGACCAGGCGACCGGCGTCACGCCGTTGCCGGCCGAGGCCCGCGCCGAGCTGGATCAACAGTTGAGCGCAGCCCAGCACCAGCTCAAGACCCAGCAGGCCCAGCTCAAGCAACTGGAACTGCAGCACACCTGGCTCAAGGAACTGCGCGAGTGGCAAGAGCGCCAGCACAGTGCAGCCGAACAGTTGCAGCAAGCCCAACAGCAATGGGACAGCCAAGGCCAGCAGCGCCAGGACCTGAACTACTCGGAGCAACTGGCACCGCAGCGTCATCATTTCGCGCGGCACAGCGAATTGACCGGCCAACTGGAACCCCTGGCCGCGCAGATCCGCCAGCACCTTGAACAACAAAGCGCCCTGCACACGCGCCAGGAGCAGCTGCAACAGCAGCAAGCCAGCGCACACAGCGCCTTGGCCGCAGCCCTGCAACAACAGACCGACGCGGTGCCGCTGCTGCGCCAGGCCTTCGAGGAACAAAGCAGCCTCGCCCGCCTGACCCGCGAGCTGGCCCAAAGCAACGAACAGCTGCAACTGGGGCAAACCGCCTGCACCGAGGGCCAGGCCGCGCTCGATGCCTTGCACGCCCAGCAACAGCAGGTCACCAGCCGCCTGCAACAACTGGCGGCACAGCTTGAGCGCAGCGCCGGGCTGGCGCCCTTGAGCGACGCCTGGAACGCCTACCGTGACCGCCTGCAACAGCTGATGCTGATCGGCAATCGCCTGAACAAGGGCCAGGCCGAACTGCCGCAACTGGAAGAACGCGCCAACCGCGTCAGCGAGCAATGGACTCAGCAGCGCGCGGCCCTGGACCTGCTGTATCAGGAAGCCGGTGCCGAACCCCATGCCGTGGCCGAGCAGATCCAGTTGCTCGACAGCCTGCTCAAGGACAATCGCAAGCAGCAACGGGCCTTCGAAGACCTGACGCGGCTCTGGGACAGCCAGCAGCAGCTGGACCAGCAACAACAGGAGTTGGCCCTCAAGCAGGCCACCGCCCAGCAACAGCGCGAGCAGTTGAACCAGACCGGCCTGCAAGCCAAGGCCGAGCTGACAGTGGCCGAGCAGACCCTGAGCGTGACCAAGCAGTTATTGGAGCGTCAGCGGCTGGCACGCAGTGCCAGTGTCGAGGAGTTGCGCGGGCAATTGCAGGATGATCAGCCCTGCCCGGTGTGCGGCAGCGTCGAGCATCCTTACCATCAGCCCGAAGCCTTGTTGCACAGCCTCACGCGCCACGATGAAAACGAAGAGGCCACTGCACAGCTCGCCGTCGAGACCCTCAAGGAAAAGCTCACCGACCTGCGCGGCGAAGTTGGCGGCTTGATCGCCCAGCAGAAGGAGTTCCTGCAACAGCAGGAGCAGTTGGCGACCCAGCGCCTGGCCCTGGCGCCGAGCCTCGAGGCCCATCCGTTGAGCGCCACGCTGTTCAACCAGGACAGCGGCAAACGCAGCGCCTGGCTGGCGCAGCAACTGAGCCAGCTCAGTCAGAGCATCACCCAGGACGAACAGCGCCAGGGCGCCCTGCTCAACCTGCAACAAAATGCCGGGCGCCTGCAGCAACAACTGCAAGCCGCCCAGGATGCCAGCCAACAGGCCCGCCAGCAGTTGATCGACCAGCAACGGGAGCTGGCCAGCGACCGCGAGCGCCTGGATGAAGAGCTCAATGCTTTCGCCAGCCTGCTACCGGCCGAGACCCTCGAAGGCCTGCGCACGGAGCCCGCGGCCACGTTCATGCTGTTGGACCAACAGATCAGCCAGCGCCTGGAGCAGCTCGGCTACCAGAAGGATGAACTGGCCGAGCAGCAACAGCGCCAGCAAACCCTCGAAAAAGAACAGGACCGCCAGCAACATCGCCAACAACAGCTGGCCGTGTTGCAGCAACAATTGGTTGAACTGAGCGCCCAACAGCAGGCCGCCCAGGCACAACTCAGCGCCCTGGTGGGTGAGCACAGCAGTGCCGAGCACTGGCAGCAGCACCTTGAGCAGGCGGTGGAACAGGCGCGCCAGAGTGAGACCCAGGCCAATCAGCAGTTGCAGGACACCCGCAGCGAACTGATCCAATTGGCCGCCGACCTCAAGGCCCGCCAGGAGCGCCAGCAAGCCCTGGACAGCGAACTCCAGGCGTTGCACAGCCGTATCAGCGAGTGGCGCGCCCAACATCCGCAGCTTGACGACGCCGGCCTGGCGCACCTGCTGGCCTTCGACGAGGCGGCTGTCAGCGCACTGCGCCAGCAGGTGCAGCACAGCGAAAAAGCCATTGAGCAAGCCAAAGTTCTGCTGCAAGAGCGCGAGCAACGCCTCAAGGACCACCAGGCCCTGCACAACGGCAACCTCGACGCCGAACAGCTGGACGCGGCCCTGGCCGACCTTAATCAGCAATTGCACAACGCCGAGAAACACTGCGCCGAACTGCGCGCCCAACAAGCCGAAGACCAGCGACGCCAGGACGCCAACCAGAGCCTGGCACTCACCACCGCCAAGGCCTATGAAGAGTGGCAGCGCTGGGCGCGGCTGGATGCGCTGATCGGCTCGGCCACCGGCGACAAGTTCCGCAAGTTCGCCCAGGCCTACAACCTCGACCTGCTGGTGCACCACGCCAACGTGCAACTGCGCCAACTGGTACGCCGTTATCGCCTCAAGCGCGGCGGCAGCATGCTCGGCCTGCTGGTGCTGGACACGGAAATGGGCGATGAACTGCGCTCGGTGCACTCGCTGTCCGGCGGCGAGACGTTCCTGGTCTCCCTGGCGCTGGCCCTGGGGCTGGCGTCGATGGCCTCCAGCACCTTGAAGATCGAGTCGTTGTTTATCGACGAAGGCTTCGGCAGCCTGGACCCCGAATCCCTGCAACTGGCGATGGATGCCCTCGACGGCCTGCAGGCCCAGGGGCGCAAGGTGGCGGTGATTTCCCATGTGCAGGAAATGCACGAGCGGATACCGGTGCAGATCCAGGTCAAGCGCCAGGGCAATGGCCTGAGCACCCTGGAGGTCAAGTGAGCGAGACGCTGCTGTTTTCGTTCCGTCGTTGCCCCTACGCCATGCGCGCGCGAATGGCCCTGCGGTATTCAGGGGTGGCGCTGCGGATTGTCGAGGTCAGCCTCAAGGCCAAGCCGGCCGAGATGTTGGCGCTGTCACCCAAGGGCACGGTGCCGGTGTTGTGTGTGGGTGGCCAGGTGATCGACGAGAGCCTGGCGATCATGCACTGGGCGTTGGCGCAGAACGACCCCGAGGACTGGCTGCTCGAGGCTGATCCGGCGGCGCAGAGGTTGATGGCGCAATTGATTGGCGAGAATGACCAGGCCTTCAAGGTGTATTTGAATCGCTACAAATACGCCGAGCGCTACCCGGAGCAGCCGATGGAACACTATCGCGCCGAGGGCGAGGTGTTTTTGCGCCAGCTGGAGGGATTGCTGGCGCAACGTGATTACCTACTGGCCGATCACCTGAGCCTGGCGGACGTGGCGCTGATGCCGTTCATTCGCCAGTTTGCCCATGTGGATCGGGAGTGGTTTGCAACAACGCCGTATCCGCGTTTGCAGCAGTGGCTGCAGCGTTTTCTGGCGGCGCCGTTGTTTACCGCAGTGATGGCAAAAACCTGAAGCCGAGTGCTGCTCACTGCGGGGTCTTGTGATCCAGGGCGGCGTAGAAGTTGGCGCTCTGTTGCAGGTATTTCTGGGTGTAGGCGCTGGTGCTGGATTTTTTGCTGCTGATCTCCACGCTGGCGCTGGCTGGCAAGGCGACGGTGGCGGAAACAGCGGAAGCGGCAATGATCGAGAAGAGATTGAAGTTCATGGCGGTAACCCTTGTGTTCAGTTGGCTGGATGGCTTGTGAAGGCCTTGGAGCAAACTTACGCCTGGGTTCCGGCTCGCTGAAATGCTTTGAAACAGTAGCCGTTATCACTGGGATTAATACAAGGAGTCAGGCCCCGTACACCGGGGCCTGTGGCTTATTGACGCACCAGGAACTTGAGATCGCTGGGAGCATCAATCGGCAGTTTTTGTACCGTTTTGCCCAGTTGGCCGGTCTGGCTATCGCGCTCGATCACCACGATCTGGTTGCTCTTCTGGTTGGCAATCAACAGGAACCTGCCGCTCGGATCCAGGCTGAACTCACGGGGATGATCGCCGTCCACGGCGCGGCGCTGGATCTCTTTCAGCTGTGCGTTGGCCGGATCAATGGCGAACACCACGATCTGATTGGCGGTGCCACGGTTACTGACGTAGAGGAACCTGCCGTCGCTGGAGGCGTGCAATGCCGCGCCGGCCTTGTCCGACAGCGGTTGCCCGGCGGCAAAGTCCACCCGTTGGCGTTCGCTCAGTTTGCCGTCCTGGTAGTCGTACACCGCGACCTGCGCGCTCATCTCGGTGGTCAGCCAGGCATGCTTGCCATCGGCACTGAACAGCAGGTGACGCGGGCCACTGCCCGGCGGCAACTGCACGGAATCCGGATCGGCGGGGGTCAGCGGCCGCTCAGGGTTGGCCTTGGGGTCGTAGCGGTAGGCAAAAATCCGGTCCGCCCCCAGGTCCTGTACAAACACGTACTTGCCATCCGGCGACGACACCACCGAATGCACATGGTTGGACGCCTGGCGCTCGGGGTTGACGCCGCTGGCCGGGTGCCCGCTCAGTTGCACCGGTGGCGCCAGCCTGCCCTCGGCATCGACCGGCAGGGCCGCCAGGCTGCCGCCCGGATCTTGCAGCACCGAGTAGTTGGCAACAAACAGGTAACGCCCATCGGCGGCCAGGCTTGAGTGGGTGGGTTCGTTGCCCAGGCTCTGCACCTGGTTGATCAGGGTCAGTTGGTGGTTGGCCGGGTCAATGCGATAGCTGCTGACACGCCCGACTTCGTCCTGCTGGCCCGGGCCGTTTTCATTGACCACGAACAGGCGTTTCTGGTCCGGGGACAAGGTCAGCCAGGACGGGTTCTGCGCCTTGGCCGCCAGCACCGGCGGGCCGCTGAACTGGCCGGTACGGCTGTCGAACTGCAGGCGATAGATGCCTTCGCTGGTGCCGGCGGTGTAGCTGCCCACCAGCAGATCAAAGGTATCGGCCGTGGCGGCCTGGACCGACATCGCACCGACACTGCCGGCCATCAGCAGGGGCCAGAATTTACGCATCAGCATGTTCGTCGTCCTCGTCTTCGTTGCTGCCGGTGATGGCGCTCAGGCACACCAGGCGGTGCTCGCCCGAGTCACCGGTGAGCGTCCAGCTTTGCAAGGCTTCATCAAACGTCGCGGCCTGCACCTGGGCGATGCTGAACGTCCAACGTTTCTCGGCCCGACCGTCCATGCTCTTGATCAGCAACTGCCGGTCATCGAAGGTGAAATCAAAAGCATGCAGGCCATCGATTTCGAGCATGTCGCTGGTGTGGAGTGCAGTAGGCAGAGTGGCAGCAGTCATCAGGATCATTCATCAGTGGAAAAACGTTGATGATAGGCCAAACCGTGTTCGCCGTCGTGTCGCGATAACCGGCTACCACACTGCGGCCCCAGCGGCTTGCCATTCTGCGGAGGAACCCCATCGCGCAGAACGGAATCTTTTATGCCGGACACTTTACCCGCCCCACCCCCTGGCCCATCGCTGTTCACTCACCGCAGCAACACCCCGGCCCTGGCCGTCGCCCGCCAGTTCGCCGATCGCCCGGGCTTGCGCCAGGTGCTTGAGCAACACCTGCAGGAACGCCTGCTGGAACACTTCCCGGTGCTGCGCCTGGATGTGTCTACGGTCAGGCTGGCCACCCCCAACCAACGGCGCGGCTGGGATCTCAAGCGCCTGATCGACGTCGTCCTCGATCACCTGGGCAAGGGCACGGCCCTGAACCTGACCCTGGTCATCGACGAACGTCGCTGCTTCCTGTCCCAACGACCGCCGTCGCGCCTGACCTATGAGGCCAATGGCCCCCGCGAGCCGGATATGACCGTCATTGAACGGGTGATTCTGGACCTCGCCTTTACCCTGCCTATCGCTTTGCAACACGCCCTGACGAGCTACTGGAACCTCGACGCAGATACCGGCGTCAGCCGCTGGCAATGGCTTGGCGACCTGCTGTGCGACACCCTGAAAAACACCGCAAGCCTGCTGCCGAGCGGCCCCGCCCGGAACATGCTCGATAGCGTGACCGGCGAGCCCGATCGCCGCGAGCGCCAGGCCGCGCCCGCAGGTTTCGTGCATGCCTACTGCCTGCAAGCCTGCGTGAGCAACCAGGACCGCGAAGCGCGCCTGCTAAGCACCGACCTGCTGTTGGTGCAGGGCACCCAGATCCTGCTGTGCCAGGCGTCGGGCAATGTCGAGCCCTTTGCCTCAATCGAGGCCTTCACCCACACCTGGGGCCAACGCCTGGCCAGCCGCTTGCAAGCGGACACGCTGGTGGTCAAGCGTTACGAGCCCGATGGCAATCTCTTCGATACCCAGGCCGCCTTACTGCTCAACCAGCAACTGGACGACCTTCAAGCCATCCGTTTGCCGGCTACCGAAGGGGTACGCGCCCTGGAGCAGCAGGTCACCGACGCCAGCGACCCTGTGCCCTTGCTTATCGCCGCCCCCGCGCCGGACCCTACGCTGCAACCTGTCCTGCAGGCGGCGCTGCCCCCCTGGCTGCTGGCAGCCGATGCCGAGCAGCGCTTTGCCTATCGCCAAGGGCTGTTGGACCAGGCGCGCCTGCAACGGCAAACCGGCGGTGCATCCTTTCTGAGCGGCGTCGAAAACCTGCAAGCCTTCACCACCCGCACCCTGCGCGAGCAGATGCGCCGCGACCACCCCGAGTCCAGCGTGGAGCCGGACAACCTGGCGCTGACCTTCCATGTCCCGGTGGGAGACCTGCGCAGCGGCTATCTGGCACAGCAGACCATGAGCCTGAGCGAACTGGCGATCAACAACCTCGCCGCCGCGCCCCAGGGTCGCCTGACCCTGCGCGACACCTCGGGGGCGGACGTTCCGCAGTGGCTGACCGAAGACTACGTCCTGGGGGAAAAGGGCCTGCTCCATAGCACCCCAGGGCTGATCCGCCAGGTGGACGTCGGCCGGCACTACCCGCAGACAATCCGCGAACAGCTGTTGGGGGACACCGCCCAAGCCCGTCGGCGTGAAGCGCTGTTCGGCCAGGAGCTGGCGGTACAGTTGCCGCGCCAAGCCCTGGAGTTGGCGATTCGCGGGCAACAGGGGTTTACCTTCCTGGGTTATCGCTACGTCAAGGCGGTACTGCACAGCAACCTGTCGGGGCGGGTGGTGGATGCCCAGGACATCGTGATCCGCCCTCTGGCCTTCGCCCATAAGCCCGGTGCCGTGCCGGATATCGTCAGCAACATGTTTATCATCGAACCGCGCGCTAGCGACGCCGGGCCGCCGATTCTCTACCGCCCGTTGTACCAGGACGCGCTGCAGCAATTCAGCAGCCGTGCGGCCCTGTTCGACGCCATCGCACAACCCGGCGCGCTACAAGACAGCGTATTGTCCTGGATGACGGACAAGGCCCGGCCGATCTACAGCCATAATGGCTTTCACAGCCCACATATCCTGCGCTTCGGCCAGGGTGACGACAGCGTGCAATGGCCTGCCCCACCGCCCGCCCAGTTGGCGCAGGACAGCCATGGCGGCGAAATCCCCGGTTCCCTGGCGCAGGCACTGGCCACGGGCAACCTGACCCAATACCTGTACGGCAGCAATGCCCGGGCGCTGGTGGACCTGGCAGACCGGGATTCGGTGTCCAATGCCGAAAGCCGCTGGAAAGTGCTGCTGGAAGGTGGCTGGCTGCTGTTCAACGCTCTGCTGCTGCCGCTGCTGCGCGGGCCGGCAATGGTGGCGGGCTGGATGGCACAACTGGCAGTCAGCCTGCGCCACGATATTCTCGCCCTGCAAGGCAATGACGCCGCTGCGCGGGAACTGGCCTGGGTCGATGTGCTGCTCAACATCGGCCTGATTCTGTTGCACGCGGCCTCCCGGCCCACCCGCCGACAGTGATCGAACAAGGCACGGTGGGCCTGCCCGCCGAGCCACCGGCCGGCGACCAGACCCTGGTGGACTTTATCCACTCCAACGCGCGGGACAGCAGTCGCAGACGCCTGCTGGAGGCCCTGCACGAACTGCATGTACCCTGGCCGGTGCCGCCGCCCTTACCGGCGAGCATCGGCGCCTTCAAGGGCCTGTACCGCATTGATCAGCAGTGGCATGCCTCGGTGGCCGGCCTGCTGTTTCGCGTGAATGTCCTGCCGGACCTGGGCCAAGTGTTCCTGGTTCATCCGCACAAACCGCAGCACCCCGGCTTCCAGCTGACACGCAATGCCCAGGGTCGCTGGAGCCTGGACCTGGGCCTGAAACTGCGCGGTGGCGGGCCGAAGAACCGGCTCAAGGCCAAGCTGGCGCAAATCGATCAGCAACGCAGCCAGGTGTCGGAGGAAATTAATCGCATCGGTGATCAGATCAGCGTCCTGATCAAGCGCCTGCAACCGATCGACCAGGTGCTGGATGCCGCCCGCTTGAAGTTCGAGCAAGCGCATAACGCCTTGGGCAAAACGCGCCTAAGCTTGCGCAGCAAACCGGACGACCCGGCGCTGATAGCCGAGCACCGCGACAAAGTCGCCCAACGCTCCCGGACCAGGACCGCCTTCCAGCTTTTTCAGGAGCGCTTCGATCAGGCCGCCGCCGAATTACTGCAACAGCGGCGCGAGCTGATCACGGCCTATGGCCAAATGAAAGAAGTGGACAGTCGCTTCGACTACGAAGGGCAGTGCGTCGAGCAATATCAGTCGATTCTGGCCACCGATGAAATCCGCGTCAGCCAGTTGTCATCCCTCTACCTGGCAACATTCATTTCCGAACAGGGCGAGTCGCTGATCGAACTGCAAGGCGCAGCCCACGATGTCGGGGCGATGCGCTATGTCAAGGATCTGCTGGAGACCAACTTTGCGGTTTCCGAGCGCCACGCCCAGGCGATGACTGCCATTGAGAACACCCTGGAGGAAATGGCCGCACGCTTGAAGACCGGCCCCGCGCAACGCCTCAAGTACCTCAATGGTCACCCCAAGCGCCGGTTCTACAACCGCCTCAACGCCACCCTCGAATCCCTGGATGTGCTGACCGAGTTGAGCATCGACCAGACGATCCCGGCCACCACGCCCCAGGAACACTACTTCCTGGCGCGCCATGACCACCTGCAATCCTCGCTGTCGCCTCTGGAAGACTCACACCTGGAGCTACTGACCACCGAAGGCTTCACCCCAGCCGAGCGCAAGGCCGTGCTGAGCAACCTGATCAAGCATTACCGCCGCCGACTGCAAATTTACCAGAGCCTGCTGGAACTGGACTCGCCCCTGGCACACCCACGGTATATGCCGCTGCTGATCGAGCGCCTGCACACCGCCCGTGACAGCGCCGAGACGGATCTGGCGGCCCTGTTGCGCGAGGATGAATTCCTGCCGCCACAACCGACGCCGTTTAAACCGGTACGCACGACGTCGCGAACCAAACGCGTATTCAAATCACGGGACAAGGGAGCCCTGGTCGGCGAGTTGGAACCCGCGCAAAGCGACATCCCCTTCCCCACCATCGTGACCCGCAACCCGATTACCCAGCAGGTCAGCGGGCGCTTTATGGAGCATCCCAATGAGGGCTGGGTAGAGATTGTCGACGCCCAGCCCACCGCGCCGGTCGAGCCATCTCCGGCGCCGTCCCTGGCGACCTTGCGCACCCAGGCACAACGGCTGCTGGAAGAAGTGCCCGGTATCGAGCGCTCTATCGAGTTCCAGAAAAAGAAGCTCAGCGACCCGACACGCCGCGATGAACTCAACCCGCAAGACTGGCGCGACATGCTCGCGCACCAGGCCGAGCGCCTCGAAGCGGTCGCGACAGAGTTGGCCAACCACCATGGGGACAAACCGGACATGCCGCAGACCGTGGAACGCTTGCGCCGGCGCGCCAGCGACTTGCGCAGCCAAGGCACGCAGCAGTGCATCGAGGGCTACAAGGCCCAGCGCCCGCGCCAGGAACACATTGAGTTCCTGCGTAGCCACGGCGCGATTGATATCGGCCTGGTCCACGGCGCCCAACGTACCACGTCCAGGGACTACGTGTCGGAGTTCGCCGTGCGCGAGAAAAACAGCCTCACGGTGCTGTGGTACGCCCACTTCCACTACAGCCAGGCCGACAGTTTGCCCAGCGCCTACACCGCCGCCCATCTGAAGCGCCCCGAACAGCGCTTTGTGACCCTGCGGGACTTGATCGCCCAGGCCGGTGCAGACAGCCAGGCCATCGTGCGAGACCTGTACCACCCGATCACCGCGCCGTTTGACCAACGCCTGTTTCTCAGCCTGTTGCCCGCCTAAAACCCCGCCATGAAGGCATCTACTGCCAATAAAAAGGATGTTTATGCAAAACCTCACCCCCTCCTCCATCGCCCATGCCGTGAGCGCTCGATTTGCTGATCGCCCCGCGCTGGAAACGGTGATCCGCCAACAACTCGCCGCGGCCATCGGCGCCCGATACCCAACGCTGACGATAGACCTGAGTCGCACGCGCCTGGCCCGGCCGCAACGCCGCAGCTGGCTGTTACAGCCATTTATGCCAGTGGTACAGGATGCGCTGGCCAGTGGCATAGCGCTGGATTTCAGCGATGTGGACAACGTGCCCTGGTACCTCTCCGACGAGCCGCCAAAACGTCTGAAACTGCCCGGTTTGACCGGGGAACAACTCAATATGCGGGTCATCGCACGCCTGGTTGGCGAACTGCCCCAGACCCTGCCCATCGCCCTGCAAAATGCCTTGGCCGAGTATTGGGACGCCGGGCATTGGCGCTGGCTTGCGCACGTGCTGATGGACACCTTGCGCGTATCCGCCCTTCGCCACACAGGCCTGGATGCCCAGGCGCAGGAGGCGATCGACCAACTGGTGGCCATCCCCGACCGTGAAGCGCGAATCGCCCGCCATGGCCAGGGTGTGGTGTTCGCCTATGGCCTGGAAGTCACCCTCAAGAGCGGGGAACAGAGCAGCCACCTGCTGAGTCCGGAACTGGTGCTGGTCCGCGCCGTGAACGGCAAGATGCCGGTGCTGCTGTGCAGCCCCGGCGGCGGCATTGAAGTGTTCGCCTCCATGGATGGGTTGGTCCAGGCCTACGGCCAGCGCCTGGGCAGCCAATATCAGGTCGACGATATCCTCATCCAGCGCTACGAGCCCGACGGCGATATCTTCGAACACCAGGCGGCGATGATCCTCAATCGCCAGTTGGCAGACCTGGGCAACCTGCGCCTGCCCACGGCCCAGCCCTTCAGCGCCTGGCAGGCGCTGTATGCTGAACTCACCGATCCCGGCCGGTTTTTCCGCGACTCGCCGGCCGCCCCACCCCAGGCCCTGGACACTCTGCGCCCATACCTGCCGAGCTGGCTGCAACAGGCCAGCGCCGACGACCGCGCGACTTACCGGCGTTATGCCCTGGCGCTGGCCAGCGCCAAACAGCGCGGCGGCGGGCGCCACTTCCTCAGTGATCTGGACGATATCCGCACCTACACCGTCAAGACCCTGCTGCAAACGCTGCAACACGACGCCGTGAACTTCGATTCCCTGATGCCGACGCCGCCGTCTGTCGCCGCGCTGCACCCCGACGACCTGCAACTGACCTTCGCCGTCACCGCTGGCTATCCGGGCACCGTCGGAATTATCCGCCACGAGCGCATGAGCCTCACGGACATGGCCATCGACAACCTGGCCAGCCGCCCCAGCGGCACCGTGACCCTGACCCATCGCCACGGCCTGGCGCTGCCGTCGTGGCTGACCGCCGACTATTTGATGGGCGCCGGTGGCCTCATTGAAAAGGTCGATATCGGCCAGCACTACCCCCGCCTGCTGGAGCAGCACCTGCTGGGCGACAGTCCCGAGGCGCAGCAGCGTGAAACGTTGTTTGCCGATCAGCAGGCCGCGCAACTGCCGTTGCTGGCGCTGGAGTTGTGCCTCAAACAACAGGCCGGCGTAAGCCGCCAGGGCACGCGCCTGGTGGCCGCGCTGATGCAGGGCAATGTTGCCGAGCAGCAGGTTGATAACCGCCAGGTGGTGATCCGTCATCTGGCGTTGGTGCGAGCCCCTGGCGCCTCTCCCGACAGCGTCAGCAACATGTACTTGATCGAAACGCGGGACGCCGAGGTCGGCCCTCATCTGCTGTACCGCCCGTTGTATGCCCAAGCGCTTCTGGAATTCGCCAGCCGCGAGGCGCTGTTCGAGGCCATCGCCCAGCCCGGCGAGCTACAAGACAGTGTGCTGACCTGGCTGAGCGACAGCGCCCGGCCGATCTATGCCCACGGTGGCTTGCGCGAACCGCATTACCTGCGCTTCGGCCAGGGCGATGAATTTGCCCCCCTGAATAAGCCGGTGCCGGCGCGCCTGTCCAGCGATGGCATCAACGATGAATTACAACAATGCCTGGTGACCGGGCGCCTGATGAGCTACCTGTTCAGCGACCACGCCCGTGGCTTGGTGCAACAGGCCAACCGCGAGTCGGTGTCCAACAGCGAGAGCCGCTGGCGGGTACTGCTGGAAGGCAGCAGCCTGTTGTTCGGCAACCTGCTGCTGCCGTTGCTGCGTGGTCGGGCGATGCTCACCGGCTGGTTGATGGCCCTGATGGCCAGCCTGGACCAGGACATACCGGCGCTGGATGCGCCCGACCGCCAGACCCGGGAACTGGCTGCCGTCGATCTGCTGCTCAACCTCGGCCTGCTGCTGTTCGAGGCGACGCCCGAGGTGACCGCGTCTTACCCGCCCCTGGCTGCCGGGCTCAAGGCGCGTGCACTGCCTTCGGCCCTCGCGCCGCGTATTGCCGAACAATGGCCGGTGCCCGCGGCGCCGACGGTTCGCGAGGGAGCCGTGGCCCTGCCAGGTGTGTTGCCGGACACCCGCCGCAATGTGCTGGACTTCAGCTTTGCCCAGACCCGTCAACGCCTGACGCCTGCCCAGCGCGTGCGGCTGAGCAGCTTCAAGGCCATCCGGCCGACGCCCCTGCCCCGCCCCGTGCTGAATGGGCCACGCAGGGGGCTGTATCTGGTTGAAAACATTTGGCACGCCGAGGCGAACGGCGAGTGGTTGCAAGTGAGCCTGGAGCCGGAGGGCGACATCAGGGTCGTCGCCCCTGGCGACCCCAGCCGCAGCGGCCCTTACCTGCGCAGCGATGCCAACGGCGTGTGGTCGGTAGACACCCGCCTGCGCCTGCGCGGTGGCATGCCCCCCAGGCGGATCGCCGCCGAACGTCAGCGACGGGCTGAACGGGTCAGCCAACTGAAGCGTTCTTACGAACAGTTCATCCAGGGTCAGGTGGCCCGGCAAAACCGGATCGAGATTATCCTGGGGGTGATGACCAGGACCGCCGAAGACCCACGCTTCAGCGAAGCGCAACAGGCTGACAGTCGCCAGCGCTTCGATACGGCCCTGCAGGAACAGACATTGGAGTACCAGCAGCAGTTGGACAGCCTGAAAGAACGCAGCGAGCTGGGGATTGCCTTGCCACCCGAATCGGTGGCGAGCTTGCTGGAAAACATCGTCAACAATACGCGCAAGCATGTGGTGGTGGCCGAGAAAGATCGCGGTGCGCTGTACCGCAACAACAGTCACTTCACGTCCCGAAGCACACGCCTGGCCGAGGCTGTGCTCAGTGACTTTGCGGCTTACCAGCGGTTCATCCGCGAAATGATTGCCATCAATGAGCGTTCGATCCACTGGCTGGAGCTGCGCGACCGCTACCTGGACCAACTGTTCAACCTGGGCACCGCCGGCAGCGAATACTACAACCGTCTGACCTGGGACCGTCCGCAGGAAATCAGCGCCCTGGCCGTCAAGGATTTGCTGATGCGCAACTACGAACTGATGACCCACAAGTACCCGGATCATCCACTGGTCGATGTACTGATCGACATCCTTGAGCCCCTGCAGGAACACTTGCGTACCCACAGTGAGCTGAACGACCTGGAACTGACGGCCGAGGACCGCGTCAGCGTGCTGGAAAGCCTGGTGGAACACTATGGCCGGGGCCTGGATTCGTTGCAGGGGCTGGGTATCGTCAATGCCGATGAGCTGGACAGCGAATATTTTGCCAAGCTGGTCACGCTGGTAGAGGGACTGTACCAGGACGCCGCCAAGCAACTGGCCGGCGAAATCAAGCCCGTCGCCCAGCCCCCCAGGCGCCCGAGCCGACGCAACCCGGCAATGATCGGCAAGCCTCTGAAAAAAGTGATCCGTACCCCGAAAAAGGGCACCTTTATCGGTGAGGTCAAGCCAGTGGGCTCGGTGGAAACGGTGGAGGTTCGCTCCCAGGTCAGTGACCAACTGCTGGCCATGTATTCACAACGGGGGGACCAGTGGATCGAATACAAGGAGTCGCGACCACCGGCCTCTGCGCCAGCACCGCGCAGTCTGAGCCTGGTCAAGGGTGAAGCCCGCAAGCTGCTGGCCATGCTCGAAGAACACCTGCGCCGTGGCGAGCAATACCGGAGAATCTCCCGGCACCCGCAAGAAGTGCAGGAAGTGCTGCAATTTGAAGCGGTGCGTTACGACAAACTGGCCAACGAACTGCATCTGGCGATTCAGGCCCAACCCGCCGAGGCGCGTACGTCAGCGGATCAAACCCTGGTTAACAACATGCGCCAGGCGGCGGTGCGTTTGAGTGAGCAAGGCCTGGCGCTGCGTACCCAGCTGTGCCTGGACCTGCCCCCGACCCACGGCAACCTCGAGTACCTGATCGAACAGAAGCGCGCCAACATAGGGTTGCTGGGGGAGCGTATCCAACTGAGTGGCGAGCGTCGGGATTTTGTCCAGGAGTATGCGGTGAACGACCAGGGCGGCTATCCGTTGTGGTATGCGCACTTGCACTACCCGGCGGCCGATACGCCCAAGGAACTGTATACCGCCGCCCACCTGAAAACCCGGGAGCAGCGCAAGCAGAGTTACTACTCGCAACTGGCCAGGGCGCAAAGCCCCCAGGCAGTCGTGGATGTCCATCGCGGGTTGATCGGCAAGGCGTTGGTGCAGCGCTGGTTCCTGCCGCTGGCCCCCTGACCGGCTGTGGCGAGCGGAATTGCCCGCTCGCCACAGGGGGGGCTTCTTGGGTCAGTGGGCGAACAAGGAGTTGCCCTTCTGCCCCGCCAGTTTCTCCGGTTTGATCAGGAACCGCGCCAGTGCCGGCAGCAGCCACAGTGCACCGAACATGTTCCACAGCAGCATGAAGGTCAGCATCAGGCCCATATCGGCCTGGAACTTGATGGCCGAGAAGATCCAGGTGCACACGCCGATCGCCAGGCACAGGCCGGTGAACAGTACGGCTTTACCGGTGGATTTGAGGGTCTGGTAATAGGCTTCCTGCAACGGCAGACCGGCGCGCAGGAAGCTTTCCAGGCGGCTGTAGATGTAGATGCCGTAGTCCACGCCAATCCCCACCCCCAGCGCCACCACCGGCAGGGTCGCGACCTTGACGCCGATACCCATGAACGCCATCAGCGCGTTGCCCAGCACCGAGGTCAGTACCAGCGGCAGCACGATGCACAGGGTCGCCGCCCAGGAGCGGAAGGTGATCATGCACATGGTCGCCACGCACAGGTAGACCAGGATCAGGATGGTCAGCTCGGCTTCCTTGATCACTTCGTTGGTGGCCGCTTCGATCCCGGCGTTGCCGGCGGCGAGGATGAACTCCAGGCCTTCCTTGTTGTTTTCCTTGGCGAAGTCCTGCACCGCATGCACCGCACGGTCGAGGGTCTCGGCCTTGTGGTCGTTGAGGAACACCAGCACCGGCGCCAGGGAGCAATTGTTGTTGTACAGGCCATCGGCACGGGCGATGGAGTTGTTCAACACATCCGGGTTACGCGACAGGGTTTCCCATTTCAGGTTGCCCTCGTTCATACCCTTGATCATCTGCTTGGACACGGTCACCAGGGAGATCGCCGACTGCACCCCCTCGGTGTTCTGCATCTTCCACATCAACTGGTCGATGGGCGCCATGGCTTCGTAGCGCGAGCAGCCTTCTGCCTTGGTCTTGACCATCACCACCAGTACATCGGAGCTGGTGGAGTAGTTGCTGATGATGAAGTTGTTGTCTTTGTTGTAGCGCGAATCCGGGCGCAGTTCCGGGGCGCCCTGGTCGAGGTCGCCGATCTTCAGGTTCTGGCTGTACCACAGGCCGCCACCAAAGGCGATCACGGCCAGGGCGACGGAGATCGGCGCGACTTTCGGGCTGGCGAAGTTCGACAACAGGCGCCAGAACGGATGGTCGCGGTTGGCGTCCTTTTTGCTCTTGGCAATCGCGCGTTTGCTGATGCCTACATAGGAGATCGCGACCGGCAGCAGGATCAGGTTGGTGAACACGATCACTGCCACACCGATGGAGGCGCCGATGGCCAGTTCACGGATCACGCCGATGTCGATGATCAGCAGGGTGATAAAGCCCACCGCATCCGCGAGAATCGCGATCATCCCCGGCAGGAACAGTTGCCGGAACGTGCGGCGGGCCGCCGTCAGGGCGTTGTCGGCCTCACTGGATTGCAGGGCGATGCCGTTGATCTTCTGCACGCCATGGGAAATGCCGATGGCGAAGATCAGGAACGGCACCAGCATCGAGTACGGGTCCAGGCCGAATCCGAAAAAGTGCATCAAGCCCAGTTGCCAGACCACTGCCACCAGCGTGGTAATCAACACTGCGATGGTGCTGCGTACGCAGTTGGTGAACCACAGCAGCAGCACCAGGGTGATCACGAACGCGACACCGAAGAACAGCACCACCATGATCAAGCCGTCGATCAGGTCGCCGACCTTCTTGGCGAACCCGACGATATGGATCTGGACGTTGGGGTTCTGCTCCTGGAACTTGGTGCGGATCTTGTCTTCCAGTTCGTGGGAAAACTTCTGGTAGTCCAGGGCCAGCAACTTGCCCTGGTCCTGCGGGTCCGGGTAGGACTCCAGCAGCGGGATATCGACGATGCTCGACTTGAAGTCGTTGGCCACCAGGCGCCCGACCTGGCCGGACTTGAGCACGTTGTTGCGCAACTGGTCGAGGCTTTCCGGCGAGCCGTTGTAGCTCTGCGGGATCACTTCGCCGCCGGCAAAGCCCTCCTCGGTCACTTCGGTCCAGCGTACGCTGGGGCTCCACAGGGACTTGAGGCCGGAGCGGTCGACACCGGAGATATAGAACACTTCGTCGTTGATCTGGCGCAGGGTCTCCATGTACTCCTTGGAGAAGATGTCACCGTCCTTGGCCTCCACCGAGATGCGCACGGTGTTGCCCAGGTTCGCCAGGTCGTTGCGGTGCTCCATCATCTTTTCGATGAAGGGGTGTTGCAGGGGGATCATTTTTTCGAAGCTGGTGGACGGGCGAATCAACGTCGCCTGCCAGAACAGGAAAATGCTCACCAGCAGGCAGATGACGATCACTGCCGGGCGGTTATTGAAGATCAGGCGCTCAAGAAAGGTCGCTTTATCGTTGTGATGACTGCTCATTCTGTCCCCGCCTTCTTATTGTTTTTTGCGTTCGGCGCCGGTTGGCTCGGCGACGCGCACGCCACCCTGCCCCACCAGAATCAAGTCGCCATTGCCCGCCGCCGTCACTGCCGAGAGTGAAATGCGGTCCGGGCGATTGAATACGCTGAACGTCAGGCCATCGTCGTGGCTGACCACCACGCTGCCGCCGTTACCCACCACCACCAGGGTGCCGTCGTCGAGCAAGGTCGCGCCCGACAGGCCGAACTCCAGGGCGCCACGGGCGGCCTTGAGCGCCACCGGCTCCCAGGTGTCGCCAAAATCGGTGGAACGGAACAGATTGCCGCGCAAACCGTAGGCCAGCAGGGTCTTGGGCTGGGCGGTGCCGATCACGCCAAACAGCGAGCCCTCGTAAGGGCCTTCGAGTTTTTCCCAGGTCTGCCCCTCGTCGCTGGAGCGGAACATGCTGCCCTGCTCGCCGACAATAAACAGGCCGGCATCCTTGACCCGGGCAATGGCGTTGAGATGGTACTGGTCTTCGTTGTCGAGGCGGTCGCTGACATCCTCCCAGGTCTTGCCGGCGTCGGTGGTCTCGATCAGCGCACCGTAGGCGCCCACGGCAAAGCCGTGGTTGGGGTCGTTGAACAACACGTCCAGCAGCGGTGCTTCGCGGCTGAGGTCCTTGAACTGCTCGCTCCAGGTGGCCCCGGCATCGCTGCTGGCGAGGATCTTGGCGTCATGCCCGACCGCCCAGCCATGCTGGTCGTCGATAAAAAACACCGCCGTGAGCAATTGCCGGGTCGGCACCTTGGCCTGCACCCAGGTGGCGCCCTGATCATCGGAATAGAGGATATGCCCGCGATCACCGACCGCCACCAGGCGCTTGCCGGCCTGCACGACGTCGATCATCAGGCCTTTTTCGGCCCTTGGCGATTCAATGGCAAATGCCGCAGGTTCTGCGGCGTCGGTTGCAGCCTGGGCAGCCGTCGACAACGCGACAACCCCCAGCAGCGAGAGCGCTGTAGCCAGCACCGCGACCTTGCGCGACGCGAGCGGGCGGCAAAAACCCACACCCATGACAGGCTCACTCATAGACCTTTCTCCCATTTATTATTGTTAGGTCGTAACACCTTCCAGGGTGTTCGCAGTGCGCAAACCTGCAATCTAGAGCCCCTTGAGGAAGCAGGGGCCATCCTATCGGGCTTTCGAATCGTCTGACAATCGGCGCTACGTTATCTTTTGTTAACTAAAGGCCTTTTGCCCTCGCGCTGAATATAGCTGCATTCGCTGAAATGATGAGTTGCCCGCGTCCTCTGGGCGATATTTTTATTCCATATATTGATCATTGGGAATTTTTATTCTATTAATTGCGCTCCTGAAACAATAATTCAAAAGGACCACCGCCATGCGCTCACTCGGAATCGGCCTGATCGGTACAGGCTTCATGGGCCGTGCCCACGCACTGGCGTTCAATAACGCCCGTGCGGTGTTTGAGCTTCCCTTCAACCTGACGCTGGCGGCCCTGGCCGATGCCGATACCAAGCGCGCGCAACGTTGCGCCAGCGCCTGGGGCTTTGCCCAGGCCCATGGCGACTGGCAACAATTGATTGATAACCCGCACGTGGACCTGGTCGCTATCACCACCCCCAACCACCTGCACTACCCCATGGCCATGGCCGCACTGGCGGCGGGCAAGGCGGTGTATTGCGAAAAACCCCTGGCGACCAGCCTGCAGCAAGCCGACGCCATGCGCCTCGCCGCCTACGAGGCTGGAGTGGTGACGCGGGTCGGCTACAACTACCAGCACAACCCGATGATCGCCCTGGCGCGACAGATGATCGACGCGGGCGAGCTGGGGCAGATCATCAGTTTCCAGGGCGAGTTCAGTGAAGACTTTATGGCCGACCCGGCGTCGCCCTGGTCCTGGCGCTGTGAGGTGGAGCATGCCGGCGGCGCCCTGGCGGACCTGGGCAGTCATCTGCTGGCGATGGCGCGTTACCTGGTGGGCGATGTGAGCAAGGTGTGCGCCGACAGCCAGACCGTCCACGCCCAACGCCCGGCCAGCCCTGGCAGTACCGAGTGGCGTTCGATTGCGGTGGATGATCAGGTACATGCCTTGCTGCGTTTTGCCAATGGCGCACGCGGCACCGTCAGCAGCAGTTGGCTCAAGCACGGCTACAAGAATCACTTGAGCTTCGAGATCAGCGGCACACACGGCACCCTGGCGTTCGATCAGGAGCGATTGAATGAATTGCGCCTGTTTCGCGCCGGTGAACAGGGGTTCCAGCGTTTACTGGCGGGCCCCGCCCTGCCCGGCTATGCCGCGTTCAGCCCGGCGGCGGGGCATCAGTTGGGGTACAACGAACTGAAAACCCTGGAAGTGCAGGAGTTGATCATGGCCCTGGCCGGGCAAGGTGCCGCGGGTACTAATTTTGAAGCGGCATGGGAGGTGGAGCGGTTGGCGACAGCGCTTCGGCTGGCGGCGCGGGAGGAGCGGTGGGTCAACGTGAGCGAAATTTAAAGACCTGCACCGATTGATGTGGGCTTGTTCGCGATGGGCATAGGTAGCTATACAACTCTCTTCTGGGGTTGTGTACATATCCGTTGCTGCGGTTACGGCGGCTATTGGTTCCGCCCTTACGGCGGCTCACTTTCGAAGAGCGCCAAAGTAACCAAAGCGCTCTTGCCCCACCACTCGGTGCCTCGCCTAGGCTCGGCATGCCCGTCATCCGACATTGATTTGGGGGGCCGCCGCGATGGGCCATCCATGGCCCAGCGCGGCTAACCCGGCGTCCTGCCGGGTTAC
>NZ_JAEKDC010000042.1:0-22559 GCF_016405645.1 Pseudomonas sp. MF5691
CCCATCGCGGCGGCCCCCCAAATCAATGTCGGATGACGGGCACACCGAGCCTAGGCGAGGTGCCGAGTGGTGGGGCAAGAGCCCTTTTGGTTACTTTTGGGGCTCTTTTCCAAAAGTGACCCGCCGTAAGGGCGGAACCCTAAGTGGCCGTAACCGCAGCAACGGATATGTACACATACCCAGAAGAAGATACCTAAGGCCACCCCGAGCAAGCCAGCTCCCACCCTCAGGATCAATGGTTCATATGATGACCACCAGCACTACCCAGGCTGCGGGCCGGGGCCTGGATTTCGAGGGTCTGCTTGTCACCCTTGGCATCTTCCACCGTCAGGGTCAGCGGCACCTGGTCGCCTTCCTTGATCTGGCCCGTCAGGCCCATCAGCATCACGTGATAACCCTCGGGATCAAGCTTCACCGCCTGGCCGGCCGGCAGTGCCACGGCATCTACCGGGCCCATGCGCATGACGTCGTCTTTCATGCTCATCTCATGAATCTGCACTTCCTTGGCCACCGGGGACTTGACGCTCAGCAGCTTGCTGTCGCTGTCGGCGGTGAGGGTCATGAATGCCCCGCTCGAATGCTGCCCCGGTACGGTGGCGCGGGCCCAGGCATCGCTGACCTGGACCTGGGCGCTGGCGTGGGCGGCGAGGCCCAGCAGGGAGAGGCCGAGGGCGATGCGCTTGAGGGTGTGGACAGCAGTCATTAGCAGACCTCCATGACGGTGAGCAGGTCTTCTGCGCACTCTTTGGCGTTAAGGGATGCCGACAGGCCCAGGCGCAGGTTGCTGCGGGTGTCGAACACAAAACTGGTGGCGGTGTGGGACAGGGTGTAGGTGTCGCCTGCGGGGATCTTTTCATAAAAGATCCCGAACTCCTTGGCGGCCACGGCGATTTCTTCCGGCGTGCCGTAGAGCGCTTCGAAGCTGGGGTCGAAGGCCTTGACGTAGGCGTCGAGCACTTCGGGCGTATCGCGTTCCGGGTCCAGGGTGATAAAGATCACCTGCATGATTTCGCCGTCGCGGCCCATCAGCTTCTTGGCCTGGGCCATGCGCGCCAGGGTGGTGGGGCACACGGCCGGGCACTGGGTGAACCCGAAGAACACCACCGGCATCAAGCCGCGAAACGAAGTCAGGGTCACGGTTTCGCCGGCGGTATTCTTGAGCTTGAACGTGCGGCCCATGATCTTGTTGCTCAGATCCTTGCCGTACTTGAAATTCAGCTTGGGGCCGGTGTCACAGCCGCTCAGCAGGCCCAGGCCCAGCAGGCCCATACCGGTGAGGACCTTGCGGCGGGTGAGTAACGTATTCATGAAGTGGGCGTCCCGTGAAGCGCCTGACGGCTGCGCATAACAGGTCAGTCAGGCTTTGAAAAGCGGTGAACAAGCAGGGTGGGTAGTCTACCGGTGTTGATCACGCTTGATAATCTGCGACGTTCTGCCACAGGGGCGGTCGCCACCTTACCAGCCGAGGGGGCGATTGCGTCTGTGGCACACTGTCGCAGACGCCTTGAAACGCCCGGCGTACAAGGCTTTGGGCAAATGTTTCAACGATTATCAGGGCTCTTGACCCGCATCAAGGCAGCGTCCCCCCGGCCTGGGGCACAGTCACGCCATACGGACCGGCCCACTGTGAGGCGCTGATGCTCTATCTCCTGTTTCTGCTGGCCCATCTGTTCGCGGCGCTGATGTTTATCGGCACGGTGTTCTTTGAAGTACTGATCCTCGCCAGCGTGCACAAGCAACTGCCGGCCCGCGTCATGCTGCTGGTGGAGCAGGGCATCGGCAACCGTGCCAGGGCCTTGATGCCGTGGGTGCTGCTGGTGCTGTTCGGCGCGGGTATCGGCATGGTCTGGTTGCGCTATCTGCCGGTGCTGGCGGCGCCATCGAGTTCGGCATTCGGCGCCTTGCTGACCCTCAAGTTGATCCTCGCCGCCAGTGTGCTGATGCATTTTTTGCTGACGGTGTGGCTGATGCGTCGTGGGCGGGTCAGCGCGGCCTATTTGCGCTTCGTTCATCTGAGCCTGTTCTGCCATATGGTCGCCATTGTGTTGCTGGCCAAAAGCATGTTTTACATCACCTGGTAACCCCCCTCGTATTCCCTGGCCTTGATGCATATCAAGGTGCGCTGTCCGGTCGCACCGCACAATGATCCACCGTAGCCAGACCCGGAGGCCGTCATGCTCACTGTCATTCATCCCGCCCGCGAGTGGCGCCTGCGCCGTGACCAAAGCGTGCTGGACCAGGGCCAGGTCGACATCGGCAAATTTCATACGGGGATCGGCTCCCTCGACCTGTTGCGCGCCATGCGCAGCAGTCGCCAGCGCCAACGCCCCTTGGCGCTGAACCTGCAATGGCCGGCGGGCCTGGTGGCCGATGACTACCTGGACGCGTTGGAGCAGGAAATCCACCTGGTCGGTTGCCACGTGGGCGGGCGCCAGCCGGTGGATCAATTCCATCTGGGCGGCGCTACCCCGGCGATGGCCGACCTGCAGCGGTTGATGGCGCACCTGCGCAGTCGCCTGCATTTTCTCGAGCATGACCAGGGTGACTACAGCCTCGACCTCGACCCGCTGCACACCGACTGGGCGACCATGGGCCGCCTGCGTGAACTGGGCTTCAATCACATCAATATCGGCGTGTCGGATGCCAGTAGCGACGTCACACCTTCGGTGGCCGGCTATCAAGACCCGGCGCCCATCCAGTCGCTGATCGACGCGGCGCGCACCCTGGGCTTTCGCTCGGTGAATGTCGACCTCGGGTATGGCCACGCCTGGCAGACCTGCAACAGCTTTGCAGCCAAGCTGGCCAGCCTGATCGCCCTCGAGCCGGACCGCCTGCAAGTGTTCGACTATGCCCAGGCCCCCCGGCGCTACCAGCAGCAACGGGCGCGGGCGCTGTCGTCGAATGCCGACAAGTGCGCGATGCGCGCGATCGCCTTCCAGCACCTGGAAGCTGCCGGTTATCACTACATTGGCCTGGGCCAGTTCGTACGCCCTGACGATGACCTGGCGCTGGCCCAGGAACACGGACGCCTGAGCCGCAATTGCCAGGGCTTTACCCGTCATGGTTACTGCGACCATATCGGCTTTGGCCTGGGCGCCATCAGCCAGCTCGACAACCTGTATGCGCAAAACACCGACGACCTGGCGCGCTATCGTCAGCAGTTGGACAGCGACCTGTTGCCCACCGCCCGCGGCTGGCGCTGCGAGGCGGGCGATCAGATCCGTCAGCATGTCATGGAGCGCCTGGCCTGTGACCTGGAGTTGGATATCCAGGCGCTGGAGCGCCGTTATGGTGTGATTTTTTCCCGCTACTTTTCGGCGATCTGGCCGTTGCTGGAGCATCTGCACCAGGACGGCCTGATCGACTTGTCCGAGCGCTTCCTCTGTGTGCTGCCTGCGGGCCGGCAGCGGGTCGAAGCCCTCTGCGCGCTGTTTGACCGGGCAGGCAGCGCGGTTCCCCCTTGCTCCAACGATGAGACCATCGACCATGAAAGCGTTTGAGTTCAACCGGGCCCTGGTGCAGAAATACGACCGCCCGGGGCCGCGCTACACCTCGTACCCGACGGCGCCGCAGTTTCATTCGGCGTTTGCCCTGGATGACTATCGGCAGGCAGTAGCGGCCAGCAACCATGGGGTGGCCCCCAAGGCCTTGTCGGTATACATCCATATACCGTTCTGCCAGAGCCTTTGTTACTACTGCGGTTGCCACAAGATCATCACGCGCAAGACCCATCGCGCCGTGGAGTACCTGAGCTACCTCAAGCGCGAAATCCAGATGCAGGCCGCGCTGTTCGACCGCACGCGGCCCCTGACCCAGTTGCACCTGGGGGGCGGTACGCCGACCTATCTGGACGATGCGCAACTGGCCGAGTTGATGGCAAGCCTGGCGCAGGGCTTCAGCCTGGATACCAGCGACAACCATGAGTTTTCCATTGAGGTCGACCCGCGCACCATCAGCGTGGAACGCATCCATAACCTGCGCGGGCTGGGCTTCAATCGCCTGAGTTTTGGTGTGCAGGACTTTGATGCCGATGTGCAGGCGGCGGTCAATCGCGTGCAGAGCGAAGAGCAGATTGTGCAGTTGGTCGCGGCCGCCCGGCAGGCACGCTTCAAGTCCATCAGCGTGGACCTGATCTACGGCCTGCCATTGCAGACCGTGGCCAGTTTCGACGTGACCCTGGGCAAGCTGATTGCCCTGCGCCCGGACCGTGTGGCGGCCTACAGCTACGCGCATTTGCCCACGCAAATCCGCGCCCAGCGCATGATCCGCCCCGAAGACATGCCACCGCCGGAGCGCAAGCTGGAGCTGCTGGAGTTGACCATTCGCCGGCTGACCGAAGCGGGTTATGTGTACATCGGCATGGACCACTTTGCCTTGCCCGACGACGAACTGGCCCTGGCCCGGGCCAATGGCACCTTGCAGCGCAATTTCCAGGGCTACTCGACCCATGCCGATTGCGACCTGATCGGGCTGGGCGTGTCGGCCATCGGCAAGGTGGGCGACAGCTACAGCCAGAGCGTCAAGGAGTTGTCCCAGTACTACGCGCGGATCGACGCCGGGTTGTTGCCGGTGCAGCGCGGCTACCGCCTGAACGCCGATGACGTGTTGCGCCGGGACGTGATCAACGGCCTGATGTGCCATGGGCGCATTGACTTTGCCGGGGTCGAGGCGGGGCATGCGATCCGCTTTACCGAATACTTTGCCCAGGCGTTGTCACAGTTGGATGAGCAAGTGGCGGATGGTTTGCTGCATGTCGAGGACGATGGGGTGCAGTTGCTGCCCCAGGGGCAACTGATGGTGCGCAGCGTGGCGATGGCGTTTGATGCGTACCTGGGTGGGCAGCAGAAGGGGCAGTTTTCCCGCACGGTCTGACCACCGAATCCACCCTTGTGGCGAGGGGACAAGCCCCCTCGCCACAGCCCCCCTCACCACGGCTCAGGTATAGGCACCTGCCGCGCCGTTGGTGCGCTCAATCTCTTCCACCAGCTTATCAATCCCCTCCAAGCGTGCCCGGTTGTCGTGATCCCATGGATGAAACCCCGGCTTGAAATACTGCAGCCACGGCCGCGCCATGCGCGGGAACACGCCCTTGGGCCCGTAGAGAAACTTCAGCATCCGCCAGAAACCCTTCAGATGCCCGCCCGCGCGGCGATCGGCGATCAGCAGGCGCAGGTGGAAATCAAACACCACCAGCCAGAAAAACACCGTGGTGAACAGCATGGTCCCGGTGCGCAGCAGATAGCGCTTGGGCCCTGGTTTGATCACGCTGTTCCACACATCAAAGGCCACGGCCTTGTGCTCGGTTTCTTCGAGGGCATGCCAGTACCACATCTGTTGGTAGCCTTTGAGCGAATCACCAAAACGCGTGGGGTCGCTGAGCAGGATTTCCGCGAGCATCGCCGTGTAGTGTTCCAGGGCGATGGTCACCGCCAGGTTGAAGGACGGCGGCAAGTGCTTCTTTTGCAGGTCGAGCATAAATTTCAAGCGGCGGTCCAGCAGGTGGGCCGGCAGACCGGCGGCTTGAAGCAGCTCGTTGTAGGCCACGTGCTCGCGGCTGTGCATGGCCTCCTGGCCGATAAAACCCTGGATCTCCTTTTTCAACGCCGGGTCGTCGATGCGCTGGCGATAGTGGCGCACGCTGTCCATGAAGAACAATTCGCCCTGGGGAAACAGCAACGACAGGGCATTGAAAAAGTGCGTGATGAACGGGCCTTGCTCGTGCCAGTCCTTGATGCGTTCGGCAGGCAGGGTAAAACGCAGGTCGCGGCGAATGGGCAGCATTATGGCGACTCCTGTTCAGAGAGGGGGGAGGGTGGCAGGGCCTTGCGCTGTTTCGGTGCCATGCGCCGGCTGGCGAACACCACCAGCCCTTGGTAGGCCGCCGGCAGCCAGCGCGCGAGCAGGTCCAGGGCGTAGGCGTCGCGGCCGATCAGCACGCGGCGCTTGTTCTTGCGCACGCCCTGCAGGATGACCTTGGCGGCCTGGTCGGCGTCGGTGATAAACAGTTTTTCGAAGTCGGCGCGGGCCTGTTGTTCGCTGTGGATCAGGAACCCGGTCATGTTCGCGTCGATCCGGCTGCTGCGGCAGATGTCGGTGCGGATCCCACCGGGATGCACGCAGGTGGCCGAGACGCCGCTGCGTTGCAAATCCAGCTCCTGGCGCAGGGACTCGGTAAAGCCGCGCACCGCGAACTTGGTGGCGTTGTAGCCGCTCATGCCGGGCTGGGCGAACAGGCCGAACACGCTGGAGGTGTTGACCACATGCCCCTCGCCGCTGGCCTTGAGGTAGGGCAGAAAGGCCTTGGTGCCGTACACCACCCCCCAGAAATTAATGCCGACGATCCACTCCAGGTCGGCGTAGTCCACACCTTCCACGGTGCTCGACAGGGCCACCCCGGCATTGTTGAAAATCAAATTCACCTGGCCGTGTTCTGCCGCGCAACTGGCGGCCCAATCCTCCATGGCCTGGCGGTCGGCAACATCCACCTCCCTTGACGTCACGCGGATCGGCGCCAGGCTGCTGCGCTGGATCAGCTCCACGGTTTGTTGCAGGCCGGCCTGGTTCTTGTCCGCCAGGGCCAGGTGACAACCCTCGCGCGCCAGGGCCAGGGCCAAGGCGCGGCCCATGCCGGACGCGGCACCGGTGATGGCCGCCACGCGGCCATTGAATGACTTCATGACAGGCTTCCTTCTGCGGTGGCATGGGGTGGCGCGACGGGACGCGGTGTGGCGCCGGTCAATAGTGGCGTGACCTGATAATCGCGTAGGGCGAACTGGCGGGTGACCTGTTTGAAGCGCCAGGTCGAGCCGGGCCACAACGTCGTATTTTTGCCGGTGCGCGGGTCGAGGTACCAACTGCGGCAGCCGCCGGTGTTCCAGATAGTGCGCTGGAGTTTTGCCTGGATTTGCTGGTTGTAGGCGCTTTCCACGGCTGGCTTGACCTCGACCGTGGCGATTTGCTGGCGGCGCATCTGTTGCAGGGCATCGAGGATGTAGGTGACCTGTGCCTCGATCATCAGAATCATCGAGTTGTGGCCCAGCCCGGTGTTGGGCCCGACGATCAGGAACAGGTTCGGATAGCCCGGCACGGTGGTGCCCTTGTACGCATGGGCGCCATCGCGCCAGGCCTCCATCAGGTCAATGCCGCCGCGCCCGATGATGCAGTCGCGGGGCAGGGGATCGGTAGCCTGGAACCCGGTGCCGAAGATCAGGCAATCAGCCGGGTGCTTGATGCCATCGGCGGTGACGACCCCGTCGGCCTCGATTCGCAGTACAGCGTCGGTGACCACTTCGACATTGCTGCGTGACAGCGCTGGGTAGTAGTCGTTGGAGATCAGTACGCGCTTGCAGCCGATGGTGTAATCCGGCCGCAGGACTTTGCGCAGGGAAGGGCGCGCCACTTGTTTGTGCAGATGGCGCACGGCGATTTTCTGCACCACTTTCATCAGGCGCGGGTGCAGCGCAAAGCCCACCACCCGACCTTCCAGGGCCCAGTAGAAAGCCCCGCGCACCAGGCGCTGGGTGAACGGCAGATGCTTGAACACCCAGCGCTCAAAACCTGAAATGGGGCGGTCCGGCTTGGGCATGATCCACGGCGGGGTGCGCTGGAACAGGTCCAGGTGCGCCACGTGGGGGGCGATACGCGGCACGAACTGGATCGCACTGGCGCCGGTGCCAATCACCGCCACACGCTTGCCCTTGAGTGAATAGTCGTGGTCCCAGTGCTGGGAGTGAAAGCGCTTGCCCTTGAAACTGTCCAACCCCGGAATATCCGGCAGTGCCGGGCGGGACAGTCCCCCCATCCCCGACACCAGTACCCGTGCACTGACGCGGCGGCCATTGCTGAACTGCAATTGCCAGCGTTGCAGTTGCTCGTCGAACACCGCCTGTTGCAGGCCCATGCCAAAACGCAGGTACGGCGCCAACTCAAAGCGCTGTGCGCAATGTTCCAGGTAGGCACGGATTTCCGCCTGGGGGGCGAACTGGCGGGTCCAGTCGGGGTTGGGCGCAAAGGAAAACGAATAGACGTGGGATTGCACATCACAGGCGCAGCCCGGGTAGTGGTTGTCGCGCCAGGTGCCGCCCAGGGAGTCGGCCTGTTCGGCAATAAAGAAGTCGTCGAGCCCGGCTTGCTTGAGTTTGATCGCCATGCACAGGCCGGCGAAGCCTGAGCCAATGATCGCGATATCGACGCAATCTGCCGGGCCGCTTGGCTGGGTAGAGGCATTCATAGGGTGTCCCTCGTGGGCTGTGGGCGCCTTACGGGTGTTGACATCGGATGTGCTCCTTTTTTGTTTTGGCTTTTAGATAGAACACCATTGCAAAGAAAAATTGTATTTATTATTTTAAAAAAGATTTTAAATAATCTACCTGAAAATGTCGTCTACGCTAGACCCTTGTCCTTTATGTGCGATTTGTCCGACGGACGAACGCTTGACGCACGCAGTTGAAGTCCAGGGTGTGGACGATGGCTGAGGTCTTGACCAATATCGGTCGGATCGCCAGCAGCAGGGAAGCAGAGGACCGAGCTATGGCTGTCGAATGGGTTGTCGCTGCGGGTGTGTTTATGGCTGCCAGTGCGGCGTTATGGGGCTTGAGTGCCTGGATGACGCGCCGTATCGAAGCGGCTGTTCCAAGTAACGGGCGCTTTCTGGAGGTGGATGGCGAGCGCTTTCATTATGTAGACGAGGGCAAGGGCCCGCCGCTGGTGATGATCCACGGCCTGATGGGCAGCAGTCGTAACCTGACCTATGCCTTGGCCGCACAACTGCGCGAGCACTTTCGGGTGATCACCCTGGACCGACCCGGCTCAGGCTATTCCACCCGCCGCAAAGGCACCGGTGCCGACCTGCCAAGCCAGGCCCGGCAAGTGGCGACCTTTATCCAGACCCTGGACCTGGGCCAGCCCCTGGTGCTGGGGCATTCCCTGGGCGGGGCGATCTCCCTGGCCCTGGCCCTGGACCATCCCCATGCGGTGTCCGGGTTGGTGCTGGTGGCACCCCTGACCCATCCCCAGCGCATGCTCCCCCTGGTGTTTCTATCGTTGGCGGTGCGCCCGGCCTGGCTGCGGCGCTGGGTGTCGCGCACGCTGACGGTGCCCATCGGCATGCTCAGCAGTGGTGCGGTGGTCAAGGGCGTGTTCGCTCCCGACCCGGCGCCGGCCGACTTCGCCACCCGTGGCGGCGGCCTGCTGGGGATGCGCCCCGATAACTTCTATGCCGCTTCCACCGAAATCAGTCTGGTCAACGATTACCTGCCCGAGATGGTCAAGCGCTACCCGCAACTGCGCCTGCCCATCGGCCTGATCTATGGCTCGCGGGACAAGGTGCTGGACTTCCGCAAGCACGGCCAGGCCCTGGCAGACAAGGTGCCAGGGCTGAAGCTGCAGCTGGTCGAAGGCCGTGGCCATATGCTGCCAATCACCGCCACCGAGCGCGTGGCGGCACTGGTCGAGCAGGTGGCCAAGCGCAGCAAGCCGGTGGCAAGCGCCACGGTGTTGCACCCGCCGTTTGCGCTGGCGAGTAAATAATCGTGAACCCCACGGCGTGGTCGAAAGTCGCTAACGCTTGCCCTAGACACCTGACCGAACGGATGAAAAAGAGACTGGCCGGTCACGTAAAAAAGGCCCCGAAAAAGTAGTTGACGACCTATCGATTCCGCGCTATTTATTTAAAAAAATATTTCAATATTTATTTTGAAATGATTTTTGAAATGCCTAAGAGCGAATAAAATAATGAAAAAAACGCCTTTTATCGCATGGTTTGTTTCAAGTGGCCTTCAGTGCCGCCTGAACCGCTTTTCTGCCTCTTTTGCTTCGCTCTCACTCTCTGCCGCGCAGTGCGCCCGGAGGTTGCCATGAATCAGACCCTGGCCGCCCCCCACGTCTGGACCGACGGCAAGCGCCACCTGTGGTGGCTCGGCATCATGCCTCTGGCGACCCCGCTGCTGTCCGGCGCCCTGGCCATCACTACCGGCGTACAACAACTGTGGTGGGTCGGTGTACTGGTGATTTTCGGCCTGATCCCGCTGATCGACGGCCTGCTCGGCGAAGACGTCAGCAACCCACCGGAATCCGCTGTCAGCGGCCTTGAATCGCAGAAGTACTACCGCTGGATCGTCTACACCGGGGTGTTGTTCGTTATTTCCTCGGTGGTGATCACCGGTTGGCTGGCCGTCAGCGGCATCGACTGGATGATCAGCGGCGGGCTGCTGCAACTTACCGCCTCCCTCGATCCTTCGAGCTGGATGGCGCAAACCGCCAGCTTCCTGACGGCCCGGGTGCAGTTGCACGGTGAGGTCAGTGGGTTTACCTACCTGGGCATGGCCATGTCCACCGGCGCTGCCACCGGCATCGCGATCAACACCGCCCATGAACTGGGGCACAAGCCGCGCCTGCTGGAGATTGTGCTGGCGAAGATCACCCTGGCGCCGACCTTCTACGGGCACTTCTACACCGAACACAACCGTGGCCATCACGTACGCGTTGCCACCCCGGAAGATCCGGCCAGCTCGCGACTGGGGGAGAGCTTCTGGGCCTTCCTGCCGCGCTCGGTGTGGTTCAGTGCGCGCTCGGCCTGGAACCTGGAACGCGAACGCCTGCGCAAGCTCGGCCTGCCGGCGTGGCACTGGAAGAACGGCGTACTCAGCGCCTGGATGTACAGCGTGGTGTTGTGGGGCGCGATGATCGCCTGGCTGGGCATGGCGGTGATTCCCTTCCTGTTGATCCAGGGCATCTACGGCTTCTCGTTGCTGGAAGTGGTGAACTATGTCGAGCACTACGGGCTTAAACGCCAGAAGTTGCCTAACGGCCGTTATGAACGGTGTTCGCCGCGCCACTCGTGGAACAGTAACCGTATTGTCACCAATATCTTTCTGTTCCAGTTGCAGCGCCACTCTGATCATCACGCCAACCCGACTCGCAGTTATCAGTCGTTGCGCCACTTTGATGAATCGCCGCAACTGCCGTATGGCTACGCCAGCATGATTGTCTGGGCCTATATCCCTTACTTATGGCGCCGGCGTATGGATCACCGGGTACTACGGCATTATTCGGGGGATGTCACCCTGGCCAATATCCAGCCATCCAAACGCTTGAAGATACTGGAGAAGTACGGCAAGACCAGCACCTTCTAATGTGAATTAACTGTTGTAGGGCGCACTCGGGATCTGTGTATCGCGCAGGTTTTCATCGCCCACGGTTTGCCGGTTTCGAGTGCTGCTTAGTTGCAAGAAAGTTGTTTGACCCTAACAAAAATAAAATCAAGGGAAGGACGTACACCATGCAAACACCTGCCAAGTTCACTGCGCATATCGTGCTCGCTGCACTGGGGCTTATTGCCTATCACCAGGCCCAGGCCGCCCGTATCGAACCCGCCGGCAGCGCCTTCACTGCCCAGGGCCCCATCAGCTTTTCCAAGGGCGCGCTGATCAGCGCCGACTGCACCATCAAGGTGGCCGGCAAGGTCGCGGCCGATGGTTCGCAAGTCAATGTCGACAAGGTCGAGTTTGACGGTGGCCTCAAGTGCAGCCGCGTCGAAGCCATCAACCTGCCGTGGATATTAGTGGCCAGGGATGCCAGGAGCGGCTCCATGTCGAAGATCAGCGTCGATGTGCACGCCTTTGGCCTGGGCGGCAAGTGTGGCCCGTCCACTGCCGAAGGCACCTGGGATAACGCCACCGGCAAGTTGGAAGCGGTCAATGTGCCGATTGGCGAAGACTGCAAGATCAAAACCGTGTCGATCAAGATGCCGCCGACGTTCAAAGTCGTCGAGTAAACCCCCGAATTTGTAGCGGTAAATGAATTGAAATTTGGCTGGAAAGGGAAGTTCTGCTGTTTCTCCGTGACCTCTCGATCATGGCCATTACCCCGGCGAAATGACTCGCCATACATGTGAGGAAAAATAATGAAAAGTTTGAAAACCCTCGTTTGTGTAAGTTCGTTTGCTCTGTGCTTTGGCGCGGCTTCGATGGCCAGTGCGGCGTCTTTTAGTCCAATTGGAGCGACGTTTACTACAGGGGCGACTGGGAGCATTGTTGTTAAATCACCTTCGTCGTTTCAGCAGCCCGTAACATGTAAGGCTGTATTCGAAGGCAAGGTGCGCCCTGATGGTAAGGCAGATATCACCAAAGTAACTATCTCTCCAGGATCAAGCGTGCTGTGCAACCTACCCAATATCACTGGTTTGCCTTGGTTGCTGGAAGCCACCAGCACAAGTGCCGGTAAAGCTTACAACGTTGGTTACACGATCACTTCGTTCCCTCCAACCAACTGCGGCCCTACGGCTATCGAT
This sequence comes from Pseudomonas sp. MF5691, assembly GCF_016405645.1. Lineage (NCBI taxonomy): Bacteria > Pseudomonadati > Pseudomonadota > Gammaproteobacteria > Pseudomonadales > Pseudomonadaceae > Pseudomonas > Pseudomonas sp. MF5691. Next base: position 12,290 of record NZ_JAEKDC010000042.1, read on the forward strand.
GTAGCGCTGGCCTCAACCCCAGCTCCGTCTCCAAGTATCACTCTTGCTGCGACCAACCAGCCGCTTAGCGGCAGTTGCACGGTGGTGACACTGAACGTAGGCGCTACCGGCGTCACCATTGTTCCTTGATGCCGGCACTTCGGAAATAGGCTTGATCACCCGGTGAAAAACAGGTGCCTCGTCAGAGGCATCTGTTGAGGTAAAGCCGTTCGGTCCAACCGGCTGTGACAAATAAAAACAATAAGGAGTGACGCATGAATAATATGAAGCAGCAGGCCCAGGCGTTGTTAGGCCTGGCATTGTTGGGCGGGCTGATCGCCTCAGCGGGAACCGTTCAGGCGGGTGGTTTCATGACGCCAACCGCAAACACTGCTGGTTGGGGCCGGGCGTTTGGTGGGGGGTCGATGTTCAAGAACGACCCGTCATCGGCGTACAACAACCCTGCTGCCATGGCTTTCATTGACAAGACCATTTCGCAGTTCACCATCAACTACGCAAACATCGACATCAAATACAAAGGGTCGGCGTATGACTACGCTGGCAATCCGACGTCCAACACGGTCTATGATCCCAATACTGGCGAGTTAACATCGACACCTCGCACCGGTAATGGCGGTCAAGGCGGCTTCGAAGCGTGGGTACCCACTGGCTTCATGGTGATCCCGATCAACGATCGTTTTGCCTTTGGTTTGAGCCAAGTGGTGCCGATGGGCGCGCGCACAACCTGGGATGAGGATTGGAAAGGTCGCGACTTCGCGGTGGACACCCGCATCGAAACCGTGGGCCTGACCGGCTCCCTGTCGTTCAAGGTCAATGATGAGTTTTCCATCGGTGGTGGTGCGATTCTCCAGCACACCAAAGGCTTTGTGAGCCAGAACGTCGATCTGTATGCCGCTGCTGCGCAGTCGCCGGACTTCGGGATGATTCCGTTCCCGGCCGGCCAGGGCTTCGCCTTGATGCGGGTCAAAGTCGACAATAACTCCCTGGGTTGGTTTGCGGGGATGACCTGGAAACCCACGGCGCAGGACACCCTGGGCTTGAACTATCACGCCAAGATCAAGAACAAGCTGGAGGGAAAGTACAACATGTACGCCGATCCAGGCTCGGAAGGGCTGATGACCACCCCGGTGGTCGACGGTAAAACCCTGGTCGAGTTGGCTTACCCTGGGCTGAAACTGTATCCGGGCGGTGCCAATGCCTCCACGCAACTGGATATCCCTGCCAACGCGTCCCTGGACTGGGTACACGACTTCTCTGACCGCCTGGCCCTGGGCGCCAGTGTGACCTGGACCCAATGGTCCTCCTTCGAGGCGCTGACCTTGAAGTCCAATGGCAGCACCATCGTGTCGATCCCGTACAAGTACAAGAACACCTGGATGTATTCGTTCGGCGGTGACTACAAACTCACGGATGACTTTACCGTGCGTGCCGGTGTGGCCTTCGACCAGACCCCAACCCGCAACTCCACCCGTGACCCGCGTATCCCGGATGGGGATCGCACCTTCGCTTCCCTGGGCTTTGGCTACAACATCCGCGCCATTCCGGGCCTGAGCATCGACGGCGCGTATTCCCGCCAGTTTGTGGAGACCGTCAAGCTCAAGACCAAGAACGTTGACCGTCTTGGCGCAGCGTCGCTGGATGGCAAATCCGAGGCCAAGGGCGAAGTGGTCAGCCTGTCGGCTACCTACGCCTTCTGACCTGGGGTTGTATCTGCGTAGTGCCTGGGTAAACGCGTAGTCAGCGCATCTTTCTACTGCGTTTACCCGGTGCTCCACCTGTGGGGCGCCCACGCGACCCCTGGTGATTTCCTTCTCCCTTTAACACTTCGGCTGACGCGTTCGGCCGAGAATTATTTCGCAAAGACATTAAATAAAAATTTCAAAACAAAATTTGAATTTGGCTTTTCAAGTTTGTAGTGTGGTGATCAGTCGCAGGCCGTACCGACCTGCTGCTGTGCGTGCCGTGCCCTGAATAATAAGTAGAGGTATCTCCATGGTTATCTGGTTATTGGCGGGACTCGCTGTGGCGACTGCCCTGGCGTATCGACAAGCGGCAGCCACCCTGTGGCTGGGTGCTGGCCTGGCCTGGTTGGCGGGCGGCTATCTGTTCAATGTGGTTGCAGGGTTTGGCCTGAGCGTTGCGGCGTTGCTGGTGGTGGTACCGGCGCTGCTGATGAGCATCAAGCCCCTGCGTCGCACGCTGTTGACCAGCAGGGCCCTGGGTCTGTTTCGCACGATCATGCCGGCCATGTCCGACACTGAACGCGCGGCTATCGAGTCCGGCACCGTGTGGTGGGACGCCGAGTTGTTCAGCGGCAAACCCAATTGGCCGCGCCTGCTGCAAGCCGCGCCGGCACGCTTGAGCGCCGAAGAACAGGCCTTTCTCGACAACGAAGTAGAAACCCTCTGCGACATGGCCAACGACTGGGAAACCACCCAGGTCTGGCAGGACCTGTCGCCCGAAGGCTGGCAGTACACCAAGGACGCCGGCTTCCTCGGCATGATCATTCCCAAGCAATATGGCGGCAAAGGCTTCTCCCACTATGCCCATTCGCAAGTGGTGATGAAGCTGTCGACCCGTTGCTCGGCGGCAGCGATTTCGGTGATGGTCCCCAACTCCCTGGGCCCCGCCGAACTGTTGCTGCATTACGGCACCGACGCCCAGCGCAATTACTACCTGCCGCGCCTGGCCCGTGGCGAAGACATCCCGTGCTTTGCCCTGACCAGCCCCTATGCCGGCTCCGACGCCGGGGCGATTCCCGACCTGGGCATCGTCTGCAAGGGCATGCATGAAGGCCAGGAAGTGCTGGGCTTCAGCGTGACCTGGGACAAGCGCTATATCACCCTCGGCCCCATCGCCACGGTGCTCGGCCTGGCCTTTCGCGCCGAAGACCCTGACGGCCTGCTGGGCCAGCCCGGCTCGCTGGGCATCACCTGCGCGTTGATCCCCACTTCCCATCCCGGGGTGAACAGTGGTCGCCGCCATTGGCCCCTCAATGCGGTGTTCCAGAACGGCCCGACCACCGGCAAGGACGTGTTTATCCCCCTGGAGTGGGTGATCGGCGGCCGCGAGCAAGTGGGCAACGGCTGGCGCATGCTGATGGAATGCCTGGCCGCCGGGCGCGCGATTTCCCTGCCGTCGGCCAACGTCGGCCTGGGCAAGGTGGCGGTACGCGGTACCACGGCCTACGCGGCGATGCGCAAGCAGTTCGGCCTGCCGATTGGCAAGTTTGAAGGGGTGCAGGCGCCCCTGGCACGTATGGCCGGGCACCTGTATGCCTGCGATGCGGTACGCAAAGTGTCGGTGGCGTCGTTGGATGCCGGCGAGAAACCCTCGGTTATCTCGGCGATTGCCAAATACCACGTCACCGAGCGTGCGCGGATCATCGTCAACGATGGCATGGACATCGTCGCCGGCAAGGGTATTTGCATGGGGCCCAACAACTTCCTGGCCCGTGCCTATCAACAAAGCCCCATCGCGATCACGGTGGAAGGCGCGAATATCATGACCCGCTGCCTGATCATCTACGGTCAGGGCCTGATCCGTTGCCACCCCTACGTATTCCGAGAAATGGAAGCGGCGCGCAACACTGATAATCGCCAGGCGTTGCTCGAGTTCGACAGCGCCATGTTCGGTCACCTGAGTTTTGTGCTGGCCAACACCGTACGTGCGGCAGTGCATTCCCTGACAGGCGGACGGCTGATTGGCGTACCGGCCAAGACGGATCCGGCGCTGGCGTCCTACTACCGCCAGGCCAATCGGCTGTCGGTGGTGCTGGCGTTGATTTCCGATATTTCCATGGGCGTGCTGGGCGGCGCGCTCAAGCGCAAGGAAAGCATCACCGGGCGCCTGGGCGATATTCTGTCCCAGCTCTACATCCTGTCCTGCGTGCTCAAACGCTTTGAGGACGATGGCCGGCCCCAGGCCGACCTGCCGTTGGTGCATTGGTCGGCCCAGGATGCCTTGTTGCGGGCCCATGAAGCCCTGGCCGAGGTGCTCGACAATTATCCTTCGACGCCGGCTGCGGCAGTGATGCGTGGCTTGAGCTTCCCGTTCGGCATTCCCCAGCGCAAACCCTCCGACCGCCTGCTGGCCCAAGTGGCCGAGCTGGTGCAGACCCCGGGCGAAAGCCGCGACCGTTTGCTGGCCAATTCCTACATCCCGCGTCCGGAAGTCGACAAGCTGGCCTATGGCGAACTGGCGTTCCGCCTGCTACCCCAGGTGGAGTTGATCGAAGGGCGGCTCAAGGCGGCGGTCAAGCAAGGCACCCTCGGCCCGATGCCGATCAGCAGCACGGCCTTTACCGCCTGGCGCATCAAGGCCCGCGCCCTGGATTTGATCAGCGCCGACGAAGACGCCTTGCTGGCGCGCTATGTGGAATACGCCGATCACGGCATCCAGGTGGATGACTTCCCACAGGACTTCGGGTTGCTGGAGGCCTTGCAAAAGCGCCAGCAAACGTTGGAACAAGCGGCCAAACCCAGCAGCAAAAAACGTGAAAACGCCCCGGTGAACTAGAAACGAGCGCGCTCAATGGGGGAGCGGGCTTGCCTGTGATAGCGGTGTATCTGCGCCACAGATGCAATCGGATCCACCGCCATCGCAGGCAAGCCAGCTCCCAAAAGGGGTTGGATTTGCAGGTCAGGAAAACGGATTGATTTATGAGCGACAGCTACCTTTCTTTTGTTAATTCTGCCTGGGGCCGTCGTCTGGCCCAGGCTATCGGCTTGCCGCAACCCTTGGCCCTGCAACGTCACCGCAGCGGCCAGCAGGGCCTGGCCAACCCGGTGATTATCGCTGGGGCAGGGCGCCTGGCGGACGAAGTGCGGCGCCTCTTCAAGGCCACCGACACCGTGCCGGCCCAGGCCGCCACGCTCAAGGCGCCGTCCACGGTCAAGGTCCAGGGCGCGGTGTTCGATGCCAGCGCCGTGGTCGACCTCAAGCAACTGGACGAACTCTACGAATTTTTCCATGCCAACGCCCGGCGCCTGGGGCCGCACGCGCGGGTGGTGGTGCTGGGCACCGCGCCCGAACACTGCCAGGACTTGCCCCAGGCCATCGCCCAGCGAGCTCTGGAGGGCTTGGTGCGATCCTTGGCCAAGGAGCTGCGGCGGGCGATCACCGTGCAGTTGATCTATGTCGCGCCGGGTGCCGAGCAGGCCCTGGACAGCAGCTTGCGCTTCTTCCTGTCGCGGCGTTCGGCCTATGTCTCGGGGCAGGTGGTGCGCCTGGAAAAACCGGTCGATGCCGCCCCCGCCATCAACTGGGACAAACCCTTCAGCGGCCGCCGCGCCCTGGTCACTGGGGCCTCCCGTGGCATCGGCCTGGCCATCGCCCAGGTGCTGGCCCGTGACGGCGCGCACGTGGTGTGCGTGGATGTGCCGCAAGCGCTGCCCTCCCTGGAGCAGGCGGCCAGCAGCGTCGGCGGCCAGGCCTGGGCGCTGGACATCACCGGCGCCGATGCGCAGCAGCAGTTGCAGGCCTATGTGGCCGAGCATGGCGCGTTTGATGTGGTGGTGCACAACGCCGGGATCACCCGCGACAAGACCATCGCCAAGATGACCGAAACCGCCTGGCGCAGTGTGCTGGCAGTCAACCTCGAAGCGCCGTTGCAGTTGAGTGAAGCCTTGTTGCAAGGGCAGGGGCTCAAGGCCGGTGGGCGGATTGTGTGCGTGTCGTCGATCTCCGGGATCGCCGGCAACCTGGGGCAAAGCAACTACGCCACCTCCAAGGCCGGGGTGATTGGCCTGGTGCAGGGCCTGGCGCCAGTGGCGGCGGCGCAGCAGGTCACGGTCAACGGCGTGGCGCCGGGGTTTATCGAGACCCAGATGACCGCGAAAATCCCGCTGATGATTCGCGAAGCGGGGCGGCGCATGAACTCCCTGTCCCAGGGCGGGCAACCCATCGACGTCGCCGAAACCATCGCCTGGCTGGCGCACCCGGCTTCGGGCGGGGTCAACGGCCAGGTGGTGCGCGTATGTGGCCAAAGCCTGTTGGGAGCCTGAGCATGGACGACGTGACGCAGATTATCGACCCGCCACCGTCGCGCAATCGCCTGCTGCTGGACGGCCTGTTGGCGATGCGCAAACCCAGGCTGGAAGGCGCCCCCACGTTGCCCCGGGAGCGCCTGGTGCGCTCGGCGGTGGAGTTGAGCGCCCATGCTATTGCGGCTTATGGCCGGGCCTGTGGCTTTCGGCGCGAGCAAGGGGTGCCGCTGTCCTACCCCCATGTGCTGGCGTTCCCCTTGCACTTGATGTTGCTGACGCGCCCGAGCTTTCCGTACCCGGCCAGCGGCATGGTGCATCTGGCCAATCGCATTCGCCAACATCGACGCCTGCAGGAAGGTCAGGCCCTACGCCTGGAAGTGTTTGCCGAGCGCTGGGTGGCCCATGCCAAGGGCCAGGCCTTGAGTATTGCCACCCACGCTTACAGCGCGGGCGAGTTGGTGTGGCAAAGCGAAAGCCTGTACCTGCGTCGCGATGTCGCCAACCCGGTGGGCGAGCCATGGGGCGACAGCCTGGCATTGCCCGAAGAGGGCGTGCGGCGCACCCAGCGTTGGGTGTTGCCAGCGGACCTGGGGCGGCGTTTTGCCAAGGTGTCGGGGGATTTCAACCCGATCCATACCTCGCGGATCGGCGCGCGGCTGTTCGGTTTTCGCCGGGCCATCGCCCATGGCATGTGGACCCTGGGCCGCGCCCTGGCCGCCCAGCAACCCCCAGGCGGGCTGGACGTGGCCGAGGCCCATTGCGATTTCAAGTTGCCGATCTTCCTGCCCGGCCAGGTCGCCCTGTGGAATGCCCCGGCAGACGGCCCGCGCCGTGCATTCGAGGTGCGCAATCCGGCCGGGGACAAACCCCACATGCGTGGCCTGTTTATCTGGACCTCGCGTTTTGATGAGAGTCGTTCATGAGTGACTACAGCTTCAGCCCCGCCCCGACGCGCCGCGTGGCGATTGTCGGCGGCAACCGCATTCCGTTTGCCCGCTCCAACACGGTATACGCCCACGACAGCAACCAGGATTTGCTGGTGGCCGCGCTGCAAGGCCTGGTGGACCGCTACAACCTCCACGGCCTGCGCCTGGGCGAGTTTGCCGCCGGCGCGGTGATCAAACACTCGCGGGACTTCAACCTGGCCCGTGAGTCGCTGCTGTCCACCACCCTGTCCGCCGAGACCCCGGCCTACGACCTGCAGCAAGCGTGCGGCACCGGCTTGGAGGCGGCGTTGCTGGTGGCCAATAAAATCGCCCTCGGCCAGATTGATGTGGGGGTTGCCGGGGGCGCCGATACCACCTCCGACGCGCCCATCGGCATCAACGAATCCCTGCGCCGCACGCTGCTGGCGGCCAACCGCGCCAAGGGCAGCGGCAACAAGTTGCGCAGCCTGTTGCAGGTGCGCCCCTCGATGTTTTTCAAGCCGCTGCTGCCGCGTAATGGCGAGCCGCGTACCGGCTTGTCCATGGGCGAGCACTGCGAAGAAATGGCCAAGCGCTGGCAGATCAAGCGCCTGGCCCAGGACGAACTGACCCTGACCAGCCACCAGCGCCTCGACGCGGCCTATAAAAACGGCTTCTTCGACGACCTGATCAGCCCCTATCGCGGCCTGTCCCGCGACAACAACCTGCGCGCCGATGCCAGCCTGGAGAAGCTCGCCAGCCTGTCCCCGGCCTACGATCGGCAGAACGGCACCCTCACGGCCGGTAACTCCACGCCGCTGACCGATGGCGCCTCGGTGGTGCTGCTGGCCAGCGAGGAGTGGGCCGCCGCTCGTGGCCTGCCGGTGCTGGCCTACCTGCGTACCGGCGAGACCGCCGCGGTGAACTTCGTCGACGGCAGCGAAGGCTTGCTGATGGCCCCGGCCTACGCCGTGCCCCGCATGCTCGCACGCGAAAACCTGAGTTTTGCCGATTTCGATTTCTTCGAGATCCACGAAGCCTTCGCCGCCCAGGTGCTGTGCACCCTCAAGGCCTGGGAAGATGCCGATTACTGCCGTGAGCGCCTGGGGCTGGAGGCGCCACTGGGGGCTATCGACCGCGCCAGGATGAACGTCAATGGCGGCTCGCTCGGTTGCGGTCATCCCTTTGCCGCCACCGGTGGCCGCCAGTTGGCGGCGCTGGCCAAGGCCATTCACCTGCGCGGTGGCGGACGCGGTTTGATTTCCATCTGTGCCGCCGGCGGCCTGGGCATTACCGCCATCATTGAAAAGTAGCCGTACAACAACAATAAGGAGACTGCGATGAACGCTGTAAGCCTGGACCAAACCGAACGTATCTGGCTGAACGCTTATCTGCCTGGGGTGCCCAGCGACATCGACGCCGGCATCGAGGACTACCCGTCGTTGCGCGAGGTGTTTCTCGAACATTTGCACAAATACCGCGACCGCGTGGCCTACGTCAGCATCGGCACCGAAATGACCTACGCCACCTGGCAGGCCCAGGGCATCGCCTTTGCCGCCTGGCTGCAGGCCCAGGGCGTGCGCAAGGGCGATCGCGTGGCGTTGATGATGCCCAACTGCTTGCAGTATCCGATCTGTCTGTTGGGCACCATCCTTGCCGGTGCGGTGGTGGTCAACGTCAACCCTTTGTACACCTCCCACGAACTCAAGCACCTGCTCAAGGACAGCGGCGCCGAGACCGTGGTGATCTTCGAGAACTTCGCGCACACCCTGGAAAAAGTTGTGGCCGGCAGCACGGTCAAGCGCGTGGTCATTGCGGCCATCGGCGACCTGCTCGGCACCTTCAAGGGCGCGGCGATGAACTTCATCCTGCGCCGAGTGCAGAAGCAGGTGCCGGCCTACAACCTGCCGGGTGCGCTGCGTTTCAACCAGACGCTCAAGCAGGGCCGGGGCCTGACCCATACGCCGGTGCCGCTGGCGCGTGAAGAACTGGCGTTCCTGCAATACACCGGCGGCACCACCGGCGATGCCAAGGGCGTGATGCTCAGCCACCGCAATATCATCGCCAACCTGTTGCAGGCCAAGGCGTGGGTGGGCGATCAACTGGACCAGAACCAGCAGGAAACCAACGTCACGTTGTTGCCGCTGTACCACATCTTTTCCCTGACCGTGAATTGCCTGATGTTCATGTGCCTGGGCGGGCGCAATATCCTGATCGCCAACCCACGGGACGTGAAGCGGGTGCAGATGATCCTGCGCAAGGAGCGTTTCAACGGCATTGCCGGGGTCAACACGTTGTTCAACGGCTTGCTGGAGAACGCAGAGTTCCGCGCCCGGGACTTTTCCGACCTGCGCCTGGTCATCGCCGGCGGCATGGCCACGCACACCGCGGTGGCCAAGCGCTGGAAGGAAGTCACCGGGCTGCCGATCATCGAGGGTTACGGCCTGACGGAGTGCTCGCCGGTGGTGAGCATCAGCCCTATCGACATCTCGCGCATGCGCGAGATGGAATTTACCGGCAGCATCGGCGTGCCACTGCCATCGACCTGGGTGCGCTTTATTCGCGAGGACGGTGAACTCGCCGACATCGGTGAACCGGGTGAACTGCAGGTGCGCGGCCCGCAGGTGATGCAGGGCTACTGGCAGCGCCCCAAGGAAACCGCCGAAGTGCTGGATGCCGAGGGCTGGCTGTCCACCGGGGATATCGGGGTGATGAATGAACAGGGCTTCATCCGCCTGGTGGATCGCAAGAAGGACATGATCCTGGTGTCGGGTTTCAACGTGTACCCCAATGAAATCGAAGACGTGGTGGCGTTGCACCCGGGCGTTGCGGAAGTGGCGGCGATTGGTGTGGAGGATGGGGTGACCGGAGAGAAGGTGAAGATTGTCGTGGTGCGCCGCGACCCCAGCCTGACCCAGGAGCAGCTGTTGGCGCATTGCCGGGAATACCTGACGGGGTACAAGGTGCCGAAGTTTGTCGAGTTTCGCGTCGAGGAATTGCCCAAGACTACGGTGGGCAAGGTCCTGCGCCGCGCATTGCGCTGACTTGATGCGGTCTAATGGGGGAGCGGGCTTGCCCGCGATGACGGAGTGCTAGTCAATACATTTGCTGACTGACAGTCTGCCATTGCGGCATGATTAGCTACACAACTCTCTTTTCGGGATGTGTACATATCCGTTGCTGCGGTTACGGCCACTTAGGGTTCCGCCCTTACGGCGGCTCACTTTGGAAGAGCGCCAAAGTAAGCAAAACGCTCTTGCCCCACCACTCGGTGCCTCGCCTAGGCTCGGCATGCCCGCAGTCAGGCATTGCTCCGTGGGCCCGCCGCGATCGGCCATCCCTGGCCGTGTCGCGGCTACCCCGGCATCCATGCCGGGG
>NZ_JAEKDC010000043.1:0-21150 GCF_016405645.1 Pseudomonas sp. MF5691
TTCTTGACGACCATAGAGCATTGGAACCACCTGATCCCATCCCGAACTCAGTAGTGAAACGATGCATCGCCGATGGTAGTGTGGGGTTTCCCCATGTGAGAGTAGGTCATCGTCAAGATTAAATTCCAAAACCCCAATTGCGAAAGCAGTTGGGGTTTTGTTTTGGGCGGTCGAAAAGGCGCGCGTAAAAACTAACCCGCAACTCTGCCGCTACCCACCTCAATTACCCTTCGGTCAATTCAATACAAAGTGTTTCGTCATATTTGGTATGGTGCAGCAGCTTTTCCCAGGGACCGACTTTTCTACCGCAGGATGCGGCATCGCCCTTATTCAACGAGATGCTGTAGAAATGCCCGAAGCCATACCGATCAAAGACCACGAAAAAGAGCAGCGTCTGGTCAACAAGCGCCTGCTGGCCTGCGCAATACTGGTGCTTGGCATCACCTGCGCCCTGGCCGCCCGCATGTATTTCCTGCAAGTGGTGGAGTTCGACTATCACTCCACCATCTCCGAAAACAACCGTGTCCACGTCCTGCCCATCACTCCGACCCGCGGACTGATCTATGACCGTAACGGTGTGGTCCTTGCCGATAACCGTCCCAGTTACAACCTGACCATCACCCGCGAACGGGCTACCGACCTGAAAGGGGAGCTGGACTCGATTATCGCTCTGCTGCACCTGCCAGCCGAAGACCGCGCCGTCTTCGACAAGGCCCTGAAGCAAGCGCGCCACCCGTTCGTGCCCGTGACGTTGTTCTATGAGCTGACTGAAGAGCAGATCGCCATACTGGCCGTCAACGAATTCCGCCTGCCCGGCGTGGATGTCGAGCCGCAATTCGTGCGGCACTACCCACTGGGTGCACATTTTGCGCATTCCATTGGTTACGTGGGGCGCATCAACGAGAAAGAGTCCAAGGAGCTGGATTCGGTCGAGTACCGTGGCACGCAGTCGATTGGTAAAACCGGCATCGAGCGCTTCTATGAGTCGCAGTTGCACGGCCATGTGGGTTATGAAGAGGTCGAGACCAATGCCCAGGGCCGAGTCCTGCGGGTGCTCAAGCATACCGACCCGGTCCCCGGCAAAAACATCGTCCTGAGCCTGGATATCAAGCTCCAGGAAGCCGCCGAAGAAGCCCTGGGTGATCGTCGCGGTTCAGTCGTGGCCCTCGACCCGCAAACTGGCGAAGTCCTGGCGATGGTCAGCAAACCCAGCTTCGATCCCAACTCGTTCGTCACCGGCATCAGTTTCAAGGAGTATGCCGCGTTGCATGATTCCCTCGACCGCCCCTTGTTCAACCGGGTGCTGCGCGGTTTGTATGCGCCGGGCTCGACGATCAAGCCGGAAGTGGCTATCGCCGGTCTCGACAGCGGCGTGGTCACCGCCCAGACCCGGGTCTTCGACCCCGGCTACTACCAACTGCCGGACTTTGATCACAAATACCGCAACTGGAACCACAGTGGTGATGGCTGGGTAGATATGGACGCCGCCATCATGCGTTCCAACGACACCTACTTCTACGACCTGGCCCACAAGCTGGGGATCGACCGCCTGCACGACTACATGGCCGAATTCGGTCTCGGGCAGAAAGTCTCCCTGGATATGTTCGAAGAATCCGCCGGCCTGATGCCGTCCCAGGCCTGGAAGCGTGCAACCCGTCGCCAGCCCTGGTTCCCGGGTGAAACCGTGATTCTCGGCATCGGCCAAGGCTACATGCAGGTCACTCCGTTGCAACTGGCCCAGGCCACGGCGCTGATCGCCAACAAGGGCGTGTGGAATCGCCCGCACTTGGCTAAAACCATCGACGGCGTGCCGCCAGCGGACGAAAACCCTATGCCCAATATCGTCCTCAAGAACCCGCGCGACTGGGATCAGGTCAACCACGGCATGCAAATGGTGATGCACGACCCGCGCGGGATTGCCCGGGCGTCGGCCGCCGGTGCGCAGTACCGGATCGCGGGCAAGAGTGGTACCGCGCAGGTGGTGGCAATCAAGCAGGGCGAGCGCTACAACCGCCTGAAGACCCGCGAGCGCAACCGCGACAACGCATTGTTCGTCGGTTTCGCCCCGGCCGAGCACCCCAGGATCGTGATTTCAGTGATGATTGAAAACGGCGAGGCGGGCGGCCGCGTGGCAGGCCCGGTGGTGCGCCAGATCATGGATGCCTGGTTGCTCGATCAACAAGGCCACCTGAAACCGCAGTACGCCACGCCGGCCAAGACATCGGGCGACCCTCGTGTCTAACGCCAGTATCGTCAAGCTGTCTTGGGCGAGGTTTCGCTGGGTAGATAAGCAATTGCATTTAGCCGCAGTCTGCGCAGATAATGAGATGAATTATCATTAACGTGCTTGGCTGCCCGCGTGTCTACTCCTACCGATCCCAAGGTCCTTCTGGCAACGCTTTATGACGACAACCATCGCTGGTTGCGCGCCTGGTTGTATCGTCAGCTCAAGTGCCCGCAAGATGCGGCGGACCTGACCCAGGACACGTTTATCCGCATTCTGGACGCGCGCCAGCTCCATCAACTCGATGAGCCCCGCGCGTTTCTCAGTACCGTGGCGCGCCGCTTGTTGTTCAGCTTCTGGCGGCGCAAGCGGTTGGAGCAGACCTACCTCGACAGCCTGGCGCAGTTGCCGCACGCCTATACCCCTTCGGAAGAAGACCTGGCCCTGGTGCGCGAAGCGTTAGAAAGCATCGACCGCCTGCTCAACGGCCTACCGCCGCGTGTCCGGCAAATCTTTATGCTCAATCGCCTCGAAGGCTTGTCGCAGCCCGTCATCGCCCAGCAGTTGAGCGTGTCGCTGGCCACGGTAGAGCGCGATCTGCGCCGGGCTTTCCTGCATTGCCTGGCCGAGTCGGCGGACCTGACATGAGTTACCCCAAGGTGGACGCCACCACTCGCGCCGCCGTGGATTGGCTGCTACGCCTTGAGGCTGGGGATGACGACCCTGTGCTGCGCCAAGCCTTCGAAACCTGGCTGCGGGCCAACCCCCAGCACACCGTTGCCTGGCAGCGTGTGGGCAGTTTGCTGCAGCAGCCGATTGCTGATTTGCAGCGCGTCGAAGCTCGCAGTCCCGGCCAATTGCGCGCCGTTACCCAGGCCCTGGCGACGCCGGATTCCGAATCGCGGCGCAAGGTGCTGCGCGGTGGCCTGGCCCTGGTGTTGTTCGGTGTCAGCGGTGCGGCGATCTTTGATCGCGCCCAGCCGCTCAATGGCCTGTGGGCCGACCGCCACACCGCCACCGGTGAGCGCAAGACTTTCGCTTTGGCCGATGGCAGCCGCCTGAGTCTCAATGCCCGCAGTTCGGTGGACATCCACTTCAGTGACAGCCGTCGCCTGGTGCGCCTGCGTGAGGGCCAAGTGTTCGTGGACGTCGCCGCCGACCCGCGCCGGCCGTTTGTGATCGCCACCGCCCAGGGCGAAGTCCAGGCCCTGGGCACGCAATTCATGGTGCGCCAGGAGGCCACCGGCAGCCTGACCTCGGTGCAATTGCACAGCGTCCAGGTCACCACGCTCGGCGGCAGCCAGCGCCGTGTAGAGGCGGGGGAGGCGGCGTGGTTCAGCGATGTCGATGTGCGCCCGGTACCGCTCTCGGTACTCAGCCGCACGGACTGGCGCGACGGTCGCGTGGATATCCGTGATGAGCCCCTGGGCCTGCTGATCGACGCCCTGCGGCCGTATCGCCGGGGCGTGCTGCGGGTCAGTGAGCAAGCCGCAAAAGTACGCGTCTATGGCGTGTACCCACTGGATGATCCGGAGCAAACCCTGGAGTCGCTGGCCCAGACCTTCCCTCTGCGCATCAGTCACTACGGCCCCTGGTTGACCCTGATTGACGTGCGCTGAGCAGCCAATGGGAATTATTTTCACTCAGCGTGAGGGGGGCGCCGATCTCGCGAGTCAAGGTTAGGGAACGCCAACCTGACAATGAGCATCCTCACCCTATGGCACCCTCGATGATCCGTCCCTGCCTGTTGACCCTGGCCGTAACCCTGGCTGTGGTCGGCCACCCCGTGGCCGCCCTGGCCGATACGGCCGCCAGCACCCAGCAATATTTCAATCTGCCCGCTGCAGCCCTCGGCGATAGCCTGAGCCGGCTGTCGCGGGAAAGCGGACGCACGCTGTCGGTCAGCCCGGCCTTGCTGCAAGGCCGCCGCGCGCCGGCGTTGCAGGGCCAATACAGCCCCGAGCAGGCCGCGCAACACTTGCTGACCGGCAGCGGCCTGGGCCTGACCGTCACCGACAATGGCACCTGGAGCCTGTACCTGCTGCCCGAAGGCGGCGCCTTGAACCTTGGCGCCACCACCGTCACCGGCCTGGTCGCGGAAGATGCCTGGGGCCAGGTGGATGGCTATGTGGCCACTCGCAGCGCCACGGCCACCAAGACCGATACACCGATCCTGGAGATCCCGCAGACCGTCAACGTGGTCACCGCCGACCAGGTCAAGGTCCAGGGCGCACGCAACCTGACCCAGTCCCTGCGCTACACCCCAGGCGTCGACACCAACGGCTACACCGACCGCAACACCATCGCCGACGAGCTGACCAGCCGTGGCTTCGCGCCCACCTTGTTGTATCTCGATGGCGCTTATCTGCCTTACGCCGGCAGCCTCGGTGGTGCGCCACAGATTGATCCCTACACCCTGGAACGCATTGAAGTGCTCAAGGGCCCGGCCTCAGTGCTGTTTGGGCAGAACCAGCCGGGCGGCATGATCAATCTGGTGTCCAAGCGGCCCACCACTGAAGCCCGGCACCAGGTCAAGTTCGGCGTGGGCAGTTACGACCGGGTCAATGGCGCTCTCGATTTCAGCGGCCCCCTCGATGAGGCAAAAACCTTGAGCTACCGTCTGATCGGCCTGGTCCGCGACGGTAACGAGATGGTCGACCATGCCACCGACAGCCGCACCTTGCTGGCCCCCAGCCTGACCTGGGCGCCCACGGATGACACCGCCCTGACGATCTATGCGCAGATCCAACGTGACAAATCCCTGGCCGACTACCAGGCGTTGCCGGCCATCGGCACCCTGTACCGCAACTCCAAAGGCCAGCATATCGACCGCGATACCTTCCTCGGCGACTCCGACTGGAACAACTATATTCGCGATCAGTATGTGCTGGGCTATGACTTCTCCCATGCCTTCAACGACAACCTGGAATACCGCCAGACCGCGCGATTTACCGACGTCAACGACCGCTACAAAGGTTTCTACCTGAACCGCTTCGTCGAGCTGCCCGATGGCAGCACCGACGACACCCGCGCCAGCCGCACCAAGCTCGACTGGCGCCAACACAACAGCGCCTACACCCTCGATAACAACCTGCAGGCCAAGTTCGCCACCGGTGCCCTGGAACACACCTTGCTGGTGGGCTTCGATCACCGCGAGTTCACCCGTAAATATCAGGGCTACAACCTTTACGGCGCAGAAATCATCGACCTCTACCAGCCGTCCAACTACCACACCTTTGGCCAGCCGCAACTGACCACCAAGTGGAACAACACGGTCAAGCAGACCGGCCTCTATGCCCAGGACCAGATCAAGTTCGACCGTTTCATCCTCACCATGGGCCTGCGTGAAGACTGGGCCGAAGTGATCAATCGCGACCTGCTGGACCACAGCACGGTGTCGCAGAAAGACAAGCAGCTCACGCGTCGCGTCGGCCTGACTTACCTCACCGACTTCGGCCTGGCGCCCTACGTCAGTTATGCCGAGTCGTTTCTGCCCAGCGTCGGCCGGCTGGCCCCGGCGCGTGGCGGCGGCGCCTATAAACCGGTGGAGGGCGAGCAGTATGAGGCAGGCCTCAAATACCAGCCCAACGACCAGTCGCTGCTGACCTTGTCGGTGTTCCAGATCAAACAGAAAAACGTCCTGACCGGCGATCTGATCTATCGCGAATACCAGTTGCAGGAGGGCGAAGTGCGCTCGCGGGGCGTGGAATTTGAAGGCAAGGCCCGGTTTGGCCAGGTGGAGTTGATCAGTGCGCTGTCGTACCTGGACGCGATCTATACCAAGAGCAACTACGGCGACGAGGGCAACCGCAGCGAGGCGCAGGCGCCGTGGAGCGCCAGTGCCTGGGCCGACTACCACTTTGCCAGCGATGCCCTGGCCGGCCTGACCGTAGGCGGTGGTGCGCGGTATACCGGGAAGAAGTACGGCGACTCGGCCAACACCTTCAAGACCCCGTCGTTCGTGGTCTTTGACGCCACCGTCAGCTACGACCTGAGCCGCGTCAGCCCCACATTCAAGGGCGCCGAAGCCAGCCTCAACGTGCAGAACCTGTTTGACCGCGAGTACGTCTCGTCCTGCAACTACTCCTTTGGCTGCTATTACGGCCAGGAGCGCACCGCGTCCCTGGTCGTGTCCTACGATTGGTGAGCTACTTGATCACCACCGGATTCACCGGCGCGCCGCTGCCACCGACAATCTTCAACGGCGCGGCGGTGTAGAGGAACTTCCACTGGCCGTCGTCGGCACAATCGGCGGCCAGATCCTCCAGCAGCACGATCTCGGTAAAGGCGATGCCGAGGTTGCGCATCAGCGCGCAATGCAATGGAATCTGCACCCCCGACACCGGATCGGTGATCACCTCATTGGCGATGGTGTCGGTCACCAGGTTGGGGATTTCCATGGCGTGGAACCACTCCACCAGTTCCCGGCTGTAGGTCAGGCCAGGCTCCACCAGGTCCTTGAAGAACTCGGTCTTGCCATACTCGTAGAACGCGCCCATGGAGCCGGTACGGATGATCAGGATGTCGCGTTTTTCGATGGTCACCCCCTGGGCCTTGGCGGCGGCCAGCAAGTCCAGGTGGTTGAAGGTTTCGCCACGGCCCAGGTATTTCTTGCCGCGATGGCGGGCCATGTCGATCAACACCGCACGCCCGACCACGCCGCGCTCGGCAATCGCCAGCACACTGGCCTTGGCCATGCCGCCGACGGTGCTCATGGCGTCGTAGCCGTTCCACAGTTGATTGTCGTACCAGGCATGCCCGAGGGCGTCGTACTGGGTCGAGCCTTGCAACTGCATGAAGATCACATCGTCGCAATACGCCGCGCCGCCGGTCATTTCGGGTTGCTTGCCGAAGTGATAGTGGCTGTGATCCAGGGTATTGAAGCGCATCGACGGGTTGCGCGCCGGCCACATCGGGTCACCGCCCGGATGGCCGATCTGTACTTGCAGGGTGAAGGTCTTGCCCTGGCGCACCGAAGCGACACCGCGCAGTACTTCGGCTTCGGTCAGGTAGTTGAGGGCGCCGACTTCATCGTCCGGTCCCCATTTGCCCCAGTTCTTGGGCAGGCCTTCGAGTAATTGCCTGGTGTTCGGTTCGTTCTTGTTATGTAAGTCACACATATCGACTCCGATCCCTTTGGTCGTTGAGTTACACGCAGCGCCCACCGTCGACTTCAAGGCAGGTGCCGGTGATAAAGGCCGCTTCGTCCGAGGCCAGGTACAGGCAGGCATTGGCCACGTCTTGCGGGGTGGAAAAACGTCCCAGGGGGATGGTCGCCATGAACTTCTGGCGGTTTTCCGGGGTGTCCGGCACGCCCATGAACTCACTGAGCAACGCGGTTGCGCCGACCACCGGGTTCACGCAATTGACGCGGATATTGTCCGGCCCCAGCTCCGCCGCCATGGTTTTGCTCATGACCACCACCGCACCCTTGCTGCCGTTATACCAGACCAGTCCCGGGCGCGGGCGGATCGCTGCGGTCGAGGCAATATTGACGAACACGCCGCCGCCCTGGCCGCGAAAATGCGGCACAAAATGCCTGGCGCTGAGGAAGATGCTTTTGACGTTGACCGCGAACACTCGGTCGAACTCGGCCTCGTCCACTTCCAGCATCGGCCGGTTGCGGTGGGTGGTGCCGGCGTTGTTGATGACGATATCCAGCGCGCCGAATTGCTCCAGGGTGGCGCGCAGCAGCGCGCCCACGCTTTCGTCGTTGGCCACATTGACCTCAACGAAATGGGCATGGCCGCCGCTGGCGGCGATCTCATTGACCACCCGCTGGCCGCCGGTGGCGTTCATGTCGGCGACGATAACCCGCGCACCCTGTTGGGCAAAGGTCTTGGCGATGCCTTCACCAAACCCGGAGCCGGCGCCGGTGACGATGGCGACTTTGTTTGCTAGACGCATGGAGTGTGCTCCTTTCTTGTTGTTGTAATGGCTTAGCCGTGTTTGATCGCAATGGTCTTCAAGGTGGTAAACCCCAGCAGGGCCTCGAAGCCTTTTTCCCGGCCATAACCGCTGGCCTTGACGCCGCCGAAGGGCAGTTCAACCCCGCCGCCGGCCCCGTAGTTGTTGATAAACACCTGGCCGCAGCGCAGCTTGCGCGCCAGGCGCATCTGCCGGGCGCCATCGCGGGTCCACACGCCGGCGACCAGGCCGAATTCGGTGCCGTTGGCCAGGCGGATGGCCTCGGCTTCATCGTCAAAGGGCATCACGGCTAACACCGGGCCGAAGACCTCCTCTCGGGCCAGGCGGCTGTCGGGCGGCACATCGCGAAACAGCACTGCTTCCTGGAAGTAACCGCCACTGCCGGCTTCGGCCACCACCTGGCCGCGGGCGGCTACGGTGATCCCGGCCTGTTCGGCCTCGCGCACGAACTCACGTACCTGGCGTTGCTGCTTCTGGTTGATCAGCGGGCCCATATCCAGGTCCAGCGCCGAAGGCCCGGTGCGCAGTTCGCGAAAGCGCTGGCTGAGTTGCTCCACCAGGGCCTCATAGATGCTGCGTTCCACCAACAACCGGCTGCCCGCCGAACAGGTCTGCCCGCAGTTCTGCACAATGGCGTTGACCAGCACCGGCAAGGCTTCGTCCAGGTCGGCATCGGCGAATACCAGTTGCGGCGATTTCCCGCCCAGCTCCAGGGTCACCGGGCAGTGCCGCTCAGCAGCGGCCTTGGACACCGCCGTGCCGGTCGTGGTGGAACCGGTAAACGAAATGTGATCAATCCCCGGATGGCTGCACAACGCCGCGCCGGCCTCGTAGCCGTAGCCAGTCACCACATTGATCGCGCCGGCCGGGAAGCCCACCTCGGCGGCAATCTGCGCCAGGCGCAGCAACGACAGGCTGGCATCCTCCGCCGGCTTGACCACACAGGCATTGCCTGCCGCCAAGGACGCACCGACGCTGCGCCCGAAGATCTGCATCGGGTAGTTCCACGGGATGATATGCCCGGTCACCCCATGGGGCTCGCGCACCGTCAGTACCGTGTAGCCGTTTTGATAGGGCAGGGTCTCGCCGTGCAACTTGTCGGCCGCACCGGCGTAATACTCGAAGTAACGGGCGAGGGCGGTGGCATCGGCCCGTGCCACTTTCAGCGCCTTGCCAGTGTCCCGCGCCTCGATCTGCGCCAGCTCTTCGTGATGCGCTAACACCGCTGCGCCCAGCCTGGCCAGCAGGCGGCTACGCTCCAGTGCCGACAACGAGCCCCATGGCCCGTCGAAGGTCTCGCCCACGGCCAGGCGCGCGGCGCTGACAGCGGCCTCGATATTGGCAGCGGTGCCACGGGCGATGCTGGAGTAGGTTTCGCCACTGCTGGGGTCGATCACCGGGATGTCTTCCAGGGATGTCGAGGCCTGCCATTGGTTGGCGATGTAATGTGCGTTGATCATGTTCAGCTCCTGTTCCCGGCGATGCATTCGGCGATGGCCACGCCCACTTCAATCGTACTGGCGCTGCCGCCCATTTCCCGGGTGCGCGGGCCTTGCGCAAGCACCGTCTCGATGGCTGAGACAATGGCTGCTGCGGCCTCTTGGTAAAGCGGGTCGCCATTGCCCAGATGCTCGATCATCAATGCGGCCGACCAGATCTGTCCGATGGGGTTGGCCACGCCCAGCCCGGCAATGTCCGGTGCCGAACCGTGTACCGGCTCGAACAGCGACGGGTAGCGCCGCTCGGGGTTGAGGTTGGCCGACGGCGCAATACCGATGGTGCCGGTGCAGGCCGGGCCGAGGTCGGAGAGGATGTCGCCAAACAGGTTGGAGGCCACCACCACGTCAAACCAGTCCGGGTGCTGCACAAAGTGTGCGCAGAGGATGTCGATGTGGAATTTGGCGGTCTTGACGTCTGGGTAGCGCTGGGCGATCAGGTTCACCCGCTCGTCCCAGAACGGCATGGTGATGGAGATACCGTTGGATTTGGTGGCGGCCACCAGGTTCTTGCGCGGTCGCTGCTGGGCCAGCTTGAAGGCATAGTCCACCACCCGGTCCACGCCTTCGCGGGAGAAGATCGACTCCTGTACCGCGATCTCACGCGGCGTGCCTTCCCACATCCGCCCGCCGACGCTGGAGTATTCGCCCTCGGTGTTTTCGCGCACCACGATAAAGTCGATATCCCCCGGCACACGGCCGGCGAGCGGGCAGGGCACGCCGGGCATCAGGCGCACCGGGCGAATGTTGACGTACTGGTCGAACTGACGGCGGATCTTCAGCAGCGACTCCCACACCGCCGTATGGTCGGCGATGATGTCCGGGGCGCCCACGGCGCCGAAGAAGATCGCGTCATGGCTACCGATCTGCTCGGCCCAATCATCCGGCATCATGGTGCCGTGGGCCAGGTAGTGTTCGCTGCACCAGGTAAAGTGATCGAACTCAAAGGCAATGCCGAAGCGCCGACTGACCGCCTGCAGTACGCGCAGGCCTTCGGGCACTACCTCGCGGCCGATACCGTCGCCGGGAATCACGGCAATCCGATGGGGGGGGCTGGTCGTGGAATTGGACACGCCGTGTCTCCTGTTTTTGTTGTTGTCAGTGAGGCGGGGACATTCTTGGCACAGGTGCCACGGTGGTGGAATTGCTGATTATGGAAGTGGCCTTCGCAAAATTCGAAGGCTCGCGGTTAGGCGCAGTGGCGGGCAGCGAGATAGTCGAATAACTCCAGGCTTGTAGGAGAAGGCTGTTCCTGGCGCATGCACAGGTACATCTGGCGGTCGGCCCACGGGTCGTCGATTTCGATAAAGCGCAAGGCCATTTCCTTGCGAAAGATCTGCACCGCGCCCTGGGGCAGCACGCCAACCCCTTGCCCGGCGGCAATCAGCCGGCACACGGCTTCAAAACTGCGCACCTGGATCCGCAGGCGCAACGGCATGCCAATCGCGGCGGCGGCTTCGGTGATCAGTGCGGTGATGGCGGCGTTGTCCTCCAGGCCGACGAAGTCATAGCCCAGCAAATCGGCAAAGCGCGCATGGCGCATCTTGAATGGATGATCATCGGGCACCAGCAGGCACAGGCGGTCCTGGCAGTAAGGGGCAAAGCGCAAGTCCTCGCCGCCCGGTTGGGTGGTGACGATGCCCACATCGGCCACGCCATCGCGCACCGCCTGCAGGATTTCACGGCTGCGCTCCTCGCGGATATCCAGGCGGATACCGGGATGTTGGGCGTTCCACTGGGTCAATTGGCTGGGCAGTTGCTGGCTCATCGCCGAACTGTTGGCATACAGGCACACGCGGCCGGTGGCGCCCTTGGCGTAGTCGGCGAGGTCCGCGTGCATCACATCCACTGCGCGCAAAATCGCCAACCCATGCTCGGCCAACACCTCGCCGGCCGCCGTGGGCGAGACGCCGGTGGAGGAGCGGTGCAACAGGGCGACCTTGAAGTGTTGCTCCAGCAACGACAGGCGCCGGCTGGCCGCAGACAGCGAGAGGTGCGACTGCTCGGCCGCCCGGGACAGGCTGCCGAGCTTGACCGTCTTGAGGAACAGCTCGATGGAAGTGAGATCGGGGGCCATGCCAGAGTCCTTGTGCGCGGTCTGTGAAAACTACGCAGTTGGGGCAGGACTGTCCAATCATCTGCCCCTCACACATTGGACATATGCTGTTGACTCAACTTTGGAGGCACCGCCGATCCCTTGTGGGAGCTGTCGAGCCCCGGCGAGGCTGCGATGGCGGCGGCACTACCAGCATTGATGGTGACTGACCCACCGCCATCGCAGCCTCGCCGGGCTCGACAGCTCCCACCTTTGACCTTTGCTACCTTGAGTAAAGTGCCGGTTAGAACTCGATGCTCGCCGACAGCTTGGCCACCCGTGGATCGCCCTGGGTCAGCTCAATGGCGCTTTACAAACTGGCTTGTGATGTACGACGTATCTGAAGGCCAGAAATTTCTATTAAGGCCTGATGGCGGATGCCGAGTAGAATCGCGCCCTGAAAGCGATTCCTGAGGTGCGGCAAGGTGGATTTACAGCAGGGTTTTGTCCTGACCCGGCATTGGCGCGACACCCCGGCGGGCACGGAGGTCAGCTTCTGGCTGGCGACCGACCAGGGGCCGCGGTATATCCGTCTACCGGTACAGCCTTCGGTGATGTTTATTCCGCTGGCCCACCGCGAGCACGCGCAACGGGTGCTCAAGGGCGAGCGCGACGTGGAACTGCGCCCGCTGCAACTGTGTGACTTCCACCACCGCCCGGTCCTGGGCCTTTATACCCGTCAGCATCGCCAGGCGATGGACCTGGAAAAACGCCTGCGCCAGGCCGGCGTGGATGTCTACGAAGGCGATGTGCGCCCGCCCGAGCGCTATATGATGGAGCGCTTCATCACCGCGCCGGTGGCATTTGACGGCACGCCCGGCGAGGGCGGGATGTTGCTGGAGGCGCAGATGAAGCCCGCGCCCGACTACCGCCCGGCATTGAAGCTGGTGTCGCTGGATATCGAAACCACCGCGCGCGGCGAGCTGTACTCCATCGCCCTGGAAGGTTGTGGCGAGCGCCAGGTGTACATGCTCGGCCCGCCGAACAAAACCTGCGCGGTGGATTTCAAGCTCGAATA
Source organism: Pseudomonas sp. MF5691 (assembly GCF_016405645.1). Lineage (NCBI taxonomy): Bacteria > Pseudomonadati > Pseudomonadota > Gammaproteobacteria > Pseudomonadales > Pseudomonadaceae > Pseudomonas > Pseudomonas sp. MF5691. The sequence goes on from NZ_JAEKDC010000043.1 coordinate 12,762, forward strand.
CTGCGACAGCCGTGCCCAACTGCTGGAGCGCCTCAACCAGTGGCTGGGGCAACACGACCCTGACGCGATCATCGGCTGGAACCTGGTGCAGTTCGACCTGCGGGTCCTCCACGAGCATGCCCAACGCCTTAACGTGCCATTGCTGCTCGGCCGTGGCGGCGAGGCCATGGCCTGGCGCGAGCACGGCAGCCGCAACCATTACTTCGCCGCCGCTGCCGGCCGGCTGATCATTGATGGTATCGAGGCCCTGCGTTCGGCGACCTGGACCTTTGAGTCATTCAGCCTGGAAAACGTCGCCCAGACCCTGCTGGGGGAAGGCAAGTCGATCGCAACGCCCTACCAGCGCATGGACGAGATCAACCGCATGTTCGCCGAGGACAAGCCCGCCCTGGCGCGCTATAACCTCAAGGACTGCGAGCTGGTGACGCGGATTTTCGCAAAGACCGAGCTGCTCAAGTTCCTTCTGGAGCGGGCCAGCGTCACCGGCCTGCCGGCGGATCGCAACGGTGGTTCGGTGGCGGCCTTCACCCACTTGTACATGCCGCTGATGCATCGCCAGGGCTTTGTCGCGCCCAACCTGGGGGACAAGCCGCCCCAGGCCAGCCCCGGCGGTTTTGTCATGGACTCGCGGCCGGGGCTGTACGAGTCGGTGCTGGTGCTGGACTACAAAAGTCTGTATCCGTCGATCATCCGCAGCTTCCTGATCGACCCCGTGGGCCTCATCGAAGGCCTGCGTCACCCCGACGACAGCGAGTCGGTGGAAGGCTTTCGCGGTGCGCGCTTTTCCCGCACCCGGCATTGCCTGCCGTCGATTGTGGCGCGGGTCTCCGAAGGCCGCGAGGTGGCCAAGCGCGAGCACAACGCACCGTTGTCCCAGGCCCTGAAGATCATCATGAATGCCTTCTACGGCGTGCTCGGTTCCAGCGGTTGTCGGTTTTTCGACACGCGGCTGGCGTCGTCGATCACCCTGCGCGGCCATCAGATCATGCGCCAGACCCGCGAGCTGGTCGAAGCCCAGGGTTATGAAGTGATCTATGGCGATACCGACTCCACGTTTGTCTGGCTCGGCAGTGCCCATTCCCAGGAGGATGCCACGCGCATCGGCCAGGACCTGGTACAACACGTCAACCAATGGTGGCGCGAACGCCTGCACAACGAATTCGGCCTGCAAAGCGCCCTCGAACTGCAATACGAAACCCACTTCAGCCGCTTCCTGATGCCGACCATTCGTGGGGCGGAGGAGGGCAGCAAGAAACGGTATGCCGGCTTGGTGAGCCGTGCCGATGGCAGTGAAGAGATTATCTACAAAGGCCTGGAGACTGTGCGTAGCGACTGGTCGCCCCTGGCCCGCCAATTCCAGCAGGAGTTGTACCAGCGCATCTTCCACCGCCAGCCCCACCAGGATTATGTGCGTGACTACGTGCGCCGCACCCTCAGTGGCGAGTTCGATGAGCTGCTGATCTACCGCAAACGCCTGCGCCGGCAACTGGGCGACTACGAGCGCAACGTGCCGCCCCATGTGCGGGCCGCGCGCCTGGCGGATGAATACAACGACCGCCAGGGCCGCCCACGGCAGTATCAGAACGGTGGCTGGATTCGCTACGTGATCACCGTCAACGGCCCCGAGCCCCTGGAAGTGCGCCAGGCGCCGATTGACTACGACCACTACGTCACCCGGCAATTGCAGCCGGTGGCCGATGCGATCCTGCCGTTTGTCGATGATGATTTCAGCACCCTGGTCGGTGGTCAGATGGGCTTGTTTTAACCCCGGGAAAACGTTTCACTCTGGACGCTGAGTCTCCAGGAGCAATGCCCATGTACACGCTCTACGGCACGCAAAGTTCTGGTTCATGCATCGTCGAAATCGCCCTGCAACGCTGCGGTGTGCCGTGGCAGCAGGTCGATGCCAGCCCCTGGGGTGATGGGGCGGGGATTGAGGCCCTTGGGCAGATCAACCCGCTGCGGCAGATCCCCACCCTGCAACTGCCCGACGGCAGCGTGTTGACGGAAAGCGCGGCGATCCTGATTCACCTGGGCCTGTCGTATCCGGCCAGCGATTTGCTGTCCGGTCACCGTGCGCAGATCATTCGCGGCCTGGTGTATATCGCCGCCAACTGCTACTCGGCGATCACCATCATCGACTACCCTCAACGCTTTCTCGCCGACGCCGACGAGACGGTGCAGGCGCAACTGATCGCGGGCACCCAGCAGAAACTGCACCGGACCTGGCAGGTATTTGCCGAGCAATTTGCCGGGCAACTCTTTACCCCGCAGGGGTTGCCCAATGCCCTGGGCATCATGGCGGCGGCGGTGTCCCGCTGGGAGGGTGTACGCGACGTCCTGCGACACTCCCACCCTGCATGCGCCCAGGCCCTGGCGCAGGTGGACGCCGACCCGCAGGTGGCCCCGGTGTTCGCCTGGCACTGGCCGGATTGGCCCGAGCAGTGAGCCTTGGCAATCAGAAGAAACAATGAGCCTCGAAGCACCTCGAGCCCTTGCGTCACGGGCGTCCTGGCCTACTCTTTCTGATAGTCGCGTAGGAATCATCCTTGAAATTGACTGTCGCAGACATGAAACTCAAAAACTCTGCATGGAATTGGAAGGAGGTACGCATGCTCGTCCGGTCGCTGACCCTGGCTACCTTGATGGCGTTTACGGGGCCGTTGTTGGCTGCGGATAACCGAGGCCCGCTGGAACAGGATCAAGGCAAATTCCGCCCGCTGATCGTGATTGCACCCAGCTCCATAGACCCGACTCAGGTCCAGCTCAAGAAAGATCTTGAACAGCCTGAGAACAAACAGAAGTTCACAGAGCGCAACATGGTGCTCTACACCGTGAACTACACGAGCATCGGCACCGTCGGCCAGCGTGACGGCAAGGACCTCGGCGCCCAGGACACCAATGCGTTGATCCGCGCCTTGAAGCTGGGGGCCAGTGCCGGCACCAAAGTAATCCTGGTGGGCAAGGACGGTGAGAAGAAAGTCGAAAAGACCGTGCCACCCGATACCCTTGACCTTGCAGAGTTCTTTGCGGCTGTCGACAAGATGCCCATGGCAGAAAAAGAAGCCGCCGCCCCCGCCGAGCCTGAACCCGCCGCCCCGGCACCGAGCAAGCCTGGCGCCAAAGCCAAGCCTGGCAAGCACGCGCCGCAACCGCTGGAAGATTGATGCTCCTCGCTGGCGCCTCCTATAGGGGAGGGGCCAGCGAACCCTACCAGTCGTATGCCACTTGCAGGCATTGCGCCATGAAGCATATGATAACCGTTATCATTTACGGCTTAACTTCTGCGCGCGCCCTCCATGCCCCCGACCCCTGCGACAAGCCCTACTGACCTGGCCACGCTGTATCAGCAGCAACATCGCTGGCTGCAGCACTGGCTGTGGCGTCGCCTGAACTGTTCGCAGAGCGCCGCCGACCTGGCCCAGGACACGTTCCTGCGTCTTCTGGCCAAGAACCAACCCCTTGAAGTCCAGGCGCCCCGCAGCTTTCTGGCGAAAGTCGCACAAAGCGTGTTGTCCAATCACTTTCGTCGGCAAAAGCTGGAAAAGGCCTACCTGCAAGCCCTGGCGCTGTTACCGGAAGACGTGGCGCCCAGCGCCGAAACGCAGTGGCTGCTCCTGGAAACCCTGATGGCCCTCGACGAAGTGCTCAGCCGCCTGGCATTACCGGTGCGCCAGGCCTTCCTCTGGTCGCAACTCGACGGCTTGAGCCACGGCGAGATTGCCGAGCGCCTGGGCACCAGCATCACCACGGTCAAGCGCTACATCGTCAAGGCCGGCGCCCAGTGCATTGTGCTCGACAGCCAGCGCCCATGAATTCGTTGCCCCTGACCCTGGAAGCCGCCGAGCAGGCCATGCACTGGCAGTTGGAGTTGCAGGCGCCGGATGTCACCGAACAGACCCGCGCCCAGTGGCTGGCGTGGCGCCAATTGGATCCGCTCAACGAGCAGGCCTGGCAGCATTCCCAGCGATTTTTCCAGCGTATGCACGAGGTGCGCGACCCGGCACATCAGGCGCTGGTCAGCGCCACCCTGTCGCCGGCGATATCCCGGCGTCGGGTGATTAAAAACCTGGCCCTGTTGCTGGCGGCCGGCAGTGTGGCGTGGACCGCCCGGGACGCCGGCCTGCTGCAACCCTGGACCAGCGATTTCAGCACCTCGGTCGGTGAGCAATGGCGCATCGAACTGGCGGACAACAGCGAAATCCAGCTCAATACCGACACCGCCGTCGATGTGAATTACCGCCCCGACCAGCGCCAGATCCATCTGTTGCGCGGGGAGATCATGGTGCTGCCCAACCCGTTGGACGCCCGCCCGCTGTGGGTGAAAACCGCCGAAGGGCTGATCCATGTCACAGGCGGGCGCTTCAGCGTGCGCCAGCGTGAGGGTTTTACCCAGTTGGGGGCTGACCAGCAGCCGCTGGCGGCGCAGATTCCAGCGCGCAACCTGAGCCTGCAACCCGGCGAAATCATCAGCTTTGACCCGCAGACCCTGCTGGCGCGGCGCCCCCAGCGCTCCGGCGAACTGGCCTGGAGCCGCGGCATGATCGTCGCTGAGGGCCTGCGTCTGGAAGATTTCCTCAAGGAACTGAGCCGCTACCGGCGCGGGCATCTGGACTGTGACCCGAGCGTGCGCGAACTGCGGGTGTCCGGCACCTATCCACTGGCCGACACCGACCGCATTCTGGTGGCGCTGCAACAGACCCTCAAGCTGGATGTGCAGCATTTCACGCGCTTATGGGTGACGTTGAAACCGCGGCGGGCGCAGGTATGAATTTATTTCGCATGCAGGTGGTCCGTTTCCGAATCTCACGAGACTTATATCCCCAGACACTCACTTATCTGGGGAACAGGGCATGCACCCGCAACGCACCATCCGGGCAACACTGAAAAAATCACTGGCCGTTGCCGTCGTCCGTGGCATCGCCAGCTTCGGCGTGGCTGCGCCGCTGCTGTTGGCGCCGGCCTGGGCCATGGCCGCGCCACAGCAGGAGTTCGATATTGCCCCAGGCTCACTGGCCGGCGCGTTGAACCAGTTTGGCCAGGCTGCGCAGATCCTGCTGTCCTACCCGGCCGCGCTCACGCAAGGGCAGACCAGCCCGGGCCTGCAAGGGCGGCATGATCTCGACAGCGGCCTGGCGATCCTGCTCAGTAACAGCTCGTTGCAAGCCGTGCGCGGCAGTGGCGGTAACTATTCCCTGGAGCCCCGGCCTACCGACGGCGCATTGCAACTGGGTACCGTGTCGATCTCCGGCAAGGCGCCGGGGTCGACCACCGAAGGCACCGGTTCCTACACCACGCAGTCGTCCAGCAGCTCCACCCGCCTGAACCTGACCCCGAGGGAAACCCCGCAATCGCTGACCGTCATGACCCGCCAGCGCCTGGATGACCAGCGCCTGACCAACCTGTCGGATACCCTGGATGCCACCCCCGGCATCATCGTGTTGCGTGATGGTCTGGGGTCGGAAAGCGATAGCTATTTCTCCCGTGGTTTCCAGATCCAGAACTTCGAAATCGACGGCGTGCCTACCGTTACACGCATGGACAACTACACCCAGAGCATGGCGATGTACGACCGGGTGGAGGTGGTGCGCGGCGCCACCGGTTTGATCAGCGGCATGGGCAACCCCTCGGCCACCATCAACCTGATCCGCAAGCGCCCGACGGCCGAGGCGCGGGCCAGTGTCACTGCTGAAGCGGGCAACTGGGACCGCTACGGCAGTGGCCTCGACGTGTCCGGCCCGCTGACCGAAACCGGCAACGTGCGCGGACGCGTGGTGGCCGACTACAAGACCGAACATGCCTGGGTCGACCGCTACAAGCAGCAGACCCAATTGCTGTACGGCATCACTGAATTCGATCTGACCGAAGACACCTTGTTGACCCTGGGCTTCAGCTACCTGCGTACCGACGTCGATGCCCCGGCGCGCTCCGGTTTACCTACGCGCTTTACCGACGGTTCGCGCAGCAACCTCAGCCGCTCCCTGAATACCGCGCCGGCCTGGTCCTATAACGACCATGAGCAGACCAGCTTCTTTACCTCCATCGAGCAGAAGTTCGACAGCGGCTGGAGCGCCAAGGCCGACTTCACCCATTCGCAAAACAAGTTCGATGAGGTGTTCAACTACGTCAACGGCAGCCTCAACAGCGATGGCAGCGGCACCACGCAGTTGCCGGTGCGCTTCTCCGGTACGCCGCGCCAGGACAACCTCGACCTGTACGCCACCGGGCCGTTCGACCTGCTGGGCCGCGAGCACGAGTTGATCGCCGGCGTGACTCTGTCCAAGTACAAGGAAAACGTGCCCAGCCATGGGGGCTGGAACTACGCGTATTCCGGCTCCCCGGCGGGCGCCATCGACAACCTGTTCAACTGGGACGGGCACTCGGCCAAGCCGGACTTCCCGGTGACCGGCAAATCCTCGGTGGATGAAAGCCAATACGCCGCCTACCTGAGCACCCGCCTGCGCATGACCGACGACCTGAGCGTGATCCTCGGCAGCCGTGTCATCGACTGGAAGCGCGAAACCGCAGACAGCCCCTACGGCGGTGTCGCCACCCGCACCGATGAGTCGGAAACCGGCGTGTACATTCCCTATGCCGGCGTGGTCTATGACCTGACCGACAACTGGTCGGCCTATGCCAGCTACACCAAGATCTTCAATCCCCAGGCCAGTTGGGTGCGCGATATCAACAACAAGGCCCTGGAACCCATGGAAGGCAAGGGCTACGAGTTGGGATTGAAGGGCAGTTTCTTCGACGAAAAACTCAACACCAGCCTGGCGCTGTTCAAGCTGGAACAGGACAACCTCGCGATCTGGATCGACACCCCGGGCGGCAATACTTATCGCAACGAGAAGGGCACCACTACCGAGGGCGTCGAGCTGGAACTCAACGGTGAGTTGGCTGAAGGCTGGCAAGCCTCCGCGGGCTACGCCTATGCGGTCAGTACCGATGCCGACGACAAACGCATCGTCACCACCTTGCCGCGCCAGAGCCTGAAAACCTTCACCACTTACCGTCTGCCGGGGGCCTTGAATAAAGTGACGGTTGGCGGCGGGGTGAACTGGCAGAGCAAGGTTGGCGAAGACCTGCACACATTCAGCCAGGGCAGCTACGCCATCACCAACCTGCTGCTGCGCTACGACGTGACGCCGCAGTTGAGTACGTCGGTCAACCTCAACAACCTGTTTGACCGTGAGTATTTCAGCTATGCCGGTAACCATGGGATGTATGGTGCGCCGCGCAACCTGATGACCAGCGTCAAGTACGACTTCTAGACCTGCCCACTATCCCCGGTGGGAGCAAGCCAGCTCCCACATTCGCATTGTGGTATGGCCAAAACTCTATGCCCGGCAGAGCCCCCCCCTGTGGGAGCGGGCTTGCCCGCGATAGCGGTAGTTCAGGCACCATTTCTGCTAGCTGACACACCGCCATCGCAGGCAAGCCAGCTCCCACATTCGCATTGTGGTGTGGCCAAAGCTCTATGCCCGGCAGAACCCCCCTGTGGGAGCGGGCTTGCCCGCGATAGCGGTAGTTCAGGCACCATTTCTGCTAGCTGACACACCACCATCGCAGTCAAGCCAGCTCCCACATTTGAACGGTGGTGTGGCCAAAACTCTATGCCCGGCAGAGCCCCCCCCTGTGGGAGCGGGCTTGCCCGCGATAGCGGCGGTTCAGGCACTATTGTTGGCGGCTGGTATACCGTCATCGCAGGCAAGCCAGCTCCCACCTTTGATTTGTGGTGTGGCCCAAGCTTCTGCCCAGACGCACACCCCCTGTGGGAGCGGGCTTGCCCGCGATAGCGGCGGTTCAGCCACTATTGTTGGCGGCTGGTATACCGTCATCGCAGGCAAGCCAGCTCCCACCTTTGATTTGTGGTGTGGCCCAAGCTTTTGCCCTGATGCACATCCCCTGTGGGAGCGGGCTTGCCCGCGATAGCGGCGGTTCAGCCACTATTTTTGGCGGCTGGCACACCGCGATCGCAGGCAAGCCAGCTCCCACCTTTGATTTGTGGTATGGCCCAAGCTTTTGCTCCGACGCACATCCCCTGTGGGAGCGGGCTTGCTCGCGATAGCGGCGGTTCAGCCACTATTTTTGGCGGCTGGTATACCGTCATCGCAGGCAAGCCAGCTCCCACCTCTGATTTGTGGTGTGGCCCAAGCTTTTGCCCTGATGCACATCCCCTGTGGGAGCGGGCTTGCCCGCGAAAGCAGTGGGTCAGTCAACATCAATGTTTGCTGGGCCGACGTCTTCGCGAGCAAGCCCGCTTGTATGGTTAGACTTGTAGGGGTGGTGGGACTAAAAGCCAGCATCTGACTCTAGCCAGTACAGACCGTGGGAGACTTCGCCCCACCCCTTCACCAAAGCGCCGATAAGGAATGCATCGGCCATG